>CALVTH010000004.1 GCA_944360115.1 uncultured Clostridia bacterium
GTGGTGGAGAGAGAAAAAGGCGACCTTTATCCCTATTCCTTCGCCACGGTGACGGCGGAGCTGGACAGCTCGATAGCATCGCTGTCCACCTTGCTCGGAAAGATGTTGAAACTCGCGGAAGTGGAGAAGTCCTGCAATATGCTTGCCGACGAAATCGAGAAGAACCGTCGCAGGGTCAATGCGCTGGAATATGTGATGATACCGCAACTGGAAGAGACGATAAAGTACATCACAATGAAACTGGACGAAAACGAGAGAAGCGCGACGATACGCCTGATGAAAGTCAAGTCGATGATAGAAAACCGCTAAAAAGCGGTTTTTCTTTTTACGGCGTAACGAGCGGCGTTGAATGCGCAAACGAAAGCGGCGGGAGGGCAGGCAAACGCATTGCCGAAACGGGCGGCAGCAGGCGCGGAGCGCAACGGAGCGGTGCGGGGCGGCGGGCTAAAGACTCGGGCGGCGGAAAGGCGCGCGTCGCGCGTTTTGTCCGCAGGCGTGTCAGTCCTGGTCGGGCAGGAAAGGGAAGCCGCACCCGCAGTAGTGCTGACGGTAAAGACCGAATTCCTTGCACAGCCTGACGGAAGTGAGATAACCGTCGCGTTTTTTGAAATCGGAAGAGAGATAATCCACGCCGAAGAGTTCGGCGGCGGCCTGTCCCGCGGCGTTTATGCGCGGGGCGTTTTTTCTGGGACTGACGGTGAGGGTGGTGGCGAAAGCGTCGAATTCGTCGCGGTGTGCGGCTAGATATTCCGCCGTTGCGTCAAGGCGCAGGCGGAAGCAGACATCGCACCGTGCGCCGCCTTCGGGCATATCTTCCAGCCCGCGCACGAGGGAGAGGAAATCCTCTTCCGACTGCTCGGGGACTATGAGTTTGACATCGGGGAAATGCTCCAACAGCGACTTCAGAGTGTCAAGGCGTTTAATAAACTCCGATTTCGGCAAAATATTGGGGTTGAAGTAAAACAGCGTGACATCGAAGTGCGGCGTGACGGCGGGCAGCACTCCCGCGGCGCAGGGGCCGCAGCAGGCGTGCAGAAGCAGGCGCTTGCCGCGCGTTCCGTTCGCAATGAATCCAATTCGTTCGTCCACCGTTTCCACGGCGCTATGATAGCACCTTCCGCGCGGTTTTACAACACGGCGGGGCTTTTCATATTGCACTTTTTCCGTCGCGGTATTGAGGGCGCGCGCGCGTTGTGTTATACTTACAGGGCAAAGTGAGGTCGTTATGAGCGAAATTATCCTTAAAGCGCAGGGGCTTACCAAGGTCTATTCCACCGATTCCGTGGAGACCGAGGTGCTCAAAGGCGTCGATGTCGAGGTGCGCGACGGCGAATTCGTCGCCGTCGTCGGCGAATCCGGCTCGGGCAAATCCACCCTGCTTTATCTTCTCGCGGGAGTGGACAAGCCCACTTCCGGCACCGTCGAACTGCTTGGCAGGAATCTTGCCGCCACCGACGACGGCGAACTCGCCGCAATGCGCAGGCGGGAAGTGTCTTTCGTTTACCAATTCGACAACCTTGTGCCGCACCTCACCGCGTACGAAAACATCGTCCTGCCCCTGTTGCTCGACGGCAAGAGGGAAAAGGATTTCGCCGATTCCGTCGCCGAGATATGCGCTTTCCTCGGCATAGACAAGCGCCTTAAGAATCTGCCCCGTCAGTTGTCGGGCGGCGAGCAGCAGCGCGTCGCGCTGGCGCGCGCCCTCGTCACTTCTCCGCGCATAATATTCCTCGACGAGCCGACGGGCAGTCTGGACAAGGAGAGGGGCGCGCAGGTTATGGAACTTCTCGGGCGCATAAACTCCGAGCGCGGGGTCACCCTCTTTATGGTAACGCACTCGACGGCGCACTCCGCGTGCGCTTCCCGCATAATCGAAATCGAGGACGGCAGGATAATTTCCGATTCCGCCCCCGTCGCACACGCCGACTGAAATGACACTCTCTCTCGCGCTCAAAAACCTGAGGGCCAAGCCCCTCCGCACGGTGTGCGCCGTGCTTGTCATCGCGGTTGCGGTGGCAATGTTTTTCTGCGTGTTTTCCTTCGGCGACGCGGTGTACGACTACATCTATGCGGTGGAGACCGCCGACGCCGGCGATTCCGACATTCTCATCGCGGGCAAGAGCGGCGGCAACCGCCTGACTTCCGTCGAGCCGTTGTCCGCGCTCGGCGACAGGGTGGAATTCGCCGTGCCCACGCTTTCCCTTTACGCGCTGGCGAGCACGCCCTCGGGCGAGCAGTATGTCAAGCTGCGCGGATTCGAAGAGGGCGAATGGGAGAAACTCCACTCCATAAATTTCGCGGAAGGAAGCGTCGCCGACCTGTCGGGCGCGAGCAACGCCAACAGCGTCGTCATTTCCCGCGCCGCGTCCGAGGCTCTCGGCGTGGGCAGGGGAGAGAGACTGGTGCTCGGCGGCGAGATTTTCTTCGTGACGGCGATTGCCGAGAACGACGGATATTTCCTCTCCGATGCGCCGTTCACCGTCATCGGCAACATCGACGGCGGCGCGGACAGATTGCTCGGCGGCGTGGTCGTGTACAACGAAATTTATGTCAAGGCGGCCGAGGGCGTGGACGCTTCCTCGCTCATCGTCGACATTGCCGCCCTCGAAGATTACTCCGACCTCACAGTTACGGTTGCCGCGGATACGGGCTATGTCGAGACCCGCGCCAACGGCGTTTCCGCTCCCGTCAGCATTGCGGGCGTCGCTGTCGTCGCGCTGTCCGTCATCGCCGTCGCGCTCATCTTCCTGCTCAGCGCGGAATACAAGCGCGCATACGCCGCCAAACTCTCCATGCTGGGCGCTACGCGCAGACAGATTCTGTCGGTGTTCGCCGCGGAAAGCGCGGTCGTCGCGCTCATCGGCGCGGTGGTCGGCGCGGCCGTCGCGGGCGGCATATTCGTCATGCTGCTCAAGCTCACGCTGTCGTCCTCGCTCACTTTCTCGGTGAACGGCTGGTATCTCTTCGCCGCTTCGGCGGCGGGGGCGGTGCTGGCGTTCGCCGTCTCGCTCTACCCCATATTCCGCGCTTTCCGCGACACCGCCAAGGAAAACCTCCTCGGCGTGCGCGGCGAAAGCGGCAGGATTTTCGCGCTGGCGGGCGCGGTCACGGGCGTCACGCTCGTCGCGCTTCTCGTCGAAAATCTCGTTCCCGGCGCAAAAGGCGTGCTTTCCGTCATCAATCTGCTGCTCACGGTCGCAACGGCGGCGGCGTGGGCGCCCTGCGTGGTGCGCGGGCTTTCCCGACTCATGACGCGGGTTCATTCCCCGGCGGCGATGACGGCGGGTTACGCCGCGCTCCGCGAAAAGCGGACGGCGCGTTCCGCCCAGACTCTCGGCGTGGGCATGTTCGTCGTTATGTTGCTGTTTATGGCGTGGTCGCTCACCACTTCGATATTCACCGACTACACCGCGGAATTCGAGGACATAGTGCTGGTCACCAATGTGCCCGCCAATGTGGACACCGACTCTTTCGCCGCCCAGTCCGACAGCGTACGCGAAGCCTATCTTATGGTGTGGCGGCAGGCGCAGCTTTCCGGCGAGGGATTCGACGGCATGACAATGAACATACTCGGCTCGGCGGAAGCCGTCAATCTCGTCGATTTCGGTTATATAACCCCGCGCGAGGAGGTGGTCGCGGCGCTCGGGTCCGACGATTGCGTGGTGCTGGACTATTCCATGGCGCAGTTGTACGGGGTGAGCGTCGGCGACAAGGTAACGCTTGCGGTCGACGGCGTGCAGCACGAATTTACGGTGGGTGGACTGGTGTCGCACGAACTGTTCACGGGACACTATGTCATAGTTTCGCACGAGACCCTCACCGCGGCGTACGGCATAAACCCCGACACCGTCGTCCTGCGCGTGACGGGCGACGCGGGCTTTGCCGCCGAGGAAATAAGGAGCGTTTTCGCGCAGTACAACTACTACGCCGTGCCCGCGCTCGAAGCGTACAGGTGGGATTTGCAGTCGCTGGACAGCGTGTTCAACCTCATCGGGGCGTTGGCGTTCATTCTCGGCGCGTTGACTTTCGTGATAGCGGCGGCGGGAGTGGTGCTGGGCAGGACGCACTCCGAAAACGCGCGTTCGTCGTTGATGTGCGCGGGTATGTCGAAGAGAATGTTGCTGGCTTCCGAGACGGCGGAGCAGGGCGTGGCGAGTCTTTCGGCGTTCCTGCTGGCTCTGCCGCTTTCGGCGCTGGGCGCGCTCAGTCTCGTCAACGCGCTGCAACTGTTCGGTCAATATTTCGGATATATGTACGAAGCGTGGGTGACGGTGACCTCGGGCGCCGTGCTTGCGCTGTTGTTCGTCGCCGTACCCGCGTTGTTCGGGTTCGCGCGGCGTTACGGAATGAGGAGAATGTGATATGACGGAGAAGGATTCCGCCGTGAAGAAAACGGGCAGACGCGCCGCGGGGAAGGCGGCGTTGCTCGTCGTCACGCTGTTGCTCGTGACGGCGATTGCGGCGACGGCGCTCGTCGCCTGCAAACCCAAAAATCCGCCTTCCGCCGACCGGATAACGCGAGAAGAGGCGGTCTCCGCTTTCGTCAACAACGCCGTCGCGGCGGCGGGAGAGGGGTGGAAAACGGATATGTCCGCCGCCGAAGCCGCCGCGCTTGACAGTCCGTCGGCTTATATCGTGGCTTCGGCGTGGATAGAACGCGCGGGCGCGCTGATGTCCGGTATGTCGACGCTTTCCACCGGCAAAATCAAAGCGCTTTCCGACTATATGACGACCGACGACGCGAAATCACTTCTGCGCTCGTCGTTCGACTTCGAGAAACTGGTGAAAGCGTTTTCCGACAGCGGTCTGACCTCCGCCGACACGCAGGAAATAATCTTCGCCCTGCTCAGGGAACTTGCCGACGGCGAGGAGATATTTGCCGCCATAGGCGACTCACTCGACGCGGCCGCCGCCTGCGCGTCGGGCACTCGGCTTGCGGACATAGAAAACACCCGCACCGCCGTAAGCGCCTTGCTCTCCGCGTATTCCGGCAACGACGGCATTGCCGACAGCATACAGGAGGCAAAGACGGGGATATGTGCCCTGGTGGATATGGCTTATCAGGGAATGTATATGTTCGGCAGCGGCGAGACGGGCGACGGACTTTACGCCATAATCGACGCGATGAACGCGGGCGCGCTTTCCGACATAAGCAATGCCGACGCGTACACCTATCTTACATCGTTCCTTTCTCAGGCGGCGGCGTTGCGCGACAAGTTCACCGCCGACGAGGTGGCGTTGCTTTCGGACACGCTGGGCAAACTCGACGACGCTTTCGGCGGACTCGCGTTGCCTTCGTCGCTGGGTATCGGCGGAATGCTCGGATATTTCGGAGAGATGAAATTTGCCGTGGACTGGATGTACTATTCGCTCGACACCGTGTACAACGCGGGCAATGCGCTGCTCAACGAAAGGGACGGGCAGGGCGCCTACCGTTTCATAGACAGGCTGTTCGATTACGCCGCGGCAAACGGAGAACTCGAGGACGAGACGGCGAAGGAATACAATTCCGCAATACTTTACGCCGAACTGGTGCTGGCGGCGGAGAGAGAGGGCGCCTTCGGGAAGAAACTCGCCGCACAGCTTGCCCGTTACGCTTCCGAGACGGATATGGACAATCTCATCAACCTGTTCGCCTGTTCGGCATTGCTGGACATCTGGGTGTACGAGGGACAGGCGACCGCCATTGAGAATATGATTGAGCCGGAGCAGTACCGCGCCATTTCGATAGTGGTGGCGGGCATATATGTCAACAGTTTCAAGAACGCTTATGCGCAGGGACTGGTCAGCGGCAATCACACCAAGACAAAGACGCGCTACAACCAACTGCGGGAGCGCGCGAAGTCGTTGTGTGAGGAATTCGGTCTCGAAGTGCCGTCGTGGGTGAACAAAGAAGCGCCGTCGTGGGGGAACGAAGAAGAGCCCGCTTCCGTTTCCGATTGGTACAAAACCGTCGTCGTAAGCGCGGAAAGCCTTGTCAACGACGCCGCCTCTTCCGTTGCGGACGAGACCGTGGACTACAGGCAGGACGCCGTGGAGCACATAACGGATGCCGTCGGAAGATTCCTTGCCAGAGACAGCGTGCGCGCTGCGCTGGAGTCGCTTGCCGCCGCGGACTTCGCCACCGCGGACATGACGGCGGAGGAGCTGGCTGCGTGGACGAAGACGATGGAAGGGTACAAGGACGCGTTCATGCCGTTGTGGAATTATAAAGGCAACGCGTCGGCGGCGCAAAACGCTTGACTGTTCCGCGCGCCGTGTTATAATTGAATCGTTCCCATACGATGACCGCAGGTCGGAGTGCAAGACGATTATCGCCGTAATGCAATCACCGCCATTCCGTAGGGAGTGGCGTTTTTTTGGAGAAAATATGAAAAGAATAGGCGTTGTGGGAATCGTCGTCACGGGCGGCAAGGAAGTCGTTCTCGAAATGCAGAGCGTGCTGAGCGACTTCGCCGACATCATCATCGGGCGTATGGGCGTGCCGAGAGCGGAAGGCAACGCAATCGCTCTCATAGTCGAAGGCGCGACGGAAAGAGTGTCGGCGCTCACGGGCAGACTGGGGCAGTTCCCCTCCCTCACCGTGAAATCCGCTATGACCTCTTTCGAAGTGGAATAATCCGCAAAACACCTGTTTAGATCGCGGAAAAGTTCTTCTGCCTTTCGCGTCGCGCGGCAGCGATACGGAATAAATTTGCGCCATCGCGGCGCGGAGGTTTTATGAACGACATTCTGAAAAAGGTTTTCGTTGTGGCAACCGTCGCGGCATTGATTGCCGCGCTGGCGGTCGGGCTTGCCGCCTGCAATCCCGACGGGAAGGAAGACGGCGACGGCGACGCGTCCGTCACCGTGAAATATTACGCCGACGGCGCCGCCGTGCAAGCCGCGCTCACCGCGGGACAAATCGACTACGGCATAGTGGGCGAGCCCGCCGCAACCGCGGGACAGGGCAAGGGTTTCTCCGTGGTCATGGACCTGCAAAGCGAGTTTGACAAGGCGACTGGCGGCACGAGCGGATTCCCGATGTCCAGCACTTTCGTCAGGAGCGAGCTTGCCGCCGACAAGACATTCGTCGACGCCTTTCTCGCCGTGCTCGAAGACAACCTCGACTATATTTCCGCGCACGCGTCCGAGATGACCGCGCTTCTGAAGGCGGCGGGCAGCGCTTCGGCGTATCCTGCGGCAAGCGTGCCCAAATGCAATGTCGGAGTGTATATGGACGACGCGCTGAAAGCCACCGTCGCCGATATGCTCGCCACGCTCAATTCCGTGAGCAATGTGCCCGACAGCGTCTATTACGACGAGGCGGCGGCGACCGAACAGGGCGGCGGCAGCGGCACTCTCGAACTTTATGTGCCCGACGGCGCACCCGTGCTCGCGGTTGCCAAACTCATCGCCGAAGCCGACACGCTGACTGTTGCGGGCTACAAAATCAATGTCAACATCGTGTCCGCCACCGAGATAGCGGGCAAAATAGCCACGAGGGCGGGCGACATCGTCATCATGCCCGCAAACGGCGGCGCAAATCTCGTGGTCAAGGGAGAGCCGTACAAATTTCTTTGCTCCAACACCAAGGGCATACTCTATATGATTTCCGATTCCGCGGGTACCGTCACCCCCGCCGACCTCAAGGGCAAGACCGTGGGGTGCATAGGGCAGGGCGCCGTGCCGCAGTACGCTTTCGAGAAAATCCTTTCCGCAAGCGGACTCACCGTGGGAAAATAAGCCAAAAAGCGTTCGCTCCGCCGTCGCCGCGCCCGTCGCGGACGACGGGGCGGGCGCAACCGAACGGAGACGGACGGACAATGACCGACAAAAAGGCTGTCGCCAAAAAAGTAATCGCCAACATCCTGTATCCCGTCGCGGCTTTCGCGGCGGTGCTCGGCATGTGGGCGATTGTCGCGGCGGTCAAGGATTTGCCCCTCGTGTTCCCGTCCGTGGGAGAGATTTTCCGCGCCCTCGGACAACTGCTCGGCAGCGGAGCAAAGTGGCTGGCGATAGGCAACACGCTCGGGCGCATAATCGCCGCGTTCCTGCTGTCGGCGGCGTTCGGCGTCGCGCTGGCGGTACTGGGGCAGGCGTGGCTGCCCGTGCGGAAGTTCATGCGTCCCGTCGTCACCGTGTTGCAGTCCGCGCCCACAATGGCAGTCATACTGCTCGCCGTGGTGTGGCTGGACGATTCCGAGGTGCCTTTGCTCGTCGGATTTCTGGTGTGTTTCCCTTTGCTGTACAACACCTGCTGCGACGCGCTCGACAGTGTGGACGGCGAACTGCTGGAAATGGCGAAAGTCTACGGCGTCAGAAAGCGCGACAGGCTGACGGGCATATACATTCCCACCATGTTCCCCGTGTTCGTGGACGGGTCGCGCAGCGCGGTTTCGCTGTGCGTGAAGGTGGTCATCGCCGCCGAGGTGCTGGCGCAGACGACGAGGAGCATAGGCGTCGAAATGCAACGCGAAAGCGTTATGTTCGAAATCGCCGATTTGCTGGCGTGGACGGTGGTGGCGATTGTGCTAAGTTTCCTTATGGAAGGACTGGTGACTCTGGTGGGCACGCTCTGGGAGAAAAGACGGTGAGAGAACTGCGCGACATAACGGTGAAAGGGCTTGCCGTGGCATACGGCGACAGGGTGGTGTTCGACGGATTCGACGCGGCGTTCGCGGGCGGAAAGGTGTCCGTGGTGCTGGGCGGGTCGGGCGTAGGCAAAACAACGCTGCTCAACGCCGTGGCGAAGCTGATTCCGTACGGCGGCGAGGTGAACGGCGCGGACGGCGATGTGTCGTACATTTTTCAAAAAGACAGGTTGATACCGCATTTAAGCGTGTATAAAAACCTTGATTTGGTGCTGAGAGCCAAAATCTCCGACAAAAACGAACGCAGGAAACGCATAGACGAAATGCTTGCGCGGCTGGAGATTATGTCGGAGCGTGACAAGCTGCCGAGGGAACTTTCGGGAGGGCAGGCGCAACGCGTCGCGCTGGCGCGGGCGTTCCTTTATCCGTCGGAAATCCTGCTTATGGACGAGCCTTTCCGCGCCCTCGATTACGCGCTCAAACTGCGCCTGTTCGAGCAGTTTTCCGCACTTGAGAAAGAGTCGCCCCGCACGGTGATTTTCGTCACGCACGACATAGAAGAGTGCCTGTTGCTCGCCGATGATTATTATGTCCTCGGCGGGTCGCCCGCGCGCATTACGCTGTCGGGCTCGGCGGACATTCCGCGGGAGGAGCGCAAGGCGGGCGACACCGCCGCGGGCGAGGTGCGCGCCGCGCTGTACGACGCCCTTTCCGACAAAGGCGGCGAAGTGTCGCAAATCCCCGCGGGCGAAAACGCTTGACAGCGGGGAGCGCGCTTTATATAATAAAGAAACTTTATGTCATATACGCGTGAATCGCTGCGCGTGTGGGTGTAAAAATACGAAACAGGAGTCAGACATGAAAGAGGGCATCCATCCGGATTATCATACCGTGACGGTTCAATGCGCGTGCGGGCACACTTTCCAGACGGGTACGACCAAAAAGACGGACATTCTCAAGGTCGAAATCTGCTCGAAGTGCCACCCCTTCTTCACCGGCAAGCAGAAGCTCGTTGACACCGGCGGCCGCGTTGACAAGTTCAAGAAGAGATACAACCTCGACTGACACGGATACAGACTGCCGCTGTGCAGTCTGTTTTCTTACGCGCGCGAGCGCGATTGCGCCGACGGGCGCGTGCACCGCGTATGCAGGATAAACTCGATGAAAAGTTTTCGGTGACGGAACACGGTTCCGTCGAAAAGGAGAGTTCTCCCGCGCCGACCGCGGAAGCGGCGGGGGAGAGATTCTCCGTGCCGTCCGTTTGCGTACAACCGCAGACGGATGTTTGCGCGCGTGTTGATGCATGCGCCGAAAGCGGAAACGCGGACGCGGGCGACAGCCCGATCGCGAGCGTGGGCGCGGACGAAACGGCGCGCACCGAAAACGGAGACGGGAACGCGTGCGGGAGCAAAGACGGCAAGACGAAGCGCGGCAAGGACGGTTGCGGAGCGGTCAGGCGCACATCCATAGGCGGGCAGGCGGTGCTCGAAGGCGTCATGATGAAGAGCGCCACCACCGTCGCGACAGCGGTGCGCACGGCGACGGGCGCAATCACCGTGGAATCCAGACGGTTGAAGCCGCTCTCCGAGAAAAGCGTCTTTTTCAGACTGCCTTTCGTGAGGGGAGTGGTCAATCTGGTGTCGCAGCTGGCTCTGGGCACGGGAATACTCATGCGTTCGGCGGAGGTGTACGGCGATTTCGCGGAGCCGTCCGCCGCAAGCGAGAAGACCGCGAAGAAACTCAGGATAGACCCCATGAAAGTGGTGACGGCGGTGTCGTTGCTGTTGGGACTGGCTCTTGCGATAGGGCTTTTCGTGTTCCTACCCAATTTCCTTGCGGGGCTTATATTCGAGATACCCGGGGCACATTATCATCCCGCGTTGTACAGCCTGACGGAGGCCGCCATAATGCTCGCGATATTCGTGGCGTACGTCCTGTCAATCACGCTGATGAAAGACATCAGGCGCGTGTTCATGTATCACGGGGCGGAGCATAAGGTCATCAACTGTTACGAGCGCGGGCTCGACCTGACGGTGGAGAACGCGCGCGGGTGTCCCAAGGCGCACAGCCGTTGCGGGACGACATTCATGTTCATAGTCATCGTCGTCAGCATAGTGGTGTTCGCCCTCGTCAACTGGATGCTGGACGCCGTGGGCTGGGTGACGGATTCGAGCGTGCTGAACGCACTCATAAAACTGGGCGTCAAACTGCTGTTCCTGCCCGTGGTGGCAGGCATAGCCTACGAGGCGTTGAAACTGCTGGCGAAGTCCGACTGTCTGCTGTTCCGCGTGCTTCGCGCGCCGGGAATGTTGTTGCAGAAACTCACCGTCAAAAACCCGACGGACGATATGCTGGAAGTCAGCATAAAGGCGTTCACTACGGTTATGGCAATGGATGCGGACCCCACGCTGCCGGAGACAAAATTCGTCGTGGAAATGCCCGTGGCGGACGCGCGCGCCAAACTCAGGGCGATTGCGAAATCGGCGGACGAAAGCGACATCGACTGGATACTCGTCGAGGTGACGGGCAAGAAGCGCGGCGAACTGCCCGCGTTGAAGGTGCTGTCCAGGGAAGAGTATTTCGCGGCGAAAGCCGTTGCCGAAAAAATGAAAGACGGCGCGCCCCTGCAATACGCCCTCGGCTATACGGAATTTTACGGACTGAGACTCGCCGTCTCGCCCGAGGTGCTCATACCGCGCCCCGAGACGGAGGAACTCGCCGAGAAAGTCATAGAGGAAGTGCGCGCGCGCGGCGGAGGCAGGGTGCTAGACCTTTGCACGGGCAGCGGCGCCGTTGCCGTAGCCGTGGCGGCAAAGACGACGGCGACGGTCACCGCGACGGACATCTCGCCCGCGGCGGCGGAGACGGCGAGGGCAAACGCTCTGAACAACGGCGTCGCGCTCAGGGTGCTCGTCGGCGATATGTTCGCGCCCGTGGCGGGCGAAGAATTTGACATAGTGGTGTCCAATCCGCCGTATGTGACGAGCGCGGAGATGAGGACGCTGGACGAAAGGGTGGCGAAATTCGAGCCGCGTCTCGCCCTCGACGGGGGAGAGGACGGGCTGAAGTTTTACCGCATAATCGCCGCCGAAGCCGCGCGGCACCTTGCGGACGGCGGAGCCGTTTTCGTCGAAGTGGGAGCGGGGCAGGCGGCGGCTGTCGCAGCCATGTTCGACGGCTTCGACACGGCGGTGTACAAGGATACGGAAGGAGTGGAGCGCATTGTGGCGGCGCGGTTGTCCGCGGCGTCCGCGAAGGAAGGAGAGAACAGATAAATGAAACTCAGCGAGGGTTTATCCGCACGACTTGACAAGATAAAGTGCCGTTACGCCGAACTCGGCGAACTTTTGTCGCGCCCCGAAGTCATCTCCGACCAGAACCTTTTCAAGACCTGTTCCAAGGAACATTCCGAAATCGAGCCCGTGACCGAGTGTTATGACACATACCTCGGGCACAAGCGGGAATACGAGGATTGCGCCGCGCTTCTCGAGGGCGAGAAAGACCCCGAAATGCGGGATATGCTGAAGGACGAACTCGAGACCCTCAAGGACACTCTCGAGAGAGATGTGGAGGAAATCAGGATTGCTCTGCTTCCCCGCGACCCCAACGAGGACAACAATGTCATCATGGAAATCCGCGCCGGGGCGGGCGGCGACGAAGCCGCGCTTTTCGGCACGGAACTGATGAAGATGTACCGCCATTACGCCGACCGCAACCGCTGGAAGGTGGAGGACATCAACATGAATTTCACCGAACTCGGCGGCGCCAAGGAACTGGTGTTCATGGTGACGGGCAAGGGCGCGTGGGGCAAACTCAAGTTCGAGAGCGGCGTGCACCGCGTGCAGCGCGTGCCCGAGACCGAGTCGCAGGGCAGAATACACACCTCGACGGTGACGGTGGCGGTGCTGCCCGAAGCCGAGGATGTCGAGGTCAACATCAACGAGACCGACCTCAAAATCGACACCTACCGCAGCGGCGGCGCGGGCGGACAGCATGTCAACAAGACGGAATCCGCAATCCGCATTACGCACCTGCCCACGGGCATAGTGGTGGAGTGTCAGGACGAGCGCAGTCAGATAAAGAACCGCGAAAAGGCGATGAAAGTCCTGCGCAGCAGGCTTTACGATTTTTACCGTTCGCAGGCGGACAAGGAATACGCCGAAACCCGTCGCGCACAGGTGGGCACGGGCGACCGCAGCGAGCGCATACGCACCTACAATTTCCCGCAGGGCAGGGTGACCGACCACCGCATAGGTCTCACCCTCTATTCCCTCGACAGGTTTATGCTGGGGGATATGGACGAAATGGTGGCGGCGTTGCAACTGGCGCTGCGCAATAAACTTCTGGAATCCATAGGCGACTGAGGAGGTACCGCCGTGATTATAAAGTACAACAAGATACATCATGTCATCGAAGAGCACGCCTACAAGCCTAATCTTCAGGATGTCGATCACCCCAATCTTCACCGCAAGATATTCACCTACGGCGAAATTCCCAAGACGACATTCAACATGCGGCATGTGCCTATGGAATGTCCCCGCGACATCTACATGACGGACACCACTTTCCGTGACGGACAGCAGGCGTGCAAGCCGTTTTCCGTCAGGAACATAGTGGACCTTTACAAGATGTTGCACCGTCTCGGCGGTCCCAACGGGCTGGTGAGACAGAGCGAGTTCTTCCTCTACAGCGACAAGGACAAGGAAGCCGTGACCAAGTGCCTCGACCTCGGCTACGAATTCCCCGAAATCACCTCGTGGATAAGGGCGAACGAAAAGGACTTCGAGCTGGTCAAGCAGTTCGGGCTCAAGGAGACGGGCATACTGGTCAGCTGCTCCGACTATCACATCTTCAAGAAGATGAATCTCACCCGCGGGCAGGCCATGGAGAAATATCTCACCATAGTCAAAAAGGCGCTCGAACTGGGTATCGTGCCGCGTTGCCACTTCGAGGACATCACCCGCGCGGACTATTTCGGATTCGTCGTGCCCTTTGCGATCGAACTGATGAAACTGTCCCGCGAGAGCGGTATTCCCATCAAAATCCGCGCCTGCGACACCATGGGTTACGGCGTGACCTATCCCGGCACCGCGCTCCCGAGGAGCGTGCAGGGCATTGTCTACGGGTTCCGCTATTACGCCGAAATCCCGTCCGAGCAACTGGAATGGCACGGACACAACGATTTTTACAAGGCGGTCGTCAACTCGGCGACGGCGTGGCTGCACGGTTGCTCGGCGGTCAACACCACGATGCTGGGCATAGGCGAGAGAACGGGCAACACCCCCCTCGAGGCAATGGCGATAGAGTACACCTCGCTGCGCGGCACGGCGGGCGGAATGGATCTGTCCGTCATCACCGAAATCGCCGAATATTTCGAACACGAAATGGGGATGGACATCCCCGAGAGGACGCCTTTCGTGGGCAAGAATTTCAATGTCACAAAGGCCGGCATCCACGCCGACGGAATGCTCAAGGATCAGGAGATTTACAACATCTTCGACACCGAGAAAATCCTCAACCGTCCCGCGCGCGTCATAGTGGATTCCTTCAGCGGACTGGCGGGCATAGCGTTCTGGATAAACTCCTATTACAATGTGCCCGAGGAAATGAAAATCGACAAGAAAGACGCGCTCATAGCCGCCATAAGGGAAAAGGTGGACGAGCAGTACGCCGCGGGCAGGACGACGGCAATCGCCGATGAGGAGCTGGACGCGATGTTCCTTGCTCTCGACGCCGAAAGGCACGCCGCTTTCTCGGCTTATCTGTGAGAGGGGAGCGGCGCGGGGCGCGGCGCAAAATGGGTCTTGTTTTTCGCCCGCGTTTTATATAAAATATAATCGGAGGTTGTTATGATAAAACTCATCACCGGAGCCAAGGGCACCGGCAAAACCAAGATTATTATAGACATGGCGAACGACAATGTCGAGACCGCAAAAGGCGATATAGTTTTTATCACCGACACCGACAGGTATATGTATTCCCTGCGTTACCAGATCCGCGTCATCAACACCGAGTGCCTGAAAAAGGTCAGGGGCGCGATTGACGAGCGCGAACTGATGGGTTTCATCAAAGGCATACTCGCAGGCAATCACGACATAGAGACCCTTTACATCGACGGCGCGCACAGAATGCTCAACCGTCCCGTCTCCGAGATGGAGGACTTCTTCACCGACATCTACGCGGTGGCGACCACGACGGAGACGCGCTTCGTGCTCACCGTCAGCGAAAACGAGGAGAATTTCCCCGATTTCCTGAGGAAATATCAAGGAGCAGAATGAAATACATCAGCACTAGAGATTGCTCCCGCGTCTACACGGCGGCGGAAGCAATCGTCAAAGGTATCTCCGATGACGGCGGACTTATTGTTCCGTCGTCTTTCCCGCTTATCGACGGGAAAATGCTGGACGAACTCATCGAAGCCGACTATCCCGAGCGCGTGGCGAAAGTGCTGTCCCTGTATATGGACGAATTTTCCTACGAAGAACTTCTCGGCTACGCTCGCGCGGCGTATTCGCGTTTCGACGGCGACCCCTGTCCCGTCGTCAAAATAGAGGACGGCGAGTATATCATGGAATTGTGGCACGGCCCCACCTGCGCGTTCAAGGATATGGCGCTCACCGTGCTTCCCCACCTCATGACGGCATCCAAACGCAAACTCGGCGACGACAGCCGCACCCTCGTGCTGGTGGCGACGAGCGGCGACACGGGCAAAGCCGCGCTCGAAGGCTTCCGCGATGTCGAGGGCACCGAAATCATAGTGTTCTATCCCGAGGGCGGCGTCAGCCCCATGCAAAAACTGCAGATGATCACGCAGGCGGGTGGCAATGTCCATGTGGCGGGCATAAAGGGCAATTTCGACGACGCGCAACGCGCAGTCAAACGCATTTTCACCGACGCGTCCGTCGTAGCCCGCATGAAAGAGAAGGGCATAGAGATGTCGTCGGCGAACTCCATAAACTGGGGCAGGCTCGCTCCGCAGATTGCCTATTATGTGTCGGCGTACTGCGACCTGGTCGCAAGCGGCGAGATCGAGAAGGGCGACAAGATAAACTTCGCCGTACCGACGGGCAACTTCGGCAACATTCTGGCGGGCTATTACGCCTACCGCATGGGCATACCCGTGGGCAAACTCGTCGTGGCGAGCAACCAGAACAACATCCTTTACGATTTCTTCTCGACGGGCGAATACGACTCCAACCGCAAATTCTTCAAGACCATGTCGCCGTCCATGGACATTCTCGTGTCCAGCAACCTCGAACGGTTGCTCTTCGAGGTGTCGGGGCGCGACGACGGCAAGATGAGGGAGATATATTCTTCGCTTGCCGAGACCGGCAAATTCACGCTGGACACCTCCTCGCTGTCCCTCGGCGTATTCGAGGCGGGGTGGCTGGACGAGGACGAGACCCGCGAGACGATGTTCAATTACTTCGACCTCGAAGGGTATGTGCTCGACCCGCACACGGCGGTCGCGGTCGGCGTCTACGACGACTATTCCTCGGAGACGGGCGACGACACTCCCGCCGTAATAGTGTCCACGGCAAACCCCTACAAATTCCCCTGCGATGTCTACAACGCCGTCGCGGAAGCCAGGGAAACCGACCCCGTGAAAGCCGTCAGGAAACTGCACGCCTACACCGCGGCGGAGTGCCCCGACAATATTCTCGGGCTTGCTTCCTTGCCCGTGCGTCACACCACGGTCATCGAGAAAGACGAGGCGGAAAAGGCGGTCTTCGACTTCGTGGAAGGCAGACGCTGAAAAGAGAGATTTCACCTAAAAAGGACTTTATATGGCAGAAACGACCGATAAAACTCCGATCGAAAGAAAAAAGATAGTCCTCAGCGGCATACAGCCGACGGGCACGATCACGCTCGGCAATTATCTCGGCGCGGTGTCCAACTGGGGCAAAATGCAGCAGGACTACGACTGCATATTCTTCATTGCCGACCTGCACGCGCTCACCGTGCGCCGCGAGCCAGCCGAATTCAGGCAGGCGTGTCTCGGCTTTTTCGCGCAGCTGCTCGCGTGCGGCATAGACCCCGCGAAATCCCTGCTTTACTTCCAGTCTCATGTGCCCGAGCACGCCGAACTGCAGTGGATTCTCAACTGCAACACCTATGTCGGCGAGGCGTCCAGAATGACGCAGTACAAGGATAAAAGCGCAAAGCACGCCGACAATATAAACATGGGGCTTATGGACTATCCCGTGCTCATGGCGGCGGACATACTGCTTTTCCGTTCCGACCTCGTGCCCGTGGGCATAGACCAGAAGCAGCACCTCGAACTCACCCGCGACATCGCGGTGAGGTTCAACAACCGTTACGGCGACACTTTCACCGTGCCCGAGCCTTACATCCCGCGCACGGGCGAAAAGATATGTTCGTTGCAGGACCCCACGGCCAAGATGTCCAAGTCCGATCCCGACGCCAACGCGACGGTGTCCGTCATCGAGGACGAGGCGACCATAGTGCGCAAGTTCAAGCGCGCCGTCACCGACAGCGGCAACGAGATAGTCGCCCGCGCCGACAAGCCCGGCATAACCAATCTGCTCACCATTTACGCGGCGATTACGGGCAAGACGGTGGCGGAAGCCGAGAAGGAATTCGCGGGGAGCGGTTACGGCACTTTCAAAGTCGCCGTCGGCGAAGCCGTCGCCGCGGCTTTTGCGCCCATACGCGCCGATTACGCCCGCTATCTCGCCGACAAGGCGTATATGGCGGAGGTGGCGAAGGACTGCGCTCAGAAGGCGTCCGCTTTCGGCAGGCGCACCCTCGACAAGGTCAAACGCAAGGTCGGGCTCGTGTCCTTCAAATGAGCGTGTTTCAACGGAAGTTTAAGGTACGGCGGGTATAACTGCGGAGGATTGCGAAGTGTTCGGGTATGTCATTCCGGATAAGGACAATATGTACATCAAGGACTTCAATGTCTTTCAGTCGTACTATTGCGGGCTTTGCAAAACCCTCGCGCGCACGGGCGGACCGCTCACGCGGCTGTGCACCAACTACGATGTGACATTCTATAACGCGTTGCTCCATTCCGTCGCCGACATCCCCGTCGCTTTCGAGCGCAGGGTGTGCCTTGTCAATATGCGGAAGAAGCCCGTCGTCGTGCCCGACGACCTCACCCGCAAGACCGCAGACATCGCCGTGTTGCTGGTGTACTATAACGCCGACGACGATGTCAGGGACGGCAGGAAATCGCGGTGGTTCGTCAAGGCTCGGCTGAGACTGAGAAAGCGCGCCGCGGCAAGACGCCTGCCAGAAATAGACGCCCTTATGAAAGGCAGCTTTTCGAGGCTGGCGAGGCTGGAGGAGAGCGGGTGCGACAACATCGACGAAGCGGCGGACTGTTTCGCTTCGCTCATGCGAGACATAACCCGCGCCCTCGTCGCCACCGACGAGAACACCGACGCGTTCACCTACAACCTCGGGCGGCTGGTCTACCTTTTCGACGCGGTGGACGATGTCGGCGAGGATATGAAAAAGGGCAGATACAACCCGCTCGTCGCCGCATACGGCAAGTGCGGGAGCAAGAGTCAATTTCTTGCGGAACACGGCGAAGACCTCGACTTTTTGCTGCGTTCCACCTATAATAAACTCGTGGGCGCCTACAACGCCATGCACATAGTGGTGTCCGAGGGGATGTTGTCCAACACCGTTTACCTCGGGCTGATGACGCAGATGAACCGTCTGCTGAAAGGAGAAGACAAATGCCAACTGACCCGTTTGTGATTCTGGGCATATCCAAGGAATCGTCGCAGAGCGAGATACTCGAGGCGTACAAGAAAAAGCGCGAGTATTATCAGGCGCATGTGTTCGACGAGGGCGACGCGGGCGCGGAAGCCGCGCGTATGCTCGAAGTGCTCGACAACGCTTATCAGGACGCGATGACCTATTCTCACGAACACGCCGTGGTGCAGGGCGAGGGCAACAGCGACTTCGACCTCGTCAAATCCGCCATATCCGCAAAGGATTTCGTGCAGGCGCAGACCCTGCTCGACGACATGTATTACCGCGGCGGCGAATGGCACTATTATCAGGCTATCGTCTTCTACGAAAAGAACTGGCTCAACGAGAGCAAGAAGCAGCTCGAACTTGCCGTCAATCTCGACCCCGACAACGCCAAGTACAAGCGCGCGCTCGAGAATATGAAGAAGAAAATCGACGGCACCAACGCGTTCAACGCCAACAAGGGCGAGAGTTTCCAGAACGCGCAGGCGGGCGGCAAATCGCAGGGCTACAATCCCCAGCAGGACGCCGCCACCCACCGCACCTATCAGCAACAGCAGGCCAGCGCCGCAGACGGCTGCTGCACGGCTTGCCAGTGCGCGATATGCGCCGACTGCTGCTGCGAATGTATGGGCGGCGACCTCATCCGCTGCTGCTGAAATGAAGGGCAGGGGCGGACACCCTAACGGAAAAAGAACGGCTTACGCGCTGGCGCTGGCGGGCATATCCGCCGCGCTCGCGCTTTTGTTTGTGTGGCTGGGCGTCGTCACGCGTTATGTGACGGTGGCGTTTTTCGCGGCGGCGGGACTTGCCGTCAGCATACCGCTTTGCAAGAGATATTACGCTTCGGGCGTTTTCGCCCTGCTGGTGTCGGCGGGACTGTCCTTCCTCGTCGGCGATGTGTCGGCGGTGGCGGGTTACGCAATCTATTTCGGACCCATGGCTCTCATCTCCGCGGTTATGTGGGAGAAGAAAGTCAAATGGTACATCTCCTATCCCGTGAAAATCGTGTGGATAAACGGCGCGATAGCCGCGCTGTATTTCGGCTTGCAGGCGATAGAAGTGCTTGCTCCCGACCTTGCCGCCGCGCTTCCGTACTGGGCGATTGCAATCGTCGGCACCGTAGGCCTGTTGCTCATAGACCTGCTGATGAATTTTGCCTACCGCAACCTCAGGACGGTGGCGGCAAAGGTGATACGCGACGGCGGGGAAGGGGGAGTCACCGCCGAGGAATTCGCCGCAGAGTCGGACGACGACCCTTTCGGGAGAGACGACGACGGAAGGCTTTCCGAGGGCGACGAGCCCGCGCCCGCACACGAAGAAAATGCCGCGGACGCACCCGAGGACGATGCCGCGCACCCCTGCGACGACCTCGCCCCGCAAGCCCGCGAAAACGGTGGCGGAAACAGTCGTTCCGACTCCCGTTCCAACGCCGTTCCGGACGCTCCGTCGGGCGCGGACGCCGGCAACGACGACGCTTCCGCGGAGGACAGTCGGCCGCGTCCGAAGTCCTGACCGCAATCCGATAAAATCGCCGTAAAAGCAGTTTACAATTCAAAACCGCGCCGTAAAGGCGCGGTTTTGCATAAGGGAGAGAGTGTTGGGGATGTTGACGAAAATCACAGATTGAGGAATTGCACCCCCGCAAACATCACATCCTCAATCTTCCTGTTTTTGAGGGAGTAGTAGACGATTTTGCCTTCCCGTCGGGCGCGCACTATGTCCGCCGCGCGGAGCAGTCGCAGCTGGTGCGAGCAGGTGGTCTGATTCAGCCCCAGCACGCGGGATATGTCGCCCACGCACATCTCGGATATGGACAGCGCGCATATTATCTTCGCCCGCGTTACATCGCCGCACGCCGAAAAGAATTCCGTCAGCGCGTGCAGGGTGGCGTTGTGCGGCACATAGTCGCGTATGAGTTCCACCGTTTCTTCGTCGAGCAAACATTCCATAGCCGCATTATAATTCGGTGCACCCCGCAAAAAACGGCGGTCTTTGACCTATTCCCGCGCAATTTGTCATTGCGTCCGCGGACAACGAAAAAGTCCGCGGGGTGCGGACTCAACGGTTGCAGAAGCAGTTGCGGGTGTCGTCGGCGTCGCCGTCCGACGCGTCGCGGGAAACGAGAGTGGGGCCCGCCACGGTGAGGGCGAAAAGTATGGCTATCATAACGGCGGTCTCGGTGGTGGACACCGTGCCGTCCGAAGCAAAGACCGCCATTACGATGAGCAAGAACAAGAACCAATTTTCGTTGAAAACCATATCCCTCTCCGCGTTTGTACCACGATATGCGCGGCGGCGGGGAAAGGTGACAGGCGCGACGCTCGGGGACGGGGCGGCAAGCAGGGAGGGTGACTCGGCGACTCTCCGCACCGTCGCGGACGGCGGAGCGCACTAAAAGTGTACTTCTTTTATATTTACTATTTTTGCGCGGGCGGGTATAATAAGCGCGTGGACTTCAAGGCGAAACTCAAGGATGTGCCCGAGTTGCCCGGCGTGTATATCATGTCGGACGGGAGCGGCGAAATAATCTATGTCGGCAAGGCGAAGAATCTGCGCGCGCGGCTCCGTCAGTATTTCTACGAGTCGGGCAACCGCACCGCAAAGGTTATGGCAATGCTCGAGCATGTCGCCGATTTCCGTTACATCATCTGTCCGAGCGAGGTGGACGCGCTTCTCACCGAGAACAATCTCATCAAGAAGCACAAGCCCCGCTACAACATTCTGCTCAAGGACGACAAGGCGTATCCTTTCCTGCGTATAGACCTGCACGAGGATTTTCCGCGCATACAGCTTGTCAGGAAACTGCGCAACGACGGGGCGAAGTATTTCGGGCCGTATATGCAGTCCGTCAACATACGCGACATATTCGACCTCATACACACGGCGTTCAGGGTGCGGGACTGTTCGCGCGATATGTCCAAACCCTCGCGCCCCTGTCTCAACCTTCATCTGGGCAGATGTCTTGCGCCGTGCTCGGGCGATGTCACCCGCGAGGAATACGCCGAAGAGATAAAAAAGGTGATTTCTTTCCTGCGCGGCAACGACAAGGAAGTGGAGAGGGTGCTCACCGAGCGAATGGAGAAATTCGCCGCGGAAGAGAACTTCGAGGTGGCGATAAAATACCGCCACAAACTCAAGGTGCTGGACAATCTGGTGCGCAAGCAGGTCAGCGCCCTGCCTCAGGACCTCAACCTCGACATATTCGCGTACGAAACCAACGGCGTGCTGGGGGCGGTCAATATGCTCGTGGTGCGCGGCGGCAAACTCGTGGGCGGTGACAACAGGGTGTTCGGGGCGGCGGACAACGACCTCGACTCTTTCCTGTATCAGCATTACTCGGCGACTTTGCCCGTCGCCGACGAAATAGTCACCGACAATGTCACGGACTCCGACTCGCTGGAGCGCGCGCTTTCGGCGCTGGCGGGCAGGACGCTGCGAGTGGTCACCCCTCATCAGGGCGTGCGCAGACAACTGCTCGACCTGTCGCACTCCAACGCGCGCGACGCGCTGGAGAAGCACGGCAGCGAGGAAGAGCGCAAGGCGTTGCGCACGGAAGGCGCCGTCGCGCAGCTTGCGGAATTGCTCGACCTGCCCGTGTTGCCCAACAGAATCGAGGCATACGACATATCGCACATCTCGGGCACGGACAAGGTGGCGAGCATGGCGGTGTTCGAGGGCGGCGCGCCGCGCAAGGCGCATTACCGCAAATTCCGCATAAAGACGGTGGAGGGCAACAACGATTTCGCCTGCATGAAAGAGGCGTTGACGAGACGGCTCAGACGACTGGAGGAGGGAGAGGACGAGAGTTTTGCCACTCCGCCCGACCTCATACTCATAGACGGCGGCAAAGGACAACTCGCCTACGCGCTGGAAGCGCTCGACGAGTGCGGACGGCGCGACCTCGAGATACTGTCTCTTGCAAAGCGCGAGGAAGAGGTGTTTCTCGGCTCGCAACCGAAGAAGAGCATAATGCTGCCGCGCGACAGCGTGGCGTTGCAGATGTTGCAGAGGGTGCGCGACGAAGCGCACCGCTTCGCAATCACCTATCACCGCAATCTCCGTTCTTCGCACATTTCGGAGTCGGTGTTGCTGGGCATAGACGGCATAGGCAAGAAACGCGCCGCGGCGTTGCTGCGCGCGTTCGGCTCGGCGGAGAATGTCAAACGGGCGCGGAGAGAGGACATCGCCGCGCTGGAAGGTTTTTCGGAAAAGACGGCGGACGACATTCTCGCGGCGTTGAACGGCGCCGCGTTGTCGCAGGACGGCGCGGAGGACGGCGGAAACGGCGGGGACACGCCCGAGGCAATGCAAAGCGGCGCGTCGGTCGGCACGACGCCGACGGAGGAGGAATGATATGACTACTCAGGTCAAGGGCGTCAAGCCCGTGGAAGTGAAGATAAGCGCGGACAAATTCGCCGCCGACCTCGGACTGGAGGTGGTATGGGCGCCCGAGGGCGACATCGCTTTCCGTTCGGCGGCGGTCAACCGCCCCGGTATGCTTTTTGCGGGATTCGAGCCGCATTTTCCCGCCAACAGGGTGCAGGCGCTCGGCAACGCCGAGACGGCGTATCTCGACAGCCTCGACCGCTCGACGCGCGCGCACCAGCTGGACAGACTGTTTTCCAAGCGCGTGCCGTGCGTGATAGTGTCGCAGGGGCACGCCGTCGACGAGGAAACGAAAGCGATGGCGGAGGCATACGGCGTGGCATTGTTCGTCAGCAAAGCGGCGACCGCCACCGTGGAGAGCGACTGCGTGCAGTATCTCACTACTGCGCTCGCCGAGACCGCCGTCATTCACGGCGAACTGCTGGACATCAGCGGAATAGGTGTGTTGCTCATCGGCGAGACGGGCATAGGTAAATCGGAGACGGCGCTGGAACTGGTGCACCGCGGACACATGCTCGTCGCCGACGACCTCGTCGAGGTCAAGCGCATAAAGAACAAGATTTACGGCTACCCCAACAAGACCACGGCAAACCTGCTGGAAGTCAGGGGAGTGGGGCTCATAGATGTCGAAGCCATGTACGGCGTGGGCGGCGTGCTCAACCAGAAGAGGATTCACCTCGTCATCGAGATGGAGAAGTGGGACAACAGCAAGAGTTACGACCGTCTCGGCAACGACAATCTCACCTACGACATACTGGGCGTGAGTTTTCAGCGCATAGTCGTGCCCGTGTCGGCGGGCAGAAACCTCGCCGTCGTCATAGAAGCGGCGAGCCGCAACTTCCGACTCAAGAGAATGGGCAGGGACGCCCTCGACGAGCTTTCCCTGCGCCTTATGGAAAAGAACAGACCGAGCGAGGAAGAGGACTGGTGAACCCGAGCGCCGACGGGCGTGTTCCCGAGCGACGGAGCGGCAGTATCCGAGCGACGGCGGGCGTGTATTAAGGCGACGGGCAGGAGCGGACGATTCCGCAGAACGTCGGCGCGCCCCGCACGCGAGCGCGGCGCGGAGTCGGACGGAAATCGTGGGAAAGAAAAGCGCGCCCGCGCGGCATAACGCGGCATATTATGTCGTGTGGAAAAGAAAAGGCGCGGACGGTACGACCAAGGAACGGGCGAAGGCACGGCGGAAGCGGCGGCGGCACTGGGAGTGCGGGTCGTGCGCGACGCGGACGGAGCGACGCTGTCGTCCTATCGGGGCGGCGGCAGGATAGCGCGGATGTATGTGCCCGACACTCCGCAACTGTTTGCCGCATTGTACGCGGCGGCGGTCGGATCGGGCGAGCAACCCTTCCTGCTCGGCGGCGGGTCAAACACGCTGATCGACGACGGCACGGTCAACCGTCCCGTGATATGGACGCGCGGAATGAGAAAAGTGCGCGCGGAAGACGACGGCAGGGTGTACGCCGAATGTGGGGCGACCCTGCGCGAAGTGTCGGCGGTCGCGGCGCGAAAAACAATGGGCGGGCTGGAATTCCTTGCGGGAGTGCCTGCGACGGTGGGCGGCGCGCTTGCGATGAACGCGGGAGCGTTCGGAACGGAAATCGCCGATTATGTGAGTGAAATATGCGTATTAAACCCTGTTTCGGGTGAGATGCGCTGGATAGACCGCGACGATGTGTCTTTCGGACACCGCATGGGTGTGCGCGGGGCGGTGGCGGCGGCGCGATTCGTTCTGCCGTGTGTGACGGCGACGGAAAGCGCGGAGAGGAGAGCGTATTTTCTCTCCGAAAGGCGGCGCAGACAGCCTGCCGCACCCTCGCTCGGAAGCGTATTCACGGGCGAAGCGGGCGCGGCGGGGATATACGCGGACGCCGCGGGGCTCAAGGGAGTGCGCGCGGGCGGAGCGGAGATTTCGCCCGTGCACGCCAATTTCATAGTCAATCTCGGCGGGGGCACCGCGAGCGAGTTCCGTTTTCTGGCGCGGCTGGTGCGGGATACCGTGCGCGATTTCTACGGGGTGAACCTGACCGCCGAAGTCGCGCTGTTGTCGGACGGCGGCACGCTTCTCGGCGATTGACGGGGCTGAACGGCAGCCGATGACGGCAGTGCGGTCGAACGGAAACACAAGGCAGGGGGACTAAAGAGGATATGGACATTTTCGCCGATTATCACATCCATACGCACGCCAGCGACGGGCAGGGTACCGTGGGCGATAAGTTCGCCTGCGCGAGCGCCCGCGGTCTGAAAACCATTGCCGTGACCGACCACGGTCCCGCAAGCATTATCTTTCATCAGAACGAAAGGAAATTCGCCGCCGAGCACGCGGACATTGAAAAGGCAAACCGTATGAATTCCGTCAGGGTGTTGCAGAGCATAGAGTGCAACATCCTCGGCGACGACGGCGAACTGGATGTCCCGCTCGGCATAATGAGCCGTTGCGACATACTGCATTTCGGTTTTCACAGGCTGATAAGCGCGTCCTATGTCAGGCGCGCGCCCCGCTATTTCCTCGTCAACGGGTGGGGGCTTGCCGCCGCCCGCAGGGAGGAGGATATGGTGGACTACAACACCCGCGCGGTGATTGCGGCAATGAAACGCTATCCCGTCGATGTGCTTTGCCACCCCTGCCACAGGGCGATTCTGGATATGCGCAAGGTTTGCGCGGCGGCGGAGGAGCTGGGCGTGCACATCGAACTCAACGAAAAACACATCGACACAATGGAGGAGTGCATTGACACCGTGCTGGAGTCGGGGGTAAAATTCATACTCGGCTCGGACGCGCACGCCACGCGCGATGTCGGCAGGTTCGACAAGGTGAAATCGTTCATCGCGGCGCACCGCATACCGCCCGACAGGATATGCGGGCTGGGCGTCGAACCCGTGTTCCGCGACAAGAGCGCATTGCGGGCGGAAGCCGCGTCCCGCGGCGAAGGAGGAAAGAAATGAGCGGCACTTTCAAGGAAAAGGCCGTGGGCGAACTGCTCACGGTGTTGCCGTCGGACAGACGCGAAATCGAAGCGTTCGTCGCGGGTGTGGCGCGCGCCGCGGGGTCGTTGCACCTCAGCAACCGCCACAGGAATCTCGTGTTCACGCTGTCGTCCTACGGCGAATGTCTCGCGCTCGTGGATTTGCTCAAGAAACTGTACCCCGCCGAATTCGAGGTGTCGGCGGAGCACATCCGCTCGGGGGTGCGCAAGGGCAGCACGGAATACACCGTCGCCGTCCCCACGGGGTTCACGGCGCAGGCTCTCGCCGACACGGGAATGTTCGGCGAAGAGGGCAGCGAGCCGTTGCCCGAGAGCGTAATCACCGAACGCGGCGCAGCGGAAGCCTTTCTCAAAGGACTTTTTCTCGGGTGCGGAAGCGTGTATGTGCCTTCCGCCGCCGAGGGTGAAAAGCGCGACGGATACCACTTCGAATTCGCGCTGGATTCCGAGCCTCTCGCCGACAGCGTCGCGGCGTTGCTGCGCAGTTTCGGCATAAACGCCAAACTGAGCGAAAGGGGAGCGGCTTCCCTCGTCTACCTCAAGGACAAGGAAGAGATATTGCGTATGCTCGCCCTGCTCGGGCTTGCCGACTGCGTGCTGTCGCTCAAGTCTCTCATCGACGAGCGAGAGACCGCCAACAGCATAAACAGGGTTACGATATGCGAGACAGCCAACCTCGACAAGAGTCTGACGGCGGCAAGCGCCCAGGTGGCGGCGATAACGAAAATCCGCGATACCGTGGGACTGAGCGTTCTTTCGCCCGCGCTCCGGGCGACCGCGGAGGCGAGGGTGGACAACAAGCTGCTGACTCTTGCGGAGCTTGCCGAAATGCTCGGCGTGACAAAGAGTTGTCTCAACCACCGTCTGCGCAAAATCAAAGAAATAGCGGACGGATTGCAATAAAGAGGGTTGAGCGGACAAACAACGCGCATAAAGCGCCGTTTGCGCGAAACCGACCGAACACGACCGAACAACGGACGGGTTGCGACAGAGCGTCGAACGGACAGGCGACGCGCATAATGTGGCTTTTGCGAATATCCGACGAAACAGCGGACGGAGGGAATCGCGGCGCGGGAGCGTCGCGGAAGTAAACGACGGGAGAAGAAGATGAGCGATTTCGTACATCTGCATCTGCACACCGAATACAGCCTGCTCGACGGGGCGGTGCGTCTCAAGAGCGAGACGGCGTTCACCGAGACCAACGAGAAAGGGGAGCCCGAGGACAAGACTAAGGCGGGCTATCCTCTTTGCGAGGCGCTCAAGAAACGCGGAATGACCGCCGCCGCAATCACCGACCACGGCAATCTTTACGGCGTGCACACCTTTGTCGCGGCAATGCGCAAGAACGGACTCAAGCCCATTATCGGCAGCGAGTTCTATGTCGCCGACGATATGTATGTCAAGACTCCCGAGGTGCTCCACAAGCGCGAACACCTCATTCTGCTCGCCAAGAATCAGAAAGGCTACGAAAATCTCATGCGGCTGTCCACCGAGTCCTATGTGGACGGATTTTACATGAAGCCGCGCATCGACCTTAAGTTGCTCGAGAAATATTCCGAGGGGCTCATCTGCTGCTCGGCGTGTCTTGCGGGGCACATTCCGTCGGCGCTTCTGCGCGGCGATTACGATGACGCCAGGGCGTACGCGCTCCGTCTCAAGGGTATGTTCGAGGAGGGCGACTTTTACATCGAACTGCAGGACCACGGTCTCGAAGGGGAGAAGCGCATACTCAATCCGCTGGTCGCGCTCGCGCGCGACATCGGCGTCAAGGTGGTCGCCACCAACGATGTGCATTACATCGAGCGCGAGGACGCCGACACGCAGGACACCATGATGTGCATCACTCTCCAGTGCAAAAAGACGGAGAAGGTGGGCGTGCGCTTCGAGAACGACAATTTCTATCTCAAGAGCGGCGAGGAAATGGAAGAGCTGTTTTCGTGGATACCCGAAGCCATTGCTTCCACCAAGGAAATCGCCGACAAAATCGACGGGGACTATTTCGTCGTCGAGCACAAGACCACATACATTCCGCGCTACGACACCGAGGATATGAACGGCAGGACGGCGCAACAGTACCTGCACGACCTCGCGTGGGAGCGTATTCACACGCGGTATCCCGTCATCACCGACGAAATCAGGACGCGTCTCGACTACGAACTCGGGGTTATCGACCAGTGCGGGTTCAACGACTATTTCCTCATCGTGTGGGACTTCGTCAACGCGGCGCGCAAGAAGGGCATACCCGTCGGCCCCGGCAGGGGAAGCGGCGTGGGAAGCATAGTCGCGTATTCCATAGGCATAACCGATGTCGACCCGCTCCGTTACAGCCTGCTGTTCGAGCGTTTCCTCTCCCGCGAGAGGGTGTCCAACCCCGACTTCGACATCGACTTCTGTTTCGTGCGCCGTCCCGAGATAATCGAGTATGTCGTGGGCAAGTACGGTGCGCCCAATGTGTCGCAGATAATAGCCTATTCCACGATGAGCGCGAAGCAGGCGATAAAGGATGTGGGCAGGGTGTACGACATCCCATACACCGAGGTCAACAACTGGGTGAAGTGCATACCCGGCGGCAAGGTCAAGCTGGACAGATGTCTCACCCGCGGCGCGCAGTTCTATTCCGAGGACTTCGCGCGGCTGTACGCCGAGAATCCGCAGGCGCGCGCCGTCATCGACACGGCGATAGCCCTCGAGGGTATGCCGAGACAGGCGTCCATGCACGCGGCGGGCGTGGTCATCTGCCGCGACCCCATTGTCGAGCATGTGCCCCTTTCCAGGAACGGCAACGACATCGTCACGCAGTTCGACAAGGGCATGGTGGAGGCGCAAGGGCTTCTCAAAATGGACTTTCTCGGACTCAAGACCCTCACCGACATCAGCGAGGCGCTCAAATACATCAAGGAGGACAGGGGCGTCGACATCGATTTCGACAAACTGGGTTACGAGGACCCCAAGGTCTACGAAATCATAGCCAGCGGCGACTGCGAAGCCATATTCCAGCTTGAAGGCGGCGGCATAAAGAAGTTCATGATGCAGATGCAGCCCGCTTCCCTCGAGGATGTCATGGCAGGCATTTCCATGTACCGTCCCGGTCCCATGCAGTTCCTCAACCTCTTTCTTGAGGGCAAGCGCAACCCCGAAGCCGTGCATTACGACCACCCGTGGCTCAAGGAAATCCTCGCCACCACTTACGGGTGCATCGTGTATCAGGAGCAGGTCATGCAGATTGCCCAGCGGCTTGCGGGCTATTCCTTCGGCGGCGCGGACATAATGAGACGCGCTATGGCGAAGAAGAAAGCCGATGTGCTGAGCAAACAGAAGGAGATATTCCTGCACGGCGGGCAGCTCGACGGCGACAAGACCAACAAGCAGATTCCCGGCGCGGTTGCGCTCGGCGTGCCCGAGGAAGTGGCGAGCAACCTCTTCGACAAGATACTCGAGTTCGCCAAATACGCGTTCAACAAGTCGCACGCGGCGGCGTACGCCGTCATTTCGTACAGGACGGCGTATCTCAAGTGCTATTATCCCAACCACTACATCACCGCCGTCATCAACAACCGCATAACCAACGCCGACGAGGTCAAGCACTACATCAACTATCTGCGTCGTCGCGGGGTGAAGATACTGCCCCCCGACATCAACCTGTCCAAGACGCATTTCTCCATTGACGACGACAATGTGCGTTACGGGCTCATGGGCATCAAGAATGTGGGTGAAAACGCCGTCGAATACATTCTGCGCGAGCGCGAAGCGCACGGGCCTTTCGCCGACCTGCGCGATTTCATCGAAAGGTGCTCGGAGCAAATCAACAAACGCCTTGTGGCAAGTCTCATCAAGGGCGGCGCGTTCGACTCTTTCGGCAAGACGCGCGCCACGCTCACGGCGTCCTACGAAAAGATAATGGACGGCGTGGCTTCCGACAAGAAAAAGAGAATGACGGGGCAGATTTCGTTGTTCGACGAACTCATCGAGGACACCGCCGTCACCTATACCGAACTGCCCGAGTACGACAAGGCGCAGGTGCTGTCGGGCGAAAAAGAGGTGCTCGGGATGTATGTCAGCGGACATCCGCTCGCCGATTATCCTTATGCGGCGGACGGCATAACCTTCCACACATCCGAGCTGTTCGCCACGGGCGACTCCGACGAGGAGTCGGGGCAGGGGGAGGCCGAGGAATCCGCCGAAGAAAGTCATCCCGCGTTCGACCGCACTCTCGACGGCAAGAGGGTGTGCATGGGGTGCGTCGTGGAAGCGTACGAACGCAAGACCACGGGCAAACAGCAGGCTTTCGCGGTCGGCAGGCTGGAAGACTGGGACGGGGCAATCGCTTTCACCATGTATCCGCGCGTGTACGAGCAGTATGCGTCGTTGCTTGCCGCCGACACTCCGCTCAGGGCGTACGGCAGGATCGATCTGCGCGACGAAGCCGAGCCCAAGATCGTGGTCGAGAAGCTCGAAGTGTGGTCGGGTGCGGATTCGCACGCGACGGGCGCGGCGGGCAGAAACGGCGGCGGAGTGGTGTATGTGCTGGTCGAAAGCGAAGCGCACGCGTCGGCGGTGACCGCCGTGCTTTCGCTCTATCCCGGCGACACTCTGGTCAGGGCGCAGATTGCCGACAAACACAAACCGTATCTGCGCAATTTCCGTCAGCGCGTCACGCCTTGCGAAGAACTTTTCGAGAGATTGCGTAACCTTGTGGGGGACAGAGGCGTTATATACCGTGAAAGGGGTTGAGCGTATTCCCGCCGTCGCGCGCTCCGTCGCCGCCCGCGGGAAAATCACCACTTTACAAGTGAACGGTTTTTACACTATAATAACAAATGCGCGGCGGGCGTAAGCCGCCGCAATACCCGCACCTTGCGGGACGAGAGGTCGGATATGGCAAAGAACAATGTCGAAAACAACAGGAAACTCGCCATTCTCACGAGCGGCGGAGATTCGTCGGGCATGAACGCCTGCATAAGAACCGCCGTGCGTTACGCGATGAACAAGGGTTACGAGGTCTACGGCGTCAGACACGGTTATGTGGGGCTGCTCTCGGACGACATCTTCCAGATGCAGTACAACAGCGTGTCCAACTGCGTGCATACGGGCGGCACCATTCTCCGCACGGGCAGAACGGACGAGTTCAAGAAAGTGGCCGTGCAGAAAGAGGCTGCCAAGAACCTCACCAAGCGCGGAGTCTACAATCTCATCGTCATCGGCGGCGACGGCTCTTTCCGCGGTATAGAGGATCTGCACCAGAACACCAACCTCAATGTCATAGGTATCCCCGGCACCATAGATAACGATATGGGCTACACCGACTACACAATCGGTTTCGACACCGCCTGCAACACCGTGCTTGACGCAATGCTCAAACTGCGCGACACCATAACTTCGCACGACAGAATAATGATACTCGAGGTCATGGGCAGGCTGTGCGGCGACATCGCCCTGAAGACGGCGGTCGCGGGCGGCGCGGAATATGTCATTCTTCCCGAAGCCCCCGCCGATGTCGACGCCATTGCGGCGAGCGTGAAAAAGGGTTTTGACAAGGGCAAGACTTCCACCATCATCGTGCTTGCCGAGGGCAGAAACGACATCAAGGAAGAACTGCGCGAAAAGGTCAAAATCTCCACGGGCAGGACGGTCAACCATGTCGCGCTCAGCTACATTCAGAGGGGCGGCACGCCGTCCATGTTCGACAGGGTGCTGGCGTCGCGTATGGCGGCACGCGCCGTCGAACTCATCGAGTGCGGACAGAGCGGCAGAGTGGTGGGCGTGCGCGGCAGCGACATCATCGACATGAATGTCATAGAGGCGCTCAATTGCCCGAAAAAATTCGACGACAGGCTTTACGCCCTCGCCACCACTATAAGCAAATGATTCCGACGGAAACACAGCCGCCGCACCCGCAGTGCGGCGGTTCTTTTTGCTTTCAGCGACGGATAACAGCCTGCGGGCGAGCGGAAAGCCCGCGGGCGTTGCTCGTGCGCGCCGACGCATGCGCCCGTGCGCGATTTATTTCGGAAAGGGGCGATATTGCTTGCCCCCGACTGTAAAAAAAGGTATTATATCTGTGTTCGGTATCACCGATAAAACTTTCAGGAGATGAAATATGAAAAATCTTAAGGGTGCCTGTATGTTCGGGCAGAGCGGCGGTCCCACTTCCGTCATCAACAGCAGCGCGGCGGGCGTCTTCGTCGAAGCCCTCCGTCAGGAGAACATCACCGCGGTTTACGGCGCGGAGCACGGCATTGTCGGTATTCTCGGCGAGAAGTTCTACGATATGTCCAAAGAGGACCCCAGGGAACTCGAACTCTTGAAGTACACCCCGTCTTCGGCTCTCGGTTCCGCGAGATACAAACTCAAGGATGTCACCGAGGACGCCACCGATTACGAGCGTATCCTCGAAGTGTTCAAGAAATACGACATCCGTTATTTCTTCTACAACGGCGGCAACGACAGCATGGACACCTGCAATAAGATAAGCAAGTATCTGCAGTCCGTCGGTTACGACTGCAATATCATCGGCGTGCCCAAGACCATAGACAACGACCTCTACGGCACAGACCATTGCCCCGGCTACGCCAGCGCGGCGAAGTATATCGCCACCACCCTTATGGAGTGCAACCTCGACGCCAAGGTGTACAACTTCGGTCTCGTTTGCATCATCGAGGTTATGGGCAGGAACGCGGGCTGGCTCGCCGCCTCCGCCGAACTCGCCAATTTCAAGGGGCTCGGCGCCGACCTCATCTATCTGCCCGAGGTTCCCTTCGATGTCGACAAGTTCGTCGAAGATGTCGCCACCGTGTGCGAGCGCAACAACAACAAGTGCATCGCCGTCGTCTCCGAAGGTCTCAAGACCGCCGACGGCAAATATGTCGGCGACTTCAAGGCGGGCGCGAACGACCTCTTCGGTCACGCCACTCTCGGCGGGCTTGCGGGTATCCTCGGCGGCATAATCAAAGAGAGACTCAATGTCAAGGTGCGTCCCATAGAACTCAGCCTCATGCAGCGTTGCGGCGCGCACCTCGCCTCCAAGACGGATGTCGAGGAAGCCTTCAACGCGGGCGCGTTCGCGGTGCGTTCCGCCGTCGCGGGCGAGACCGACAAAATGGTGGTCTTCGAGCGCGATTACAGCTCCGACAAGTATGTGTGCAAGAATGTGCTCATGCCGCTGGAGCTCGCCGCCAACACCGAAAAGACCTTCCCCCTCGAGTGGATAACCGAAGGCGGCAAGGGTATCAGCGAAGAGTTCGTCAAGTACGCGTTGCCCCTCATTCAGGGCGAAGCCAAAGCGCCGCTCGAAGACGGTCTGCCGAGGTTCGCGCAGCTCAAGAAAATCTACGCACGCAAGTAATCCGACAAACGAAAACGGACGCCGCGGCGTTCGTTTTCTTATATGCGGAGACGGAGACAATGGACAGAGTGACCGTCGGTGACATAATAGAAGGAGTCGTCGTCGACTTCGGAATGAGCGGAGAGGGTATCGTCAAGATTGGCACATACCCTGTTTTCGTTCCGTTCGCGATAGTGGGCGAAAGGATTCGCGCCAAGATAAATTATGCCAAGAAGGACTGCGCATTTGCCGACCTTATCGAGGTTTTAACACCGTCAAAAGACAGGATAAAACCCCGTTGTCCGCATTTCGGGCGTTGCGGCGGGTGCGATTTGCAGCACCTTTCGCACGACGCGCAGGAAGAAATCAAGCGGCAGGGGCTGGCGCGCGTGCTCCGCAAAAACGCGGGACTGGACATCGTCGTTCCCGAGGTGGTGTCGGGCAGACAGTGGGGGTATCGCAACAAACTCGCCCTGCCCTTCGGCAGAATGGGCAGGCACGGCAAAGTGGTGCTCGGATTCTACGAAAAACGCTCCCACCGCGTCGTGCCCATGCGGTCGTGTCCTTTGCACGGCGACTGGGCGACGGACCTCATCGCCGATGTCTCCGAATGGGCCAACGAAAACGATGTGTCCGTCTATGACGAGAACACGGGCAAGGGCTTGCTCCGTCATCTCGTCGCGCGCTTCGTCACCACGCTCTCGCTCACGCTTTCCGTCAACGGAGACAGCGTGCCGCGTCTCAACAATCTGGTCAAAAAACTCGACAGGCATTTCTCGGGGTATGCCGTCTATGTCTCGCCGCAGAAGCAGAAGAACAATGTCATTCTCGGCACGACGGCAACCCTCGTCCACGGCAAGGAAACTCCGCAGGATTTCGGCGCGTTCCGCGCCGTGGTGTCGCCGCTTTCGTTTCTGCAGGTCAACGACGAAATGCGCGACGCGCTCTATGCCGCCGCCTGCGGACAAATCGGCGATTGCGACGAAATCGTCGAATTGTATTCGGGGGTGGGATTGCTGACCGCAGAAATAGCTTCCCGCCTGCCGTCCGTGCGCATAACCGCCGTCGAAATCGTGCCCGAAGCCGTCGTCGACGCCCAAAAACTCACGGACAAACTGGGGCTGTCGGACAGAGTGCGCGAAGTGTGCGCCGACGCCGCGGAATTTATGCGCAACGGGTTTTCGGAGTCCGCGGAGGGGACAAGACGCGTGGTGTTGCTGGACCCGCCCCGCAAAGGTTGTGCGCCCGAAGTCGTCGCCGCCGTCAACGCTTCCGACTGTGAAAAGGTGGTCTATATCTCCTGCAATCCCGCCACGCTTTCACGCGATATCGCATTGTTTGCCGAAGGCGGCTTCACTCTTTCTCACATACAGCCTTTCGATATGTTCCCCGAGACAATGTGCCTGGAGACCCTGGTCTCGCTGGAGCGCGGGTTGACAGAATAGGCTCAGCCGGTATATAACTGTATCGGAATCCGTAATACGGGAGGGTACACTATGAAGAAACTTCTTGCGACATTGTTGTGCGTGGTCGTGCTGGCGGTCTGCGCGGCGGCGGTACTCACCGCGTGCGGAGACGGCTCCAAGGAACAGGGAGGAGGCGGAGAGAGCAAGCCCGTCTCTTATTCCGTTTCCTGCGAAGAGGACGATGTTTTCGGAGACTATTACGATCTGAGGACCGACTACACCAAAGTCGGCGCGGGCGAGACCGTGACCGTTACCGTCGATTACGAAGATTGGAATTTTCTCGAGGCAGCCAAGGTGTACGCCAACGGCACGGAATGTGCGGCAGGCGCCGCCGAGGGCACCTATACTTTCGTTATGCCCGCCGCGGATGTTACCGTGACTGCGGAAATGCGCGTACTCAGCGTCCCCACCGCCGAGAGCGGCATGGGTTGGACGAGAACGCACGACCTTGTGGCGGACGGACTCAACAACTCTTTTGAGGTTACTTTCGGCACGAAAGGCGTGCAGAACACAATCGTGACGAACAGCGACGGCTATTCCACGATGATGTATGTGGAGGTTATTTCGACCAATCGGGAAGTCATGCCGAACGAAGCCGTGACCCGCATTCAGAAGACCAGCGGCAATTCTTTGGATGCGTATGTGGCAACGGTGTCTTTCGATTCCGAGCTGCTTTCGCCGGGGCAGACCACCATCATTCTCATTGACAAGGACAACGACAGGGCAATCACCCTCGATGTCACCGTCGTGGCGAAGAATTACTGAGCGCGGGCGAGAACGGCGTCTCGGAAAGGAATGGGGACGGGGAGCGGAGCGCTCTCCGTCTTTTATTTTCGGTCTTGTGCGCGGGCGTGCGGCGGGGTAGAATAAAAAGACGGGGAGTGACCCGCGGAGGAGATATGGAATACGCAAAGGCAGGCGGCGTGATTGTCGCAAGGTTGGAAGTCGGCGAGGAAATCGTGGACAGCGTGCGTGCGATTGCCCGACGCGAAAACGTAATCTTTGCCGAGGTAAGCGGAATAGGCGCGGTGAAAGAGTTCGACGTGAGCGTGTACGACGTCTCTGCAAAAAGATATTACGACAATTCGTACGCAGAGCCAATGGAACTCACGTCTCTGCTGGGCACGGTTACGCGCAAGGACGGCGAACCGTATGTGCACCTTCACGCGACGGCGGGCGGCGGCGACGGCAGGGCGTACGGCGGACATCTCAAACGCGCCGTCATAGGAGCCACTTGCGAACTGGTATTGCGCACCGCAGATATTGCGGTGGGCAGAAAAACCGACGAAGTCACGGGTCTCAATATGTTTGATTTTACGGAGGTATTATGAGCAGCGTGAAGACGATTGCGCTCATTGCGCACGACCACAAAAAGGACGAAATGCTCGCCTGGGCGGCGGGGCACGCCGAAATTCTCAAAAAGTACAGCCTTTGCGGGACGGGCACCACTGCAAGACTCGTCTCGGAAGCCACGGGGCTTAATGTCAGACGGTATCTTTCGGGTCCGCTGGGCGGCGACCAGCAGATAGGAGCCAAGATAGCCGAAGGCGAAATAGATATGGTGGTGTTTTTCTGGGACCCGCTGGAAGCGCAGCCCCACGACCCCGATGTCAAAGCGCTTTTGCGAATAGCCGTGGTGTACGACATTCCCATTGCCACCAACAAAGCCACCGCGGATTTCGTGATACATTCCGCCCTTATGTGAACGGAGCGGGGACCGACCTTTCGGAGGATAACGTGACGGATAAAGAGAGATTGGAGCGGTACACTTCCGTTGTGCCTTCCGCGAGGCAGAAAGCCGTGCAGGAGGACTCTTTCAACATATTTATCCATTACGGTATAAACACGTTCACGGGCAAGGAATGGGGCGACGGGACGGCGCCCGCGTCGTTGTTCAATCCCACCGCGCAAAACACCGACGACTGGGTGCGGTGCGCGAAATCGGCGGGAGCAAAGGGCGTCATTCTCACCTGCAAACATCACGACGGATTCTGTCTGTGGCAGACGGATACGACGGACTACTCGGTGCGTTCGTCGCCGTACAGGGACGGGAAAGGCGACATCGTCGCGGAAGTCGCGGACAGTTGCCGCAGATTCGGGCTGAAGTTCGGCATTTATCTTTCCCCCTGGGACAGGAACAGCGAATTTTACGGGACGGACAAGTACAACGACTTTTACGTCCGTCAACTCACCGAATTGCTCACCCGCTATGGAGATATTTTCTGCGTGTGGCTGGACGGAGCGTGCGGCTCCTATATGGACGGAAAACCCCGTCAGAAATACGATTTCGAAAGATATTACGCCACCGTGCGCGAGTTGCAACCCGACGCCTGCATATCCAACTGCGGTCCCGATATACGTTGGGTGGGCAACGAAGCGGGAATCGCGCGGGAGAACGAAAGAAATGTCGTGCCTGCGTTCGCCTTCGACACCCAGACCATTCAGGACAACTCCCAGCAATCCGACGGCGGGCCGATGAAAAACATAGGCATAACCGCGGAGGACCTCGGAAGCCGTGCGGTTCTGGACGGGCACGACAAACTGATATGGTATCCCGCGGAAGCCGACGTTTCCGTGCGTCCCGGCTGGTTCTATCACGCTTCGCAGGACGGGCTCGTGCGGTCGCTCAAAAATTTGTTGAGGATATGGTACGGCACCGTGGGCGGCAACTGTCTCTTGCTGCTCAACGTTCCGCCTGACAGGAGCGGCAATATCGCCGCCGCGGACAGGAAGCGGCTCGCCGAATTGGGCGAAACGCTGAAATCGCATTTCGCGCGTCCCGTGGCTTGCACATACGAGTGTGCGGAAGAGACCGCGCAATTTCCCGCCTCCAATCTTTCCGCCGACGACGACACATACTTCGTGCCGAGGGGCGTGACGTGCGGCGTGGTTATGAAATTCGACGGCGAAAAACGCGTCGACAAGGTACTGCTCAGGGAGAACTGCGATTTCTCGGAGCGTATAGAACGCGCGGACATTTCCGTGTTCCGCAAGGGCAAATGGAAGAAAGTCGCTTCCGTGGAATCGGTGGGATTCCGCAGGGTGGCGGTCTTCGACAGACCGAGGAAATGCACGGCAATCCGCCTGGACGTAACGGAGAGCAGATTGCAACCGCACCTGGCCTGCGCGATTCCCTACGAATACGGCGGCAGGATTCCCAAAGCGCCGTGGTACGCCCCCCTGGTCAGGCTGGTGCACAAATTGAATTACGCCGTTTACATGAGCCGCGAGAACGCCGCGAGACGCAGGGCGGAGAAGCGCGCCGCGAAAGACGGAGGCGTCGGGGGCGACGATATACGTTGATTTGAGTGCCTCTTTCGCGCGGGCTGCGCGCGAGAAAACCGACATTTTCGCAAAAATTGTCCATTGAACAGGATATATCCCTTGTGTTACAATTTAACTAATCTAGAGCACTTCAGGAGGGTGTTTATGGCTGATCTTAGCAAACTTATCAACGAAAAAGCCGAAAGTGCGCAGTATATGATCGACGGCATCACCGCCGTCATCAAGAATTGCGAAAAGCGCGCGCCCGGCAGCGAAGGCGAGAAGCAGGCGTGCGAGTATATGGCGGATGTCCTGAAGAACGATTGCGGCTGCGAAAGAGCGGATGTTGAATCGTTCAAGCTTCATCCCTATTCTTTCCTCGGTTGGATTTATTTCACCGTCACTTTCGCGCTTGCGGGTATGATATTGTTCTTCTTTATGCCCGCGCTTGCAGCCGCGCTCATCGCGCTCGGGTTCCTCATCATGGTGGTGCAGTTCGGTTTCTACCGCAAACTCATCGACTTCGTGTTCCCCGAAAAGACCGGCCACAATGTCACCGCAATAAAGAAATGCACGGGCGAAGTCAAAGCCAGGATTTTCTTCAACGGTCACCCCGACGCCGCCTGGAACTGGCCCGTCAACAACAAGTGGGGCGGAAGTGTTTACGAAGCGCACATCGGTCTCAGCGTCGTGGGCGCTCTCGTCTCCCTCGTGCTGTGCATCGTTGCGGCGGTCAGGCTGGAAGGCGGCTATATGGAAGTCTTCACCCTCGACGCTTACACCGCGGTTTACGGCGACGCGCTCTTCTGGTGCGGCATAGCCGTGCTCGTCTTTGCGCCCCTGCTCATCGGTATGTACTGGATGTGGGATCCCAAGACCACCGTCGACGGCGCCAACGACAACCTCACCGGTTGCTATATGGGCATCGCCATTCTCAAGGCGATGAAAGACGCGGGTATCGAACTCGAACACACCGAAGTCGGCGTCATCCTCTCCGGTTCCGAAGAGGCCGGTCTGCGCGGCGCGAAGGCGTGGGTGCAACAGCATAAAGGCGAGTTCGACGATGTGCCCACATGGATTTACAGCTACGACACCATTCACGCCAGCAAGTTCCTCGGCGTCAACTACCGCGACCTCAACGCCACCGTCAAGGCGGACAAGGAGGTCAGCGACACCTTTATGGAGAGCGCCAAAGAACTCGGTATCAAGTGCAACAAGACCCTCGTTCCTCCTCTCGGCGGCGCGACGGATTCCGCGGCGTTTGCGCAGGGCGGATACAAGGTCACGGGTATCACCGCGCTCAACCATGTCCTCGAGGATTACTATCACACCCTGAAGGACAGCTACGACAACCTCGACAAGGACTGCCTCGCCGACTGCTATGCAATCAGCGTCAGGTGCCTCGAGAAGTTCGACGACAAGTACGGTCAGGGCAAATAATCGCACACGCACCGAAAAGGCTCCCGCGGGAGCCTTTTCTTTCGGCGTGTTCCGACGCCCGATAAAACCGTTTCGACAACCGTCGCAGGTATAATGGAACCAATACCTGCGATTCGGAGATGTTTGTGAAAACGAATTTCAACGACAATTTGAACGATGTGGCGGTGGCTTTTGTCGCCCGTCATCCGCTTTTGTCCTTTGCGGAAAAGGATTGCGTTGACGCGGAGCGCGCCGTCGTGCGCGAAGGCGTGTCGTTTGCCGTCGCCGTCGTCGGCGAGGGCGAGACCGCCGACGGTCTGCTTGCCGTGCTTATGACCGACAGCGTCTTCCCGTGCGGGCGTGACGGCCTTGCAAAGGTGAGTTATTTCGTGGCCGACAACCCGTATGCGGAGTCCGACTATCGCAATGGAGCGGGGAAATACGACGAATTTCTCGCGGACGGCTCCGACCGCGCGGAAGATTATCTTCCTTTTCCACCCGTGCCGTGGAATGTGACTTTCGGCAGCGGCGACGCGCAGACGCTTTGCGATTTCCTCGGTTGCGCGGAACGCGGCGTCTCCGCGGTTATATTCTGTGACGACGACGAGGAGAAGAACGACGCCGCGGCGGCGAGATTCGTGGCATACCGCAAAGAACGCGGCGGCGAAATGCCGACGGTGTTTGCGTATAAACGCGGCGAAGCGGAGCGCGGTGCGGTATCGTTTTTCGGTGACGATTCCGAGGAGACGGCAAACGCGGTGCGATTGCTTGCGGCGGAGCGCCACAAGACCTATCTTGCTGAGTGGATGAGCGGTTGCACCGAAGCCGAGCTCAACGCGGCGGCGGAAAAGGACATCGCCGCCATGTCGTCCGTGATTGCGGGTTCGAATGTGCTTGCGGCGCTCAACTTGCGCACAAAGGCGTTGCTTGCGGGCTTCGACATTGCGCCGGAGGACGATGTCCGTCCGGACGAAGGCGCAGCGTTTATGGAAATTTATCGGCAAGGCGACGCAATAGTTTACGGCGATGACAAAATAAACGGCAAACCCGTCATCGTTTATCGAAACGCCGACTTCGAGAGAAACAGCCTGCGGGTGGCTTTTGCCCGTCAGGAGCATGCGCGATGGAACGCATACATGATTTCGAGAGGTTTTTTGCCGTCTTCACTCGCGGACATCGCGAGCGATACGAAAGGCAAGGATATGGCGGGCAGGCGGCACGGCAACATCACGACATTCGACGGATTAAAAACATTCCGCAGGATCGTGGCGGAACATTTCGGCAAAAGCGAGGAATCCACGGATGTCATCAGGTACGATTTTCAGATCATGGACGACGCGGAATGGTTTGTGCGCCGCGCGGGCTGCAAAATCGTGCGAAGGCAATAGGGTGCGAGTCCGTCTGCGCGGAAACACACGACAAACAAGGCGGTCGTCACCGTCAAAGGCAAGGCGGAAGGTATGCTTACAAAATTCGACAGGGTCTCCGCGAAGGCTGCGGAGTGGTGGTACAATTTCACCGAGTGTTTTCTCAACATAATCCTGTACAGGGGTCACAAGGGAATCGAGGTGCACAAGAATGTGCGCTACGACGAAGGCAAAAGGGGACTCCTCGACATCATCGAAAAACCCGACGGAGCGGAAGGAAAACCCGTTTTCATTTATATTCACGGCGGCGGCTTTGTGTCGGGCGAAGCGCGCAGCAGAAGGTTTTATTGTTACGATTGGGTGGATAAAGGCTTTGTTGCGGTGAATATGCGCTACGATTACGCCGCCGACGCCGTTCATCCCGAACATCTGAGACAGCTTTTCAAAGGCATAGACTACGCCCTTGACACCGTGGAGCGCGCGGGCGCCGACACGAGCAGGGTGGTGATAGCGGGCGACAGCGCGGGCGGCTATTTTTCCGCAATGGTTTCGGCGGTCGCCGCAAAGCCCGAACTGTACGAACTTTTCGGAATAGAGTTCAGCCGCAAGGGCACTTTTTTGCCTGCGGCGTGCATAACCATAAGCGGGCTTTTCGACCCGATACGCTCGGTGGATACGAAGTTCCCCGACATGAAAAAATTCGCGCGGATTTTCCTCGGGTTGTCCTCGAAGGAATACGCGGAGAAAAAGGACGATCCCGCGCTGGTCGGGTTCGCGGCGGTAGACCCGCACATAGGGAGCAATTTCCCGCCCTCGTTCGTCATAAAATCTTCGGCGGACCCGTTGCGTACGGAGTCCGACCGTCTCGTCGAAGCCCTCGAAAAAGCGGGGGTGAAACACGGCGGATTCACTTGTACGGGCATAAACGGAGTGCACGCGGGCGGTCTTGCCTGCCGCCTTGCCAGGAGCGGACGCGAGTGTTACGCCGAGACGGAGAAATTCGTGTTTTCCGTGCTCGACGGGTTGTCCGCGGACGCGGCGTCGCCGTCCGTCGGCGAAGCCGCCGCGACGGAATAAGGGAGGGCGACGCTCCTGCGCTTACGGGTTGCGTGTTTCACGAAAGAGACCGCGCAAAACGCGAAGAGTGCGGGGCGCGGAGAGCAACGGACCGTCGCGGTAAAGCCCTTGCGAATTGCCGAACGACGCGATAAAGCGTTGCCGACACTTCGTGTCGCGGTCAACGGCGGGAAGCGTAACGAAATTGTAAGGTTTTTGTCAAGCGAGGGTAAGTCCTGCGCGGTAAAGTGGTAGCGTAAGGAGGCTGGTATGAAAGTCAAAGTGGCACTCACGGGAGCAAGCGGCAATATGGGGAGAGAGGCCCTCAGGCAACTCCTCGAACTGGAAGATGTGGAGTTCGTGCGTATTCTGGTGCTCAAGGGCGTCAAGGACCGCGCTTTCGCGGCGGCGGCGGTAAAAAAGTACGGCAAGCGCGTGCAGGTGGTCGAGGGCGACCTTGCGGTCAAGGACGACTGCCGCGCCGTGGTGGACGGAGTGGACTATGTGTTCCACATCGGGGCGATAATCCCCCCGCTTTCCGACCACAAGCCCAAAGCAACGGATCTCGCCAACCGCATAGGCACCATGAACATGGTGGACGCCGCAATGGAGCAGGAACGCCGTCCCAAATTCGTCTACACTTCCACTGTCGCCGTGTACGGGCACAGGAATTATCTGCATCCGTGGGGGCGCGTGGGCGACCCGTTGCTGCCCAGCGTGTATGATGTGTATGCGGCGTCCAAGGTCAAGGCCGAGCGTTATGTCATCGAGAGCGGACTGGACAACTGGGCGGTCATAAGGCAGACCGCAATGCTGCACTACAACATGATGAAGGACAACATGAGCGACGGGCTTATGTTCCACACCTGCGTCAATGTTCCTCTCGAGTGGGTGTCCTCGCGCGACAGCGGCCTGCTGGTCAAACGCATAGTCGAGCGCGACCTCGAAGGAAAGGCGGACGCCTTCTGGCGGCATTGTTTCAATATCGGCGGCGGAGAGGAAAACCGTATCACGGGCTACGACACATACGGCAAACTGCTGTCCACATTCGGAATAGAACTCGAGAAAGTGATGCGCCCCGGCTGGAACAGCATACGCAATTTCCACGGTCTGTGGTTTGCCGACGGAGACGCCCTCAACAACCTTTTCGATTATCAGCACGACACTTTCGACGGCTTCTGCGCCGAGATACTCAAGCGTTATCCCATATACAAAGCGGCGAGCATAGTGCCGTCGTCGCTCATATCCAAAATCGGGTTTGAGCGTCTGCTCGACGACGAGAATTCGCCAATGGAATGGATAAAGAAAGGCGACAAGGGCAGGATAAGGGCGTTTTTCGGCAGCGAGGACAACATCGAGTGCATGGCCAGGAAGTGGGAAGAGTTTCCCGTGCTCGCCAAGGGCGAAATCGCCGACGGCAATGTCGACTACGACGCCATGAGAAAGACGGAAAATATCGCGAAAATGGGTTATCTGCTGTCGCACGGTTACGACGAGAGCAAGCCCGACAGCGAGCTCGACATCGAGGATATGAAGCAAGCGGCGTCGTTTCGCGGCGGCGAATGTCTGTCCGAGAACATGACGAAGGGCGACCTCTACACCCCGCTGGTGTGGCGTTGTCACGACGGTCACGAGTTCAGCGCGCGGCCGTACACCGTGCTGAAAGCAGGACACTGGTGCCCCGACTGCTGTCAGCCCGAGCCGTGGGATTTCGACAGACTTGCAAAATTTATGCCGTTTTTCGCCCAGGTGTGGTATGATAGTCATGCCAAAGGTGAAAATACGGAGTATTTTACCAACGGCCACAAAGCATTGTTCAGACGGTACAGATGATGAAAGCGGCGTTCTATTGCTTTTCGGCGACGGGCAACACGAAGCGTATATGCGGACTGTTTGTCGACGAACTGAAAAAGTCGGGATACGAGACGGAATATTTTGCGATAAGGCAGGGGGCGACCTACGCTCCTCCGTCCGATTTCGACCTCGTTTTCGTGGCGTACCCCGTGCACGGGTTCAGCGCGCCGCGCATAATGACCGATTTCGCAAAAGCATTGCCCGCGAGCGACGGACAGTCGTACTATATCGTAAAGACAAGCGGCGAACCCCTGGAAGCCAACAACGACTCTTCCGCCGTTCTGATGAGAAACATGGCGGCAAAAGGGTATACCTGCAAGGGCGAGTTCCACTATGTCATGCCGTACAATATGCTGTTCCGTCATTCCGACGCGATGGTGGCACTGATGTGGCGGGCGGCGAAGAACACCGTGCCTGCCGACGCGGTCATCGCCGCGAGCGGCGGCGAGAAAATGCCCGAGAAGTCCTCCAGAGCGCGCATGATACGGAGAGCGCTCGCGTTCGAGCACGGAGGAATGAGAATTCTCGGCAAATTCTTCAGGGTGGATCGCAAAAAATGCGTGTCCTGCGGAATGTGCGTCAAACTGTGCCCGTTCGGCAACATCACCATGGACGAGAGCGGCAGGGTGAAGTTCGGCAACAAGTGCATGGGGTGCACGGCGTGTTCCTTCCATTGCCCGCAGAACGCCATAAACATAGGCGCGATGAACCGTTTCAAGGTCAACGGGGCTTATAAGTTCTCGGACGACATAACGGGCTTTACCGCCGAGGATGTGTGCGACTATTGTCACGACGCCTATCTGCGCTATTTCGAGGCGCACGGAATAAAGTTACCCGCCGGAGGGGATAAAGAATGAGGAAGATACTTATCGCAGAGGACAACACCGAACTCAACGACATGATGAGGAACTATCTCATCAAGGCGGGGCACTCGGTATATCAGGCGTTCAACGGCGCGCAGGCACTCGAATACGCCCGCAGTATGCAGCCCGACCTCGTGCTTCTCGACATAATGATGCCCGTCGTCGACGGATACGAAGTGTGCACGGCTCTGCGCACCGAGATGAGCATCCCCGTCATCGTGGTCTCCGCCATAGTCGGCGAGGACGAGAAACTCCGTATGTTCGAGCTCGGCGCGGACGACTATATCACCAAACCATTCTCTTTCAAGGAAATGGTGGGCAGGGTCAACGCGCAGCTGCGCAGATACTACGAATTCAACACGCAGGACAGGGCGGAGCGCACCTACGGGAATGTCAGCATTTCCTCCACCCGCCACGAGGTCAAGGTGGACGGCGAGCTCGTCAACCTCACCGCAAAGGAATTCGCGCTGCTGGATGTGCTGACCAAGCATCCCAACCAGCTTTTCGGCAAACAGCAACTCATCGACCTCGTGTGGGGTTATGACGATTACATCGACGAAAACACGGTGGCGGTCACCGTGGCGCGTCTGCGCGAAAAACTCGCCAAATATTCCGTATCCAATGTGGTGACCGTGTGGGGTCTGGGATACAAGTGGCAGGATTGATGAAAGACAGGGGCAGAAAAAATTATGTGCTCGAAGCGGTGGAAGCGCTGTGCGCGGGCGATGTCGCCACTCCCATAAGGGAGCGGGGAGGTCCCTCGCAGAAAAAGACGCTCCGTCGCCTGGAAGAACTCCGCAAGAATATGTTGGAGAGGGAGGTGCGCGAAGCCAAAATCGTCGAACAGAACAAGCTGGCAATCGCGTCCGTCGCCCACGACATAAAGACCCCGCTCGCGCTCATTGCGGGCTATACGGAATGTCTCGGCGACGGTATGGACGACAAGGATTATCTTGCTCTTATCGGCGAAAAGACCGAGCAGATTAATCAACTCGTCCTCAAACTCGTCGACACCTCGCAGCAGGAAATCAATGAAATTCCCAAACTCCGCGACCTTGTCGACGCCCGCTACTTTTTCTCGGCGGTGCTGGAGAAATACGCCGACCTCGCAAAAGCCAAGAATATCACCTACAAGGTGCGCCGCATCCCCAACGCCAAGATTTATGTCAACCGTCAGGATATGGAAAGGGTGATACAGAACCTTGTCACCAACGCCATAAAGTACACCGAGCCGGGCGGCAAAGTGGTGGTTTCCTTTACGCGTTGGGGCGTCTACCTGATGATTATGGTGCGCGACAACGGCAGGGGTATCAGCAAACGCAGTCTGCCGTATGTCTTTGACAAATTCTACAGGGAGGATCACTCCCGCACCGACCTGCGCAGTTCGGGACTCGGGCTGTATATTGCCAAGGACATAGCCAAGAAACACGGCGGCGACATCACGGTGCGAAGCAGAGAAGGCAAGGGCTCGATGTTCACGCTGTCCATACCCGAAGTGTCCAACAGCGGCAAACTCGCCCAGCGCTTCGAGGCGTTGCCGCGCCCCGTCAAACTCGTGCTTCTGCTGTGCTTCGGGTGGATACTTTCCTTTGTGCTGAGAATGGCGCGCGTCGCCGAAAAGAAGAACATATCCACATTGCTCATAGGCATACTTTCCCTGCCGATGTTCCTTTTCGTTTCGGCGGCGGATTTCATCAGCGAACTCGTCTACAACAAGATGACGCTGGCAATGGACTGAAGTGGAACGCGCTCTCGTCGATTTTCCGTCTTTGCAACGGCTGGTGCTTGCCGACAAAAAAGCGCACTGCGAGGGTCTTTGCACCCTCGTTTTCCGTGCGGACGGAAAGCGCACCGAGCGGCTCGCGCCCGCGAAAGCGGGGCAGTACATCGCTCTCACGGGCGAATTCGACGGTAGTCGGGTCACCCGCGCATACACCCTTGCTTCCTCGCCCGAGGAAACGGAGCGCGACGGTGTGTATGTCGTGACGGTCAAGAAGGCAGGCATACTTTCGGGCTATCTGTGCGACCGCCTTCGCGTGGGCGACGGCATTTCCGCAAGCGTGCCGTACGGCGATTTCGTCTATGACGCGGACACGGACGGCGACCACATCGTCGGCGTGGCGGGCGGAGCGGGCATAACCGCGCTGCTTTCCCTGGCAAAGGACGCCTGCGCGCGCGGCGACTACACGATGACGCTGTTTTACTGCGTGGAAAACTCGTACGAATTTCTGTTCGACGAGGAACTGGACAGCCTGCCGTCGGAGCGCGTCAAGGTGGTGCGCGTCGCCGCGGACGGCGTGCGCAAAAACGCCGAAAAAGGGGTTTTCAGGCGCGAATTGATTGATAAACACCTTGATAGGCCGTTTGCGCTGTTTGCCTGCGGCGGAGACGATTTTTACGAAAGCGTACGCAAAGAGACCGCGGGACATCCTTTGCTTGCGGGGTTCAAGACCTCGCCGAACGGCGTTTCCGACAGAGCGGCGGAGCCGTCCGCCGTGTATTCCCTCACCGTGATTGCCGACGGAGAACGACTCTCCGTTCCCTGCCGCGACAACGAGACCCTGCTGGTTGCAATCGAGCGCGCGGGGCTTGCCGCGAGGTCGGTGTGCCACACGGGCAGGTGCGGTTTTTGCAGGAGTCGGGTGCTTGCGGGAGAGTATACTGTGGAGAGCCGTCACGACACCCGCACGGACGACGACAAAGCGGCGGGAATAATTTGCCCTTGCTGTACATATCCCGAGAGTGATATAATAATGACGGTACCGGTTGCGCGGTAGTCGCGCGGCGCGAGGAATAGAATTCCGCCGCCGACATAAAATACGGGAGACGAAGTTATGAAAATTCTGTTTGTGTGTTCGAGCAATGTGTGCCGCAGTCCGTTTGCGGAATTCGTGTTCGGGCGGCTCGTGGAGCAAAGCCCCGTGCTTTCCGCCGCGGGTATAGAAGTCGGCTCGTCGGCGGTGTTCAACCGCAGCAAATACATCTATCCCAAAGCCGTTGTCAGTCTCGAAAGAGAAGGCTTCTCCAAGGAAGCCGTGCTTGCGCACAAGCCCGCATACAAGAGCACGGACAAAAAGCGCTTCGAGGAAGCCGATGTCATCATCGGGATGAGCAAGATTCACCGTATCCTCACCCCGCACAAATACCGCGACAAGTTCGTCACGCTGTCGGAAGCGGCGACCGGCAAATACGCCCCCATTCCCGACCCCTTCCTGTATCCGTCCCAGAACGAATACGACAAGGTGATGAGCGTCATCAAGAAATATCTCACGCTGTACGCGGAGAAACTGGAGAGGGAACTTGCCCCCGCCGCTCCGTCGGGCGACGGAGAAGAAAAGGACGGCGCCGCCGACTGACGGCCGCCGCGACGCACTCCCGAGGCGCGGGATTGCGGACGGAGCTTTGGATTGCAGTCGAAAAAACGCCGCGGCGAATGCCGCGGCGTTTTCGATGTTCGCATATTGCGACGCGAAATTTGATTTCGCGGAATGACCTTATCTGCGTGCAAGCCAGAAGAGGGCTTGGCTGATAAGGCTTGCGGTGTTGTCTTTCCGCTGCGATTGTGCCACCGTCTTGTTGGTTTTCATGAAGCACCTCCTGTAAAAATTGGTTTTTTCTTGCTTTCTTTTCGTCCATATAGTAAAATCGTTTGGTGAAGAACGCATTAAAAAGCCGCATATAGTTTTCTCATTTTTTGCGGTTTTATGCGTTTTATCGGAGGGAGTTATGCTTGCCGAATACGAACTCAACCGCGAGCGCAACGAAGAACTGTTCGTCAGCGCGGGCAAGGACAATGTTTGTCCCGTGCATTTTCACCGTAAGGTGGAGGTTATGTATGTGACCTCGGGCGTCAAGAATTTCGTCGCCGCGGGCAAGGAGACTTCGCTTGCCGCCGACGGCATTTTCTTCGCCAACAGTTACGAAATGCACGGTTACACCGAGAGCGAGGGCAGCACCCAGACCGTCATCGTGTTTCCCAACAGGATGCTCGGCAACTATTACGACTGCTTCGGCGACAAAATGCCCCTCGGCAACACTGTCGACGACAAGGATTTCTGCCGCACGCTGTTGCCGCATTTCGAGGCGCTTGCCGCGGGCGGCGGCAACAAACTGCTTGCGCAGGCGCATTGCGATTTCATCCTCGGCAGTCTTATGGAAAAACTCGGCACCGCCGAGGGCGTAAAGGAAAGACAGTCTTTCGTCGACGGACTGCTGGCGTACATAAACGAAAATTACGCCGAGGACATCGACCTCGAAAGTATGGCGGAGCATTTCGGCTACAGCAAGTATTACTTTTCCCGAATGTTTAACGCCGCCCTCGGCACTTCGCTCACCGATTATGTCTCGGCGGTCAGGCTTATGCGCGCCCTCGATATGCTCAAACGCACGGGGTGCACCGTTTCGCAGGCGGCAATGGAATGCGGATTTTCCAGTCTGCCCACCTTCTACCGCGTGCTCAAAAAGAATTACAACTACAAGTCGGTCAAGGATTTGCTCTGACCGCCGAGGATTTGCTCTGACCGCGCGCCCTCCGCACGCATTGCGCTCACGCGCTTGACAATTCCGCGCTGCGGCGTTACAACGGGACGGGGGAAAAAGAGGTCTTTATGCTCATAGATTTTCACGCGCACATCTTCACGGACGCACTTGCGCCCAAAGCACGCGCCGTGCTTATGGAGAACTCGCACGGCGCCTACAAGCATTGCACCGACATGACCCTCGCAGGCTTGCTGGGGTATATGAACGCGCACGGCGTGGACAAGTCCGTCGTGTTGCCCATAGTCACCAAACAGCACCAGACCGAGACCGTCAACCGATGGGCGGCAGATATAAACGACGGCGAAAGAATAGTCTCTTTCGGCAGTATCTTTCCTCACACCGACGACTATAAGCGCGACATCGACCTCGTCGTGTCTCTCGGGCTGAAAGGCATAAAACTGCACCCCGAATATCAGGCTTTCGACGCCGACGAAGAGGGGCTTATGCCGCTCTACGAGTACGCCGCCGAGAAAGGGCTCATCATAGTGTGGCACGCGGGATACGACCCCATAGGCGCGCCGCCGTACAGGAGCAATCCCCACATGTTCGCGCGCATTGCCGACCGACTCAAGGGCGCAAAACTCGTCGCCGCGCACCTCGGCGGACAGGAGCAATGGGAAGATGTCTACGATGTGCTGGCGGGCAGGGACATATACCTCGACACCTCAATGGCGTCTAAATATTGCCCGAAGGAACTCTTCAAGGCGATAGTCGACAAGCACGGCGCGGACAAGGTGCTGTTTGCTTCCGATTCGCCGTGGAGCGACGCGGCGGAGGAAGCGGCGCGCCTGCGCACCTTCGGTTTTTCCGCCGACGAACTGGAGAAGATATTCCACCTCAATGCCGAGCGGTTGCTCGGTCTGCGCGCCTGACGGCGCGAGGCGGCACGGGAGACAGCCGCAAGGCAACCCCGAAACGACGGCGTTCAAAGGCAACCGTAAAGGCAAACCGTCTATCGGCGGTCGGCAAGGTACAACCGCAAACCGACAGCGACAAAGCAACTTTCGGCGGGGAATAAAATCCGTCGCCCGGCACAAATTACCGATATGAGTTTCTACGACAAGGTGTACGAGCAGGTGTGCAAAGTGCCCAAGGGCAAAGTGGCGACATACGGACAGATTGCCTGTATGTGCGGCTCGCCGCGCGCGTCGCGCGCCGTCGGGTACGCCCTGCATTTCAATCCCCGCCCCGGGGTAATCCCTTGTCACAGGATAGTCAACCGCGAAGGTTACCTCGCGCCCGCGTTCGCTTTCGGCGGTCTCGGCGCGCAGGCGGCGTTGCTTGCCGCGGAGGGAGTGGAGATAATAGACGGCGAGAGGGTGGACCTCGAGAAATACCGTTTCCGCGGCTGACCGTCGTCCGAGGAGCCCGAGTGCTTTGCGAAGCGCGACCGACCGCCCCCGACCGAAGCGCCCGTCCTCGGGGACTCCGCCGCCAGGAAGCCTTTGAAAGCAACAAAAAACCGCACCTCACGGGTGCGGTTTTGATTTTCGGTTTTTCCCGCCGAGGGGAAGAGAAGCGTTTACATCTTGGTGAGGTCTTTTTCGGGGACGCCGCACAGAGTGAAGAAAGCTTTGCTTTCGGTCACATTGAAGATGTTGTCGTAGCCCACTTCGCCCGTGCCGTCGTAGACATACTTGGTGGAGCAGGAATCGCCGTTTTCCCACGCGACCGCGATTTCGGTGACATTGTCGCTGCCGTCGGTGCGCACGGTTACGGTGCCTTTGCTCTTGGTGGAGCCGTCGCCGAAGTCGAAGGCGACGGTGTAAACCTTGCTCACCACATCCTTGCCCTTGATGTTGCGTTCCGCGGTGATGGTGCAGTCGGCACTGTTGAACGCGTTGGTAAGAGTGGTTTTCGGCGTCGCTATATCCGACTTGTATTCGCCGTGCACGGAGGTCGCGGTGGGGAAGGAAGTGAGCCCGTAAACCTCGTTGTAAATGTTGTTGTCGCCGAGGGATTCCATCGCATAGTTGTCGGCGGTCACCGCGTAGCTGTACTGCACGGAGGAATCCGCGTTGACTATGGCGTCGCCGTAGAGAGCGGTGCGGGAGTCGATGCCGCTTGCGAGACGGTAGCGCACGGAGCCGTCGGAGCGGGAGTCCTTGATGTAGACGGAATAGCCGGCGAGCAATCCGTAATTTTCGGGCAGCTCGGAATAGTCTATGAGATACAGCTCGAACGAAGAGGTGACGCCCTGAGAGGTTTTTGCCACCTGATAGTGGGCGTAAGAAGTGGCTTCGTCTTTGCATACGGCTTCGATGTCGGCCTTGGTTGCGTTGAATGTCTCCGTCTTTTCCACGGGATTGCAGGCGGTGAGCGCCAGGGCAAACGCCGCGACCAGGACGAATGTGAGAATAATTGCGGATAATCTTTTCATATTTCTCCTGTCTGCGCCCGAAAACGGCTTGCGGGCGCGGGGTATTTCATAATGTAGCATAAAGCGCGCGAAAAGACAACTTAATTTTGTCGGCGGTTCAATGTGAAGCACCCCTTGTGTTCGGACTGCGCACGGGTACACAAGGGGGAGTTTTCCGTGCGTGAAACGCCGCCGCGCCGCGCGTCGGGGGCGCGGAACGCCCGCAAAATAACGGTACAACTGTATTATAATTGACAATCGTGCGAAAAAGTCGGATAATAATACAACGGACAGACAAAACGGAGGAGAGTATGGAACAGAAAGAAGACCTCAGGATAGTCAGAACGCGCAAACTGCTCAGTTCCACGCTGCTCGAAATGATGGAGGAGGAATCCATCGAGAAAATCAGCGTAATCGACCTGTGCGCCAAGGCTATGGTCAACCGCGCGACATTCTATGCGCATTTCGAGGACAAGTATCATCTTCTGACCTATGCGCTCGAGGAACTCAAGGACAAGATTTACGCCCGTTTCACCAAGGATTTTTACGCCGAAACCCCGCGCGATGTCATACGCGGAGTGTTGTTCATGGCGGTGTCGTATCTTGCGGACAAGCAGAGCGACATATCCCGCGTCGTGCAGTTCAACTGCAACGAACGCGTCATGCGCACCCTCACCGATTCGCTGGCGCAGTCCATAAAATACCAGCTGGGCAAACTGCGCGGCCGTTATCCGTCTTCCGTGCCCGCTCCCATGACGGCGGCGTGTTACGCGGGGGCGCTGGTCAATCTGCTGGTGTGGCTGCTTGACAATCCCGCGGTGCTGGCTTCAACCGACCTCAACGACAAGCTCGACGCGCTCATCGCCGAGAATCTCAGATAACAAGGAGACGCTTATATGTCGACCGTATGTCTCAAAGGCGGCAAAGTGGCGGACGGCGCCACGCGCAAAGTTTTCGACGCGGATGTGCTGATTGAGGACGGCGTAATCGTCGCCGTGGGCAAGACCGGGACCGTCGCCGACGAAGTCTACGACTGCACGGGGTGCATAGTGACGGCGGGCTACGCCGACGCCCATGTGCATATAGAATCGGGCATGATACTTCCGCCCGCTTTCGGCGAAGCCGTGTTGCCGCACGGCACGACGCTCATAATCGCCGACCCGCACGAAGTGGTCAATGTGGCGGGCGCCAAAGGACTGGAGGAATTTCTCGAACTTGCGGCGGCGTCTCCCGCGGACATCCGCACGGTGTTGCCGTCCAGCGTTCCCGCCACCCCTCTCGACACCAACGGCGCGGGCAAATTTCTGGCGGAGGATATGAAACCTTTCCTGTCCCGTCCCGATGTCGTGGGACTGGGCGAGGTGATGTGCTATTACGATGTCGCGGCGGGCAACCCCGACATCATGGACAAGATAGCCCTCTTTGCGGGGCGCACGGTGGACGGTCACACGGCGGGTATGCCCGACGACCTCGTCGAAGCGTATGCGGCGGCGGGCGTGCGCAACAATCACGAGTGCACCACCGAGGAGGAGATGTTGCGCCTGTACGACGCGGGCATGAACATCTACATCCGCGAGGGCAGCGCGGCGCGCAACGCCCGCGCCCTGCTGAAAGGCGTGCGCCGTCTCGGGCTGGACATCTCCCGCTTCGCCTTCTGCACCGACGACAAGCACCTTTCCACAATAGCGGCGGAAGGACACATAGATTACATCGTCCGCATGGCTTTGGAAGAGGGCTTCGACTTCGGCGAAGCGGCGGCAATGGCGTCGTATAATCCCGCGCGTTTTTACGGACTGAAAGGCAAGGGCAGAGTCGCCGCAGGCTACGACGCCGACATAGTGGTGACGGACGAAAAAGCCCTCTCGCCGCGTCTGGTGTTCAAGGGTGGCAAACTGGCGGCAAAAGACGGAAAAGCGGTGTTTAATTGCGCAAAGCTGCAGGATAAACACTTTGTTTTTGAAAATACCGTCAAAATGCGGCAGCTCTCGGCAAAGGATTTCACCGTGCCCGAAGGGCTGTCCGGCGTGGCGGTCGGACTGGTGGACGGGCAGCTGCTGACGACGAAGGAGAGCGTTGCGGACGGCGAAAGACCCAACCTGCTCGCGACGGTGGAACGCCACGGCAAGAACGGAAACATAGCCGTGTGTTATCTCAAGAATTACGGACTGCAACGCGGCGCGGTGGCGACAAGCGTTTCGCACGATTCCCACAACGTGGTGTGCGCGGGCGCCTGTGCCGAAGATATGGCAGTCGCCTGCAACCGTCTGCGCGAAAACGGCGGAGGTTACGTCGTTGCGGAGGGCGGAAAGGTGGTGGACGAACTGCCGCTTGCCGCCTACGGGCTTATGTCGACGGCGGGCGCCGAAGAGACGGCGGCGAACATAGCGCGCCTGGAAAAGTGCGCGCACGCCCTCGGCGTGAATCCCGCCATAGACCCTTTTATAACGCTGTCCTTCACGGCGTTGCCGGTGATTCCGCGGCTGCGGTTGCTGGACACGGGATTGTACGACACCGAGACGAGGAGTTTTATTCGCTGACCGTGCGACGAGCGCATAGAGCGCGCGGGCGACGGGAGATTTGTCCTAAGACGATAAAAGACGCGGGAATCCGCGTCTTTTTCGGTAGTCGGGTGAAGCGTGTTTCGGTTATTTTCTCAGACGGTCGACCGCTTTGAACGGACCTGCCACTATTACGTGGTCGCCTTCTTCGAAAACATAGTCCGTCGCCATAAAAACGGTTGAGGTGCCGCCTTTTTTGACGGCGAGAACGTTGAGGTCGTATTTCTTTCTTATGTCGGCTTCGACAACGTCTTTGCCCACCCATTCGCGGGGAACGCGCACTTCGAACACGCCGTAATCGTTGCCGAGTTTGATGAAGTCGAAGATGTTGTCGGCGTTGAACTTGACCGCCGCCTTATAAGCCATATCCATTTGCGGATAAATGACCTCGTCGGCTCCGTTGCGGAGCAGGAATTTGCTTTGGATTTCGCTGCCCGACATCGAGACGACATATTGCGCGCCCATATCCTTGAGCAGGGCGGTCACTTCGAGAGAGGGCTGGAAACTTTCGCCCATTGTGACGAAGCAGATGTCGAAGTTGTCCACGCCTATTTCGCGGAGCACCTCTTCGCAGCTGCAGTCGCCGATGAGCGCGTCGACGAAGTAGGGCGACAGGCGGTTGATGACATCTTCGTTTTTGTCGGCTATCATCACCTGATTGCCAAGCTCCGCAAGGCGTTTGGCGAGGTAGGTGCCGAATCTTCCCATACCGATGACGAGAATGGATTTCATATTGTCTCCTTTGCGGCTTTGCCGCGTGCGGCCGTCAGCCTATCAGTATTTTCTCGGACGGACGTTTTGTGAGGGGCTTGACCTTGCTTTCCATCATAGCCGTGGCGAGCGTCATAACCCCGAGCCTGCCCGAGAACATAAGCAGAGTGATGATGAATTTGGAGCCTCCCGACAGGAAGGGCGTAATGCCCGTCGTGAGTCCGACGGTGCCCAGCGCTGAAATGCACTCGAACACGACGTCAGTCAGCGGGAAACTCTCCAGGGCGCATATTATCATTGTGGCGGACAGGACCAGCGCAAGATAAATCGTGAGCAAGGACATAGCCTGCTTTGCGAGCGAAAGGTCGAGCGAGCGTTTGCTGATAACTATGTCTTTCTGGTTGCGCATAGACGAATACAGCGCGAAGATGATGACCACAAGGGTAGTGACCTTGATGCCGCCGGCGGTCGAACCGCTGTTGCCGCCTATGAACATAAGTATCATAGTGAGCAGTTTGGTGCTGTCGGACAGCCCCGCCACGCTTACTGTATTGAATCCTGCCGTTCGCGGGGTGACCGCCTGAAACAGGCAGATCAGGAATCTTTCCCACCCGTTTTTGCCCTCGAGAATGGGGGTGTTATGCTCGAAAACGAAAATGAGCAGAGTGGGGAGCGCCACCAGAATGAGGGTTGCCCACAGGACTATGCGGGTGTGCAGGCGGAAGTGCTTGTAGCGGAAACGCTTGTCCCAGATATCGCTCCACACCACATAACCCATGCCGCCCATAAGTATAAGTCCGCATATGGTCAGGTTCACGATGGTGTCGCCGCTGTAAGCGGTGAGGGAGGCAAACGGCGTGCCCGCAATGCCCATTATGTCAAAGCCCGCGTTGCAGAAAGCGGCAACGGAATGGAAAAGGGCCATTCCCACGCCCACTCCGCCGAAATCGCGGCAGAACGGAATGCACAGAAGAGCCGCGCCCACGGCTTCGACGGAGAATGTGAATATGAGTATGCGTTTTATCAGCCGCACTATGCCGCCCTTGTTGAACGCTCCGGCGGACTGAACGAGAAGAGACCTTTCAAAGAGACCTATACGCCTGCCCAAGGCGAATGAGAACAGCGTGATGAAGGTCATAAAACCCAGTCCGCCCACCTGAATGAGCAGGATTATGACGATGATGCCGAATGTGTTCCAGTGGATGTAGGTGTCTAAGGTTATAAGCCCCGTGACGCAGGTCGCGGAAGTGGCGGTGAGCAGGGCGTCCAGAAAACCCGTCCACACGCCCTCTCTGCTGGAAATGGGAAGACAAAGGAGAAACGTCCCGAGCAGGATAACTCCGAGATAACCGAGCACGAGAATCTGCGCCGTTGAAGGCTTGTGCAGTTTTCTCTTTTTTCTGATGTCCCTTGCGGAATCCGTCGACGCGGGTTCCGCAACTATGGGGTCTTGAGCGGTGTCGCTTTGTGTCATATTCACCCGATGCGACTTTTGTCGTCGCCGACACATTATACCATATTAGTAGGGCGTGCACAACTAAATTCGTACGACGCCGCACGCGCCTCCTGTTCACAGGGAAAAAAGCGCTTCCTCTGCGGAGAAAAATCGTTCAGGCGATGTTTTCGTCGTCTTTTCTTTCGGGGGAAGCCTGCGCTTTGAGCAGGTCGCGGATTTCGCGCAGCAGGTCTTCAGTCGTTTCGGGCGCCGAGGCCGCCTCTTCGGCTTGCTTTGCCGCGCGGATTTCTTCGAGGCGTCGTGCCAGAATTTCTTTTATTTCTTTTCTGGATTTGCCTTGCTTCCTCATTTCGGCGTATTCGTCGGAAGAGAGCATCTCGGCTTCGCTTTTCACCGCGTCGAAACCTTTCTGCAGCGACGCCACCGATTTCAGAATGAGGAAAAGCACCAACGCCGTGAGCAGGAATGTGATTATTGCCATTATGAACTCGCCCCAGTCTATGTAGACCGATTTCGACAGGTCTATGAGAGTCGGGTCGGCGTTGTAGGCCGCCATAGATATCTCGACGCCCTCGGGCGTGCGCGGGACGAGCATTGTTATGAGCCCGGACACGCCTTCGCCGATGGGTATGGCGTTTATGAGAGGCTTCAGTATGCTGTTTACCAGCGCGGTGACGATTGCGGTGAACGCCGCGCCTATTATCATACCTACGGCAAGTCCCATAACGTTGCCGCGGGTGACGAATTCTTTGAACTCGGTGAAAATCTTGGGTACTTTGGGTTTTTTCATGAGCTCCTCCTGTGTCGCGGCGCGCAGTTGCAGTGCGGCGACGATGTGCTCGCCGTGCGGGCGTCCGTACGACGCGGCTTTTTCCGTTTCATTATACAGGTTGTGCGCACCGAAGACAAGAGTAATGCTCCGAAACACTGCGGCGAGTGGATTTTTGTGCTTGACAATGCGGATACAAGGGTGCTAGTATGAGCGTGCTAGGGGTGCCGGAAGGCTGAGATTATACCCTTCAACTTGTGAGATAATCCTCGCGTAAGGAAGCAGATTTTCTAAATCCTTTTGTTGATGCCCCTGCAACCGCGGGGTTTTTTGTTGCCCCGAAAAAACACAGGGAGGAAGCAAATGGATTTCGATATTCTCGTGCAGAAGATGGGCTTTGCGATGCTGTACACCGTCGTCGCGCTCATTCTCGCGTTCGGACTTGTCGCGTTGCTGTTGTACAAGTACAGGAAAGACCGCCTCAAAGACCTTGCCAAGGTCGGCATAGGCACCGTGCTCGGCGTGGCGATCATAGCCACCGCGCTGTTTGCCGCGGCAACCTTCTACGATATGGAAGCGGGCGGCGGTGCAATGGATTATTTCCCCGCCATTCTCGCCCTGGTGCTCATCGCGCTCATCGGCGCCTGCCTCATGGGCGTGGCGTCCATGTTCAGCAAATTCCTCGTCAAAGTGGCGGCGGTCGTCACGGGTCTGGGCATGGCAGGCGGCTTCATCGCGCTCATGGTCGTGCTCACGCGTTATTTCAACGATAACATCGTCAACGACGGTTATTATTACGATTATCTCGAGCAAAACGGTCTTATCGTCGGCGTGGTCGTGATGCTGCTGATTCTGGTCGCAATCTACGCAGTCGGCAAAAAACGCTATGTCAACGATACGAAATCGGTGGTTTACGGCGCGATTGCGATAGCAATGTCTTTCGCGCTCTCGTATGTCCGTCTGTTCAAACTGCCTCAGGGCGGCTCCGTCACATTCGCCAGTCTGCTGCCGCTCATGCTTTACTGCGCCATGTTCGGCACCCGTCGCGGCGTGCTCGTCTGCGTCGTGTACGGGTTCCTGCAGGCTCTTCAGGACACCTATATCATTCACCCCCTGCAGTTCCTGCTCGACTATCCTCTCGCCTTCGGCGCCATTTCCGCAACGGGCATATTCTTCGAGCGTACTCCTCTCAGGAAAAACAAACTCGCGGCGTTCATCGTCGGCGCAATCCTTGCCGTCGTGCTCCGTTATGCGTCGCATGTGCTGTCCGGCACCTTTGCCTTCGGAAAATATGCTGTTGAGGAAGGATATGTCGACAAATTCCTGCTTTACGCCCTTGCGTACAACTCCTTTACTCTGGTTGACCTTGCAATCGACCTCGCGGCAGGAATACTGCTGCTGTTGTCTCCCGCGTTCAGAAGGCAGATGGACATAACTATGCAGACCCGCGTCGTCGAGGAAAACGGCGAAATATTCGTGTATGACGGCGACGACGAGACCCCCGCGGTCACCGCGCAAGCGTCCGACGACGACGCGGTCGCCGAAGAAAAATAGTACCCTGAATCGCCTTTCGGCGTAATTTTTCCTTACCCCTCCGTTGAGACGGAGGGGTTTTCCGTTAAAACAAAAGAAAAAGGAAGCCGACGCTCCCTTTTTGTTACGCCGTCGGAAAGCGGCGTTCAACACGTTTGCTTCGGTACTGTCAGGCGGAAGGACGGTTGATTATCAGAAAAGCCGTGCCCGCTTTGACATTGAAAGATATTTCGTCTCTCACGGTGATGTTGGAAATCCCGCGAGTGTCCTTCGGTGTAAGCGTGAGATTGTCGAGAGGGTACTCGGTGCCTTCGGCGTCCGTTATGAGCGCGCTTCCGCCGTGAGGTATCACGGAGAAGGTGACGCCCTTGCCCGTCGTCGCGCGGAAGTGCGGGGTGAGAGAGGGGCAAAGTCCCGCTATTTCGCAGTCCGGTTCGACGGCGCGGGTTTTCATACCGAGGTCGAGCGCAAGGTGCATTACGGCGAGGTTGCCGAGAGTGTGGTCGTATCTTCCGCCCGTCACGCCGTAAAACACGAGTTCCGTCGCGCCGAGGTCGCGCGCGAAATACACGGCGGATTCGCCGTCGGTGAAATCCTTGTGCGAGTCGTGGCGCAGGGTGGGGATGTCGTCGGGGAAAGCCGACACCGAGTCGCCGTCGCCCACGAAATAGTCGGGGCGTACGGGGCAGCGGTCGTACGCGCCGTCGCAGCATATAACCTTGTCGCATTTTTCGGGCGGCGCGAAAGGCGCGGTGCTGTTGAGATAGACGGCGATTTTCATTGTTTTTCTCCGTCGGGGGCGTCCTCGGGCCCTTCCCGTCCGTCGGTCGCGCTCTCGTCGAAAACTATTTCGCAATCGGCGCAGTCCGACACGGCGGCAATCACCGCCCGCTCGGCAGCGTACGCCGCGGCGGTCTGCAAAAGCAACGGATTGAGCACGGGCTTGTGCCCCGAAGCCAGACAGAAAACCGTGTCTCCGTCGTAGTCGGTGTGCACGGGGCGTATGGCGCGCGCCAGTCCGTCGTGTGCGCAGGAGGCCAGTTTGTTCGCCTGCGCCTTGTCGATTTTGGCGTCGGTTATTATGCAGCCGATAGTGGTGTTTGCGCCCGCGAACAGTTTGAGAAGACCGCCCGAGACGATGTGTTTTTCGGTGCCGATGAAAGAGCCGTCGTTGGCTTTTGCGCCCGCCGCGATTTTGCCGGTCTCGGGGTCGGTCACATCGCCGAGGGCGTTGACGACCATTATCGCCGTCACGAAGACGCCCGCCGTTTTGACGGTGAAGGCACCCACGCCCGATTTGCAGGCGTATTTCATTCCGCGTATCTTGCCCACCGTCGCGCCCTTGCCCGCGCCGTACTGTCCGAAGCGCGGCGTCGACGAAGCGTTCGCGCAGGCTTCGTAGCCCTTGTCGGGCGTGGGGTAGTGATAGTCTTTGTCGTTGAGGTCGAATATCACGGCGGCGGGAACTATGGGCACGGTTTTGCCCGCCGTGCGGTAACCCGCGCCGCGCTCTCTGAGATATTCCATAACGCCGCTTGCCGCGCCCAGCCCGTATGCGCTGCCTCCCGCAAGCACTACGGCGTTGATTTTGTCCATCATCTTTTCGGGGCGGAGCAGGTCCGTCTCGCGCGTGCCGGGCGCGCCGCCGCGACAGTCCGCGCCGCCCACCGCGCCCTTTTCGCACAAAACGACGGTCACGCCCGTGTATTCGTCCTGCGCTTCTCCGACTTTGAAACCTTTCGGAATGACGATTTTTTTCATTGATTCCTCCCTCGGCGGCGCGCGTCTCCGACGGCGCGGCGTCAATCGGGTTGTGCGGACGGAGCCGGAGCGCCGACCGCTAAAAAACATTATACCATTTTGAGGTCGCGCGCGCAATAACGCGCGCAACAATGCGCCGCTTTTTGCGCTCGGGAGGGCGACCGCGAGTGCCGCCCGCAGTCGCGGCGCGCGGCGGCGCGGGCGCACATTTCCGCATACGCGCGAAATTTCTTTATCACTCGGCGGGAATGTGGTATAATCATAATGTTGTGCCGCAAGGCACCTACGATAAACATCGCGGAGTGCACAATGGAAGATTTCGGACAGAAAATCGTTGATTTTTTCAAAAACGCGGGCTGGGGAATACTCTTCGGAGCAATCATACTCGTTGTCGGGCTGGTTATATGCTGGGTCGTCAAGAAGATACTCAAGGCGGTTCTGCTCAAGCGTGCCAAGCGCGACGAGGCTATGGTCAATTTCGTCGCGGCGCTTGTGGATGTTATCCTGAAAATAATTGTCCTCATAACCGCGCTTGCGACTATGGGAATCAACACGGCGTCCATCATCGCGGTGATAGGAACCTGCGGCGTCGCCATTGGTCTTGCGCTCAAGGACAGCCTCGGCAACATCGCAAGCGGCATAATGATTATCTTCAACAAGCCTTTCAAAAAAGACGACTACGTCGAGATAGCGGGCGAAGAGGGCAGGATTTCCGCGATTAACCTGTTCAACACCACTTTGCGCACGGACGATAACACCGAAATCATCGTTCCCAATTCCGAGGCGGTCAACAATCCCATAATCAACTACGACGCCTGCGGCGAACGCCGTATTGTCATCGAAATCGCCGTCGAAAAGGGCACCGACATTCAACCCGTACGCGAGACCGTGCTGGCGGTAGTGGCGGACGAGCCGCTCGTAACCGCCGACAGAGGGGTGAGCGTTTGTATGGATTCCCAGAACAGCAACGGCGTCGTGCTCAAACTGAAATGCTACGCGCCCGTTACGGATTACTGGACGGCGAAATACAACCTCACGGAAAATGTGTATACCGCACTCAAGGAAAAGGATATACTCACGCCGAATATGCAGGTCGACGTGCACGAGGGCAAGCGTCCCGCACCCATAGTGCTCCGCGGCAAAAGCAAAGCGGTCAGGCACGTCAAAGAGAACAGCAACGGCGACGAGGACGGGGACGGAGAAGAATGACGGACGGCAGGACGACGGACAACGCGGTCGACCGCGCGGCGAAAGCCGAGGCGTATTTCACGGAAGGGTACAACTGCGCACAGTCGGTGGCGCTGGCGTTTGCCGACCTGCTGGGCGCGGACGAAGAGACCCTGAAAGCCGTCGCCGCGCCGTTCGGCGGTGGAATGGGCAGACTGCGCGAAGTGTGCGGCGCGGTGAGCGGAATGTTTATGGTGGCGGGGCTTGCGCTCCGTGCCGACACGCTCGACCGCAACGAAAAGAACGCCTTGTACGCTCTCGAACGCGAAATGGCGCGGCTGTTTGCCGAGCAGGCGGGCAGCATAGTGTGCCGCGAACTGCTGCTCACGCGACCGCACGGCGACACCCACAATTCGCAGAAGCCCAAGTGCCGCGAACTGGTGGGCATAGCAGCCCGTATAGCAGAGGCGAAGATTTTCGCGGACTCCGACGCAGGCGCGGCGGAGCGCGCAACCGAGGAGGACGGAAAAAATGAGTGACATCACCGCGACGACCCGCGGAGAAAAGGCGAAGCAACTTTATGCGAAAGGCTACAACTGCGCGCAGGCGGTCGCGCTGGCGTTCGTCGATGTGACGGGCGTGGACGAGGAGACCGTGGGCACGGCTTCGGCGCCTTTCGGAGGCGGCATGGGCAGGCTGGGCGAGGTGTGCGGCGCCGTGAGCGGAATGTTGATGACGCTCTCTTTCCTGCGCCGTCCCAACACGCTCGACCCCCGCGAGAAAGCCGCGCTGTACGCAGAGGAGCGCGCCCTCGCCGAGGAGTTCCGCGCCGCGGCGGACTCCATTCTTTGCCGCGACCTGCTGCTCATGCGCGCAGGCAGGAAAGAGGGCAGGGGGCTTGCCTGCCCCGATCTCGTCGCGCTGGCGGTGGGTATATTGGAAGAACACGAAAACGCGCGCTCAAACAAATAAAACTACATATAAACGCCGTTTTCGCGCAAAAGCGTGACAAAACGGAACGACGGACAAGGCGGGAAACCGCGACTTGGAAAGACTTGCAAAGGACGGAGAAAAGATATGTTGGACAGCAGACAGAGAGCAAAACTCCGCGCTATGGCTAACGGTTTGCAGCCCTTCTTTCAGATTGGAAAGGGCGGCATAAACGACAATATGACGGCGGACATTTCCGCCGCGCTCGACGCGCACGAACTGGTCAAAATCAGCGTGCTGAGGACTGCCGACGGCACACCGCGCGAATTGCTTTCGGCGCTGGCTTCCGCGCTCGGCGCAGAGGAAGTGGCGGCGACGGGCGGCAAAATCGTCCTCTATCGCAGGAGCGACCGCGAGGGCGTCAGACACATAGAATTATGAGAGACGACAAGACCAAACTCACTCCCGTCGAGGAGCCGAAAGAGCAGCCTTCTTCGGAGGCGCTCAAACAGGCGCGGGAGGACATAAAACGGGCGAGACAGGCGACGCAGGATTACAAGCGACGCTATTTCGACTATTACGACGATGTGAAAATTTCGCACAGAGAGGACTGGTGAGAGGTATGGTCGGCGAAGAAAAGCGTTTCAGAAAAGGCATGGCGGCGGGGGTGTTCGGACTGTGCACCAACGCCGTGCTGTTCGCACTCAAAACCGCAGCCGGCGTGCTGAGCGGCAGTATCACGGTCGTTGCCGACGCCGTCAACAACCTCTCCGACGCGGGCGGCAGCGCGGTCACTTTCACGGGGTTCAAGCTGGCTTCCCGTCCCGCCGACCGCGAACATCCCTTCGGGCACGCGCGCTACGAGTATGTCACCACGCTGGTGCTTTCCCTTCTCATTTTCGCCGTGGGCGTCGTGCTCGGCTACACCTCGCTCACCAAGATACTGTCTCCCGAGCCGCTGTCGGCTTCGGCGTTTACATACGCGGTGCTGGGCGTTGCCATTGCCATGAAAGCCGTGCAGGCGACGGTGTATTCGTCGGTGGCGAAAAAGATCGCTTCCGACACCCTGAAAGCGTCCGCGCTCGACAGTCTCACCGACATCCTCGCCACTTCCGCCGCGCTGGCGTCCACGCTGGTCATGCAGTTTGCCGAGGTCAACATCGACGGCTACACCGGCGTCGCCGTGTCGCTGTTCATAATCGTGACGGCGGTGCGCACCGCGGTCGGCGCAATCAGTCCGCTCATCGGCAAGCGTCCGCCCGCCGAACTGGTGGACAACCTGAGGAAAATAATCCTGTCGCACGATGAGGTCATAGGCATGCACGACCTCGAAGTGCACAGTTACGGCGAGGGCACTTTCTTTGCCGTGGCGCACCTCGAAGTGGCGGCGAATATGTCGTTGTTCGCGGCGCACGAGATTGCCGACGACATAGAGCAGGATGTCCTGCGCGAAATGGGCGTTCATCTCACTCTGCACACCGACCCCATAGACACCGACGACGACGAACTCATCGCGGCGAAACTGCGCACCGAAAAAGCCGTCAAGGCGCTCGACGGCGGGCTTGCCATACACGACTTCCGTTTCGCACGCACCGCAAAGCAGACGAAGGTGCTGTTCGATGTCGTCATACCGTTCGAGAGCAAGGTAACGCTCGCGCAGGTGGAGAGTGCGGCGGCGGAAGCGCTGGCGTCCGACGGCAAGAATTACTCTTTCAACATCAACATCGACCGCCCGAGCGCGTGAATTTCGCGCGGTTTGTTCAATCGTTTGCCAAGCGCGAGGCGTTGTGATAGTATATTGACTTGATTTTTCGGAGCGCGGGCGCGCGGGGCGCGCGCCACGCTCTCACGCGCGGAGCTCCGCCGTCCGTCGGACGGCGCGGGCGGGGAATACGGAAAGATTATGATTCGTGAAGATTTGAGAAATGTTGCAATCATCGCGCATGTCGACCACGGCAAGACCACGCTCGTGGACGGTATGTTGCGCCAGGCGGGCACCTTCCGCGAGAATCAGCAGGTGCAGACCTGCGTCATGGACTCGGGCGACCTCGAGAGGGAGCGCGGCATAACCATTCTCGCCAAGAACACTTCCGTGCACTGGAAGGGCATAAAAATCAACATCATCGACACTCCCGGTCACGCCGATTTCTCGGGCGAGGTGGAGCGCGTGCTCAAAATGGTCAGCGGCGTGCTGTTGCTCGTCGACGCGGCGGAAGGTCCCATGCCGCAGACCCGTTTCGTGGTGGAAAAGGCGCTGGAACTCGGACTGAAAATCATCATCGTCGTCAACAAAATCGACCGTCCCGACGCGCGGACGGCGGAGATAGGCGACGAAGTGCTGGAGTTGCTCCTCGACCTCGGCGCCGACGACGACAAGCTGCTCAGCCCCATTGTGTACTGCTCGGGCAAGAACGCCACGGCGACTCTCGATTACAATGTGCCCGGCAAGGATTTGCAGCCCCTCTTCGACACGATCACGAGTTACATCGAACCGCCCGAGGGCGACCCCGACGGACCGTTGCAGTTGCTGGTGTCCGCCATAGACTACAACGACTATGTGGGGCGCATAGGCATAGGCAAGATAGAGCGCGGCAAGGTGCGCGCGGGTGAGGAAGTCGTGGTGTGCGACTGCGAAGGGTTGTCTCCCTACAAGAGCAAAGTCGCCAACCTGTTCCAGATAGAAGGGTTGAAGCGCACCAATGTCGAGGAAGCGCAGGTGGGCGACATCGTGTGTTTCAGCGGCATAGAGTCCGTCAACATCGGCAATACGCTTTGTGCAACGACCAAGATTGACCCCGTTCCTTTCGTAAAGATTGGCGAGCCGACCATAGAAATGACTTTCTCCGTCAACGACAGTCCTTTCGCGGGCAGAGAAGGCAAGTTCGTCACTTCGAGACAGCTGCGCGACCGACTTTTCCGCGAACTGCTCAAGGATGTGTCGCTGCGCGTCTACCACACCGAAAGTCCCGACAAATTCAAGGTGTGCGGCAGGGGTGAAATGCACCTGAGCATACTTATCGAGACGATGCGCCGCGAAGGTTACGAGTTCGGCGTGGGTACCCCGCAGGTCATTTTCAAGGAAATCGACGGCGTGAAGTGCGAGCCTATGGAAAGGCTGTATCTCGATGTGCCGTCCGAGTGCGTCGGCGCGGTCATGGAACGCATGGGCGTGCGCAAAGGCGAGCTGGTGACCATGGAGCCGCGCGGCAGTCGCATAAGAATGGAATTCAGGGTGCCGTCTCGCGGTATGTTCGGTTTCAAGAACGAGTTTCTCACCGACACCAAAGGCGAGGGCGTGATGAATCAGCTCTTCGACGGATACGCGCCTTTCAAAGGCCAGATAACGCGCAGATTCACGGGCTCGCTCGTGGCGTTCGAGACGGGCGAAGCCGCCGCATACGGACTGTTCAACGCGCAGGACCGCGGCACGCTGTTCATCGACCCGCAGACCCCCGTCTACGAGGGCATGGTGGTGGGGATGTCGCCCAAAGCCGAGGACATACGCGTCAATGTGTGTAAGAAAAAGCATGTCACCAACATGCGCGCGGCAGGCTCCGACGAAGCCCTGCGCCTGGTCACTCCGCGCAAGTTCAGTCTCGAAGAAAGCCTCGAGTTCCTGAACGATGACGAAATGCTGGAAGTCACCCCCAAGAACATCCGCATCCGCAAGGTGATCCTTTCGGGGAGTGAGAGGATGAAGCAGCAGTTTAAAAATAAACAGTAATGCCGAAACGCGCCCCGTCACGGGGCGCGTTTTCAACGGGAAACACGCAAAACGCGCGGTTGAGCCGCGCGTTTTGTGTGTTGAAGTGGTGGTTTGTGCAATTTAAGTGTGTAGGCGCGTCAGTGCTTGTCGGCGCGGAGTCAGTGGCGGACGTTGGTCTTGACGAGGTGCAGCATCTCTTCCGCCGAGACGATCTCGATGTGCTCGTCCAGCAGCGAAACGAAGAGGTCCACATCGGCTATCGTCATGGACCAGGGGTGTATGTTTATGTAGGAATAGCCGTTTTCAGAGGTCGGGTCGGCGGGCATGGCATTTATTTCGTCCGCCAGTTTCTTTATGAACTTCTCCTTGGTCAGTCCGTCGTCGGGAGTGTGCCACAGCGACTTTCTCGCGCTTATGAAGGGCTTGTCGCCGCACCATATCATCCTGCCGTCCAGTTCCCGATATCTGTCGCCGATCTGCATGAATCCGCCCGGGATGCCGTCCGTGTCGGCATATTTTTGCATCGCCCTGCCGAGTCGGTAGACGGACGTGTCGTTGTCGAGCACGGCGAGCGCGGACAGATCCGCACGCCCCATCGCCTCCGCTGTCATCCCGGCAAACGACGAAAGCAGACGGCGGGGGAATGCCGTCGGGTTGATATAGCCCATGCCCGACACTCCGCAGATGAAAGAGTCGTTTGCGTTTGCGTTGTCGTAGAGATATTTCAGCGCTTCGGGGGCGAGAGTTGCCATGACGGGCGGCGCCGTCCAGGTCAGCTTGTAGTCTGCGGTCGAATTTTGCCTGTCTTTATAATGGTCGGTGAAGGGCAGGTTCTGGCACCATTGCAGATTGTCGCCGTCGCTCATGATGAGCGCGACATAGTGTTTCGTGCCGTCCGCGACGAGCTCTCTGTGAGCGTATTTCTGCCCGATAGGCTTGCCGCTGTCGCAGCCGGAAAGATAGCTGAGGTTGGAACTGTGGTCGGACGCGATCACGCACAGTCCGCTTCGGGTCGTCTGCTCCACATAGCCCATCTCGTCGGTGCTCCATCCGAGGACGGGCGCGTTCGGGTTTGTCTGTAAATAGACCTTTTTTCGGAACCCGACGGAGTTTTCGCTGTTCTCGTCCGTGTAGAAACAGAAAGCCCCTGCCGCGATGCCGTAGTCGCGGAGAGCGGCAAGGTCCGGCGATTGGTGTATCAGCACGTTCTTGTTGAGGACGTCTTTATACCGCTCGTATAATGACTCGTAGGTGTTCGCATAGCTGCCGTCCCGGTTTTTCAGGGTCATATCCGCTTTGAGTTCCAGTCCGCGGCGTTCCGCCTCCTCTTGCGCCGAGCGCGGAACGGACAGCCATCTCTCCGCGCCCGAAACGGTGGCGGCGGTGTTGACGGTGAAGCTGCCGACACCTTCGAAAAGGACGTAACCGTTGTCCGAGAGATGCTCCTTGCAGGCGAGCACCAGCTCCCATGGGTCGGAAAATTCGGTCACGGTCAGTCCTTTTTCGGCGACGAACTTTTCCGCGTAAACAAAATTGTCGGAGTCTTTTATGTAAATTTTGGCTTCCTTCTGCGCGACTATGCCTTGCAAAGACACGATCATCGCATATATGTCCTTTGAAAGCCCCTCCCCGTCGATGATGTAAAGTTCGGTTTCGGACGCTTTGAAGGTGGGGATGACCGCCACAGCCCCGTCATAGGGCAGGGTGAACGCCAGTATGCATGTGACGAGCGACAGCAAAAAAATCAGCAGCAAAACACAACAGACGAGTTTTCGTGCCCCGGAAAATCTCATTTCAAGCCCTTAATGATAATGTATTGTCCGCGTGAGATACCGCGTGATATATCATCCGTAAACGCGCGGTGGAACCGCGCGTTTTGTGTGTTGAAGTGGTGGTTTGTGCAAGTTAAGTGTGTGGTGCGCGTCAGCGTTTGCTCGGGTTGGAGAGGGCGCTGCCGCAGTAAGGGCACACCGTCTTTTCGCCCGTCACGCATACCACGGGCGCGCCGCAACGGGGACAATCGAAGTGCACTTCCGTGGGCGCGAGAGCGGTATTCTCGTTGAGCACGAGGCAGTCGCCTTCCAGTTTGTATTCCGTGAGATACCCTTTCCGCACGCAGTTGACCAACAGCGTGCGCGTTTCTTTGTCGTTCTTTCCCAGGCGCGCGGCAAGTTCGTTCACCGAATAGAGGTGTTCGTTCCTGACGGCGGCGACAACGGTGAGTTCGGAATTGGCGGTGCCGAACATCACCCACCCCATAGGCGTGCCGTAGAATCCGAATACGGTGAAAACTATGCCGATGCCCATCATAACCTTGTAGCCTATGCGGGCGGCGTGCATTGCGCCGTGACCTTCGTCGGGACCTATTGCTCCGACGATAATCATCGGTATTCCGGCGACGAGCATTACCGAAAGTATGACGGCGAGCACAAATCTGCGGGTGCGTGTCTTTGCGGCTTTGTCCATATATTCCTCGCTTCGCGTTTCGCGTCCGACGACCGAACCGCGTGTTAAAATGTTATTTTTCGCTATACAAGCGCCTGTTTGTGCGCTTTGTTGCGTATTGCGCGTTGCCGCGCGCTCTTCGCATAGTAAGGTCAGGCGTAGACGACGTACTGAGCAAGCATAAGTATACCTATGGTCGCCAGCAGCAATGTGAACTGTATCTTGCCGCTCCACCTGAGCCACTTGGGATAGTTGACGGTGGTCATTCCGAGTATGAGCAGCAGCCCCGCATTGGTGGGCAGCAACACGTTGGCGAAGCCGTCACCGTAAGCGAAGGCGAGCACCGCCACTTGTCCGTCGATACCCAGTTGGGTGCACATCGCGCCTATCATAGGCATAAGCAGGAAGGCTTTTGCGGAGCCCGACGGAATGAATATCTCGAAGATGAATATAGCGGCGTAGACCAGCAGGATTATCACGGCGGGGGATTGCCCGCGGCAGGCTTCGGTCACCTTGTAGAGAATGGTGTCCATGACATTGCCTTTTTCCATGATGTAGCGCACGCCGCTCGCGACGAGTATCATCGCGACTGCGGGCAACAGGGTCAGCAGGCCTTTGCCCAATTTTCTGAAAAGTTCCTTGCCTTTCAGCCCGCACATCACGCACGCGCCTATTCCCGCCACGACATAAATTGCGACCGTGATATACAGTATGTAGTCGGCGAGGGAAAAATCTCCGAGCGCGGGTATGTAGTGCGGCTGTATGAATATCGACAGCACGGCGAAGAACACCACGACGAGCATCCACGCCGCAAACCACTTGAGGGCTTTGGACTTGCCCTCGTCGTAGACGAAAGCGGCGCTCGAGAAATCGAATCCGTGTTTTTTGCGGGTGTCTTCAATGTAGACCGGCGATTTCTGAGGGCGTTTCTCTATGCGTCTGGCGTAGGGGAATATGAAGCCCATGAGAATGGCATACGCCACGACGAAGGTCAGCAGGCGCATGGAAATGCCCGAGAACATCGGTATGCCCATAAGATTCTGGGATATTCCCACCGTGAACGGATTGACTACGCCCGCCGCAAAGCCGAAGCACGCCGCCAGCACGGAAATGCCCAGTCCCACGAGGGCGTCCCACCCGAAGGCGTAGCACAGCAGCACCACCACGGGCACGAGAGGAATGAGTTCCTCGAACATACCCGCCGACGACCCCAGGAACATAAACGCCAGCGGCATAATGAACAGCAGAGCGTATTTTCTGGTCTTGAATTTGTTACGGAGAGATTCCACCATATAGACCAGAACGCCCGTATGGTCCAGTGCCGTGAATACCGCGCCTATGACGAGCAGGAGGGCAATGAGCGCCCATACCATAAGCGAGCCGTCCATGCTCGGGTCGAGTACGAGGAAGGGCGCGAACACCGCCTGCCACCATTTGAGAGAGTCGAGAGAGGGGTCCTCGCGGTAGGAATCGGGCACAATCTGTTCGTTGCCGTCGGCGTCGGGCACGCGCTCGTACGCGCCGCGCGGGAGCACCTGCGTCAGCACAATGGCGAATATGACCAGCACCAGCACGATGAGCACCGCCGTGACGACGGCTTTCTTTGAAATTTCAATGGTGCGGGGCGGGCGTTTGTTTTCTTCGCCCACGGGAAAAGGCGCGGCGTCGGTGCGCACATATCCCGCTCCCGCAAACGCGGGCACGGCTTCCGCCGTCGCTTCCGCGCAGACTTTCGTCGTTTTCGGTTCGGCTCCGTCCGTGTTTTTCAAGCGTTTGTCCTCCCCCGCGTTTTCTGCGCAATCACACGCTGACCTTCTTTTTCATCTTTTCGTTGAGTTTGAGGTCTATCGTCTTGTCGAGATTGCGCGTGAGTATGCTGACCGTGACATATATGACGGCTATCACCGCTATTATCGCGGCAATGGCTTTGCCCATTTCCGCCGTTATGTCGCGGCTTATGCCGAAGAACGAATTGAAGAAAGGTATGTCGGCGAGGAACACCGCCGCGAACAATCCTATCATCACCACATAGGTTATGCCGTGCAGGAGGTTGAAGGGCAGGCACACCCTGAACAGGAAAATCAGCCCCGTTATCGTCGTGACGAGCACATACAGATTGTCGAGTTGCGCGGCGTTAAGGTGCAGGAAATACTGTTGCGCGACCGTCGCCGCCGCCACGGCGAGCGCCACGGCGATTCCGCCCGGCACCGCCTTGCACAACATCTTCGTGAGCGACCGTCCCTTGACCAGTTCGGTGCTGGGTTCCAGCGCGAGGACGCAGGAGGGCAGTCCTATGGTGATGCCGCCTATGAGCGTGAGTTGCTTCGGCTCGAAGGGCAGTCCCGCTGGCACCGCCATGAAAATGAGCGCGATGAGCACATTGTATATGGTCTTTGCGAGATACAGCGACGCGCTGCGTTCGAGGTTGTTTATGGAACGGCGTCCCTCGGCGACGACGCGCGGCATGGAAGCGAAGTTGGAGTCCAGCAGCACAATAGAACTGACATTCTTCGCGGCGTCGGAGCCGGAAGCCATTGCCACCGAACAGTCCGATTCCTTGAGGGCGAGCACATCGTTGACACCGTCGCCCGTCATCGCCACGGTGTGCCCCGCGGCTTTGAGAGCCTTGACCAGCAACAGTTTCTGGTCGGGTAGCACGCGCCCGAACACGGTGTAGACGAGGGCGGCCTCGCGCACTTCGTCCTCTGTTTTCAGAGTGGACATATCCACCCAGTTGTTGTAGTCGGCAAGTCCCGCGCGCCTTGCCACGGCGCTGACCGTGGCGGGGTTGTCGCCCGAGATTATCTTGACCGCAACGCCGTGGTCGCGGAAAAATCTGAGGGTGTCGGGGGCTTCTTTCCTTATCTTGTCGGCTATGTAGACAAAGCCTTCCAGAGTCACATCGTCCGGCAGGGCGTTGTCCTCGCCGAAAGGCAGGGGCGAGGATACCAGCGCGAGCACGCGGTAGCCGTCCGCCGCTTTTTCGTTCGCCGCCGACATGATGTCTCCGCGGTCGCGGCCGAGCACGAATTCCGCCGCGCCGACGGCGTACGACACGCCGTCCACGCGCGCGCCGCTCCATTTGCGTGCCGAGGAGAAGGGTACCACGGTCTCCGCTTCGACGGGGGAGAGCGCGTCGCCGAGATAATTTCTGAACGCAAGGGCGGTGGCGTTTTCGTCGTCGGTGGCGGACACCACGGCGTTGAGCATGGCGCGGAAGTCGTCTTCGCTCAGCCCGTCGCGCGGCACGGCTTCCGTCACTTCCATACTGCCTTCGGTTATCGTGCCCGTCTTGTCGAGGCACAGCACATCGACGCGCGCGAGCGTTTCCACGCAATAGAGGTCCTGCGCCAGGGTCCTGTGCTTGGAAAGGCGTATGACGCTTATGCAGAACACCGTCGAGGTCAGCGCTATCAGCCCCGAGGGTATCATGCCTATCACGGAGCCTATCGTGGTGACCACGGTGTCGTCGGTCTCGCCCGAGCCCGTGAAATATTTGATGCAGAAAAGGGCTACGCCTATCGGCACTATGACGAAAGACATAATCTTGACGAACCACATCAGCGAACGCCATATTTCCGACGAGGGCTTCTTGAAATACTTGGCGCCCGTGGAAATCTTCATCACGAAATTGTCGGCGCCGATGTGCTCGACGCGACAGCGCGCCTTGCCCGACACCACGAACGAACCCGACACGACCTTGTCGCCTGTTGTCTTGTGAATGGCGTCCGGCTCGCCCGTAATCAGCGATTCGTTGACCTCGCAGGAGCCTTCCACCACCACGCTGTCGGCGCATATCTGTCTGCCCGCGGACAATTCCATGATGTCGTCGAGCACGATTTGTTCGATTGCGATTTCCTTTTCCTCGCCGTCGCGTATGACCACGGCTTTGGGTGCGGAGAGCAGGGAAAGTTTGTCAATGGTGCGCTTTGCGCGCAGTTCCTGAAAGATACCTATCGCCGCGTTGATGACGATGAGTATCATAAAACCGAAATTGCCTATTCCTTCCACGCCGCGCGGCACGAAAAACGCCAGTATGACCGCCAGCACGACGAACACGAAATTGAAATAAGTGACTATGTTGGAGCGCAGTATCTGGAGTACGCTCTTGGTGCGCACGGTCTGTTCGCCGTTGACCTTGCCCGCGGCTATCCGCTCCTGTACCTCGGCAGAAGTGAGCCCCGTCGCGGCGTCCGTCACCGCGATCTGTTCCGTCGTCTCACCGACAGGGGCGCCGTTTTCAATCCCTTCCATTTTCCACCCGCGTTGTTTAATGAAAGGATTATAACATACCGAAGAAGCGCGCGCAATACGCGCGCAACAATATTGTGCCCGAACGCGCGCGGCAGGCGCGGCGCGGCGAACCGTCCGCGGGGGAACGGTCGGCGGTCGAGGAACGGGAAACGCGTCCGCCCCGAAGCGCCGCGGCGTGC
>CALVTH010000005.1 GCA_944360115.1 uncultured Clostridia bacterium
ATCCTCGCGCTTCCGCTATCTCGGAGCGCACGGAATTTTCCGCTGCAAGAAAGACCCGCCTCGGCGGGCTTTTCCTTCGGAGTACAAGATTCGCGGGGCGTTAGTTTTGCGCTTGCCCGCGCGCTCAATCCTTGCTTATGCCCAGAATGTAGTCGGAAGAGGCGTCGACGCTTTTGCAAAGTTTTGCAAATGTGTCCAAGGCGGGAAATATGTCGTGCTTCATATATTTGGAAACCGTCTGTGCCGAAACGCCTATTTCCGTTGCGATGTCTTTTTGCTGTTTTCCACTGTGCAGAACTGCCTGTCTCATGCGGTGTTGTATCGAGCGAAGTTCCGTCGAAATGTTGTCTTCGTAGCCGCGTGCGATGCTGTTTTCCATATTCGCCTCCGTGCGTTTTCCGTCGCTTCCGATAATCGCACATAAGGTGATTTTTATCTTGACAATCGCACATTATGCGATTAGAATGCGAATGAGGAGGGCTTATGGAAAATTTTGAAACAAATATGGCAGCGGAAAAAGCAAATTCCGCAACGGAAGAGGCGGCGGTTGCCGCCGAAAGCGGCAGCGGAAACGGCGAGCGGGGAGCGCAACCGGTCGCGACCGCGTCGGAGCCCGCACCCGCACCTTCGACCGAAGAATACAAACTCCCCGTCAGGCGCGAACCCGACAAACAATTCAAACGCATTAAATTCAAACACAAACTGCGCACCGAAATGCCTATGGCAATGGTGACGATGTTTGTCGTTTTGGCGGTAATGGCGTCTATAAACTTACAGAGCGGGAGCGGAACAGGAATCATTATCCCCTTGCTCATTTATGTGGTGTTCTTTTTGACGGCGCTTGCGGTCGCGTTCGCCTTGACCAGAATGAATGCCGAAGAAAGGAGAGTGGTTGAGCGCATACGCAATATCGTTGCCGGCAACGCGCACATCGAAGGAAAGATGAAAGGCAGGAGCGCCGAAAGGGAGTTCTGGGGTATCGTTAAAGATGGCGACAAGGAGCGTTTCGAGACCAGAGCCGCCGAAGAAGAAAAGAAAATCGACGCTTACATTCAGGCGGTCAGAACGCGGTACGCTCCGAATGCGGGGGCGGTGGAAAACAACGGCGAGGGCACTTTCGACGGCTGGCTCATTCAGAAAATCGGTTGGAACATTCTTTCCGCGTTGGTCACGCTCATAACCCTCGGTATAGCGTTCCCCGTCACGGTGGTGTGGAAAGAAAAGTGGCGTTGCAAGCACACTCTTTACGAAGGGAAGAGGTTGACTTTCGACGGGCGCGCCTCACAACTTATCGGAAATTGGCTGCTGTGGATGTTTCTTTCTGTGGTCACCTGCGGAATATTCATTCTGTTCATTCCCGGCAAAATCAAGAAGTGGAAGGCAAAGCATACCCGACTCGCAGGCGAGTATGTCGAATTCGGCTCGACTTTCGACGGTTGGCTGGGGCAGGAAGTGCTGTTGCTTGTTGCGGGGCTCGCGGTGTCCGTGTGCACTCTGTTCATAGGCGTGCCCTTCGCAATGAGCTGGATGGCGCGTTGGCGCTGCAATCACACCGTGCTCGACGGCAAGAGACTGCGTTTCGACGGCAAGGCGGTGCAGCTTTTGGGCAGATATGTCGTGTGGTTGCTGCTGTCGGTGGTCACATTGAGTATATACGCGTGGTTTATTCCCAACCGCTTCAACAAGTGGAAGGCAAAGCACACGCGCCTTGCGGAGGGCTACGAACTTTGTTGAGTTTTACCGCGCACATTACTGTCACACCGTGCGCGCGTTAAAACCGTCGCGGCGCTTGATCGCCGCGAAAATCCCCTGAAGAACAACCCGCGACGGGTTGTTCTTTCTTTTTGTTTGGTCGCTTTTTTGTGCGTCGGGATTATTTGAGGAGCACCTGCGCGCAGGCGGCGATTGCGTTGCCGTCGCCTATGTCGCCCACGCCTTCGTTGGTGGTGGCGGTTATGCCGAAATGTTCCTTGTTCATGTCGAGCAGTTTCGTCATGCGGGTGCGCATTCTGTCGATGTAGGGGGCAAGCAGGGGTTTTTCGGCGATTATGCTCACCGAGCAGCTGACCACGCTGCGGTTTTTGGCGCGCATGATTTTGAGCACGCCTTTCAGCAGTTTCACACTGTCCGCGCCGTCGTATTTCGGGTCGTCGACGGGGTAGAGGTGTCCGATGTCCTTTTCGCCGAGGGCGGAGAGAATGGCGTCCATTAGGGCGTGTATCGCCGCGTCGCCGTCGGAGTGCGCGACAAAGGAGAATGGGCAGGGGATACGCTCGCCGAGCAGTTTTATTCCTCTGCCTTCGGCGAGACGGTGAATGTCGTAGCCGAAGCCGGTAAGGTAGGTGAGCAGGTCAGATTTGACGGTGATTTTGATGTTGTCGGGGTCGCCGTCGACGAGCGTGACGGGTCCGTGGGCGTATTCGTCGACGACGCAGAAGTCGTCGAGATAGTCGCCCGCGACTTCGGCATACGCCTTTTCCACGCGTTCGCGCTCGAACCCGACGGGGGTCTGCACTCTGCGATAGGGAGTGCGGTCGAGGTGCGAGACGCCGTCCTCGCCCGCGTACAGAATGTTGTCCACGAGGGGCAGGACGGGCACGCACGCGCCGTATTTTTCCGCGCCCTTGACGACGCGTTTTATGAGAGATTCGGTGACATAGGGGCGGGCACCGTCGTGTATGAGCACGAGGTCGCAATCGTCGTCGAGGGCTTCCAGTCCGTATTTGACCGTGCGCGTGCGCGTTGCGCCGCCGCGCGTGAGGACGATGCGCCTGTCGTCGTCCAGTCCCGCGCGTTCGAGCGCGTCGAGAAACTCGTCGGATGAGTCGGTGTCGATGGCGATTATGACGCGTTTGATTTCGCGAAAAGCCAGAAAAGGCTTGATGGCTTCCACCAGCACGCAGGTGGAGCGACAAGGCTCCAGAAGTTTGTTTTCCTTGCCGTAGCGCAGGCTGCTTCCGCCTGCGGCGACGACGACATTGATTGTGGACATAATTCTCCGTGGGGCAGCTCGGCCGCGCCCTTTTATTCCTCTCCGATAATGCGGTACATCTCGGAAGCCGACTGTTTGGACTGTTTCTCGGAGATGTCGAGCACCTCGAAGGTCAGGCTGCCCGCGCCGAAAGACACTTTCACCGTGTCGCCGACCTTGACTTCCTTTGCGGGTTTTGCGGGTTTGCCGTTGATTTCTATTCTGCCGCCGGAGCAGGCTTCCGCCGCGACGGTGCGCCTTTTGATGACGCGCGAAACTTTGAGGAATTTGTCTATTCTCACCGTTTTTCCTTTCCGCGGAGACTCCGAAAAACCGCCGCGCGGGGGCGGAGGGGATTCTCGGCGGAGAAACATCGATTTTTTTATTCGCACACTTGACAGTCTTGCATTTTGCTGATACAATGACAAAATGCGCAATACTGCTTAGGACTACCCTCGAAATGAAAAATTACGGGGGTAGGGGGTTTTCTCCACGAGTGTCAGTATAACGCAACGGAGCAAAAAAAACAAGGGCTTTCCGCAAACGAGAAGTTTTCGAAAATTTTTTTGCGGGAAGGAAAAGTTGCAAATTTTAAGGAGTTAAGAATGTCCCAAAGAATCCACAAGGTCATGTACGGGAAAACCGAGCGCCAGACTTTTTCCAAGATCAAAGATGTGCTCGCTATCCCGTACCTTATCGAGGTGCAAAAAGATTCCTACGAAAGCTTCATCGGCGACGGGATAAGCGAGGTCTTTGCCGATTATTCGCCTATCGTCGACTACGCCGGTCGCTATAAGCTGGAATTTCTTTCCCACACTCTCACGGGTGAACCCAAGTACTCCGTCAAGGAATGCAAGGACCGCGACACCACCTACGCGCTTCCCCTCAAGGTCAAGGCACGCCTCACCAACAACGACACGGGCGAGTTCATCGAGCAGGAAGTGTTCATGGGCGATTTCCCGCTCATGACCGAGGCGGGGTCCTTCGTCATCAACGGCGCAGAGCGTGTTATCGTCAGCCAGCTTGTCAGAAGCCCCGGCGTGTACAGCGAGAAATCCCTCGACCGCAACGGCGTTCCCCGCTATAAGACCACCGTCATCCCCAACAGGGGCGCATGGCTGGAGTTCGAACAGGACCAGAACGATGTGCAGTGGGTGCATGTCGACAGGATGAGAAAGATCACCGCGACGACCTTGCTCCGCGCTCTCGGTTACGGCACCGACGAGGAGCTGCTCGCGCTGTTCGGCGACGACGATATGGTGCGCGCCACCTGCGACAAGGACACCGCCTGCAAGACCGGCGACGCCGGCAAGATGGACCTCTTCAGGAGACTCCGTCCGGGCGAAGTGCCCACCATCGAAGGCGCCGACATCCTTATCAACGGCATTTTCTACGACTACAAGAAGTACGACCTCGCAAGAGTCGGCAGATACAAGTACAACAAGAAGCTGTCCCTCGCTTCCCGTATCGCGGGCAGGGAGCTTGCCGAGGCGGTCGTCAATCCGCAGACGGGCGAAATCCTCGCCGACGCCGGTGAAAGACCCGACGAGAAAAAGGCGACCGAAATCCAGAACAGCGGCGTCAATGTCGTCTACCTTGCCTACACCGACAAGGAAGGCGTAAAGAGAAAGCACAAAGTCATCGGCAACAACACCGTCGACCTCGCGGCTTTCGTCGACTGCAATCCCCGCGACTACGGCATCCGCGAGAAAGTGTATTATCCCGCGCTCAAGAGCCTGCTCGAGGAATATCCCGACCGCGACGAATTCTTCGTCGCCCTCAGGACGCGTGCCGTTGCCGACACCCTCGTCAGCAAGCACATCACTCTCGATGACATCGTGGCGACGGTGAGTTACAACCTCGGACTGCGTTACGGCTTCGGCACATGCGACGACATCGACCACCTCAGCAACAGGCGCGTCCGTCCCGTCGGCGAACTGCTGCAGAATCAGTTCCGTATCGGCGTGTCGAGGCTGGAAAGGGTCATCAAAGAGAGAATGGCTTCCGCTCAGGAAAACGCCGAAATCACTCCTCAGACCCTCATCAACATCCGTCCCGTCACCAGCGCGATAAGGGAATTCTTCGGGTCCTCTCAGTTGTCGCAGTTCATGGACCAGCCCAACCCCATTGCCGAACTGACTCACAAGAGAAAACTTTCGGCACTCGGTCCCGGCGGTCTCAACCGCGAACGCGCCAGCTTCGAAGTGCGAGATGTTCACCACTCCCACTACGGCAGAATGTGCCCCATCGAGACCCCCGAAGGTCAGAACATAGGTCTTATCTCCTCGCTGTCCACCTACGCCCGCGTGAACGAGTACGGATTCATCGAGTCGCCCTATCGCAGAATCGACAAGGCGACGGGAATCGTCACCGACGAAGTGGTGTACATGACGGCGGACGAAGAGGACAAATATGTCGTGGCGCAGGCAAACGAACCCCTCGACGACGAGGGCAGGTTCGTCCGCGACCGCGTCATGTGCCGTATCAGAAGCGACATCCGCGAGAAGCCGAAGGACGAAGTCGACTACATGGATGTGTCGCCCAAGCAGTTGGTCTCCATAGCCACCGCACTCATTCCCTTCCTCGAGAACGACGACACCAACCGCGCGCTTATGGGCTCCAACATGCAGCGTCAGGCGGTTCCCCTTCTCAAGCCCGAAGCCCCGATGATTGCCACGGGCGTCGAGCACCGAATCGCATACGACAGCGGCGCGATCAAACTCGCCAAGCGCGACGGTTTCGTCAAGTATGTCGACTCCGACAGAATCGAGGTCGAGACGACGGACGGCGACACCGATGTCTACACCCTCAGCAAATTCGAGCGTTCCAACCAGTCCACCTGCATAAACCAGCACCCCATAGTTTCCAAGGGCGACAAGGTCTATGCCGAAAAGCGCGACGAGAACGGCAAAGTCGTCTCCGAAGCCACCGTGCTCGCGGACGGCCCCGCCACCGACCAGGGCGAACTCGCTCTCGGCAGGAACATCCTCGTCGGCTTCATGAGCTGGGAGGGCTACAACTACGAGGACGCCATCCTCATCAGCGAGGAACTGGTGCGCAACGATGTGTTCACATCCATTCACATCGAGGAGCACGAAATCGAGGCCCGCGACACCAAACTCGGCGAAGAGCAGATAACCCGCGACATACCCAACCTGTCCGACGACGCTCTGCGCAACCTCGACGAGGACGGTATCGTGCGCGTCGGCGCGGAAGTGAGAAGCGGCGACATCCTCGTCGGCAAGGTCACTCCCAAGGGCGAGACCGAACTCACCCCCGAAGAAAGACTGCTGCGCGCAATCTTCGGCGAGAAGGCAAGAGAGGTCAGGGACACCTCCCTCCGCGTTCCCAACGGAGAGGGCGGCATAGTCGTCGATGTCAAGATATTCACCAGAAAGAACCGCGACGAACTCAGCCCCGGCGTCAACAAACTCGTGCGCGTCTACATCGCGCAGAAGCGCAAGATTTCCGTCGGCGACAAGATGGCGGGCCGTCACGGCAACAAGGGCGTTATCTCCCGCGTGCTTCCCAAAGAGGATATGCCTTTCCTCGCGGACGGCACTCCGTTGCAGATAGTCCTCAACCCCCTAGGCGTGCCTTCCCGTATGAACATCGGTCAGGTGCTGGAGGTCCACCTCGGTCTCGTGGCGAATATGCTCGGCTGGAAAGTGGCGACTCCCGTCTTCGACGGCGCGAACGAGCAGGACATCAAGCAGCTCTTCGCCGACTGCGGCATAGTCAACGGCGAGGGCAAAGTGGACGGCAAGATCCGTCTCTACGACGGCAGAACGGGCGAGCCTTTCGAGAACCCCGTCACCGTCGGCTATATGTACATGCTCAAACTGCATCACCTCGTCGACGACAAGATTCACGCCAGAAGCACCGGCCCCTACAGCCTCGTCACCCAGCAACCGCTCGGCGGCAAGGCGCAGTTCGGCGGACAGCGTTTCGGCGAAATGGAAGTGTGGGCTCTCGAAGCCTACGGCGCGGCGAATATGCTGCAGGAAATCCTCACCGTCAAGTCCGACGATGTGGTGGGACGCGTCAAGACCTACGAGTCCATTGTCAAGGGCAACAACATCTCCGAGCCCGGCATTCCCGAGTCCTTCAAGGTGCTCGTCAAGGAACTGCAGAGCCTCGGTCTCGACATCAAAGTTCTCACGGAGGACCGCGACGAAGTCGAACTCAGGGATTATTCCGACGAGGAACTCGACTTCGACAACGCGCCTCTCAAGAAAGACAGCGACTTCAAAGAAGTCGACATCCTCGGCGAGGGCGGTCTGTTCGGCGAACTGCCGAGCGCAGGCGACTCCGGTCTCGACAGCCTGTTCGACAGTGCGGGCGACGACGACGAGAACATATTCTCCGCGCTCACGCAAGGTCAGCCCGATGTCTACGACATCTTCGGCAACGGCGGCGGAGATTCCGACGACGAGGAGTAAGGAGGTAGCGGTATGTACGAACTGAGCAATTTCGACGCCATACAAATCGGGATAGCGTCTCCCGAAAAAATAAGAGAATGGTCCTACGGCGAGGTCACCAAGCCCGAGACCATAAACTACCGCACGCAAAAACCCGAACGCGACGGTCTTTTCTGCGAAAAGATCTTCGGGCCCACCCGCGACTGGGAATGTCATTGCGGTCGCTACAAGAGAATACGCTATAAGGGCGTCATCTGCGAAAAGTGCGGAGTCGAAGTCACCAAGTCCAAGGTCAGACGCGAGAGAATGGGACACATCGAGCTTGCCACCCCCGTCTCCCACATCTGGTATTTCCGCGGCGTTCCTTCGCGTATCAGCATGCTGCTCGACATCTCTCCCAAGGACATCGAACAGGTGCTGTATTTCGTCGCGTTCATCGTTCTCGACCCCGGTATCGTGCAGGGGCTGAGCAAGAAAGAGGTCATCACCGACAAGCGCTACCGCGAGCTGCTCGAGACCTACGACGCCAAGGACTTCCGCGTCGGTATGGGTGCCGAAGCAATCAAGGAACTGCTTATGGAAATCGACCTCGACCGCGACAGCGAAATGCTCAAGGACGTCATCGCGCACAGCGTCGGGCAGAAGAGACTGCGCGCCGTCAAGCGCCTCGAAATCGTCGAAGCCTTCCGTATCAGCGGCAACCGTCCCGAGTGGATGATTCTCGATGTGCTGCCCGTGCTGCCTCCCGAACTGCGCCCCATGGTGCAGCTGGACGGCGGCAGGTTCGCCACCTCCGACCTCAACGACCTTTACCGCAGGGTCATCAACCGCAACAACCGCCTCAAGAAACTCAAGGAACTCGGCGCGCCCGACATCATCGTCCGCAACGAGAAGCGTATGTTGCAAGAAGCCGTCGACGCTCTCATCGACAACGGCAGAAGGGGCAAGGCGGTCAGCGGTCCCGGCAACCGCGACCTCAAGTCGCTGTCCGGTCTGCTGCGCGGCAAACAGGGTCGTTTCCGTCAGAACCTCCTCGGCAAACGCGTCGACTATTCCGGTCGTTCCGTTATCGTCGTGGGACCCGAACTCAAACTTTATCAGTGCGGTTTGCCCAAAGAAATGGCACTTGAGCTCTTCAAGCCCTTCATCATGAAGAAGCTCGTCGAGCAGAATCTCTGCCACAACATCAAGACGGCGAAGCGTTTCGTCGACACCGGCAAGAATCAGGTGTGGGACATCCTCGAGGAGATCATCAAGGATCATCCCGTGCTGTTGAACCGCGCTCCCACGCTGCACCGTCTCGGTATTCAGGCGTTCGAGCCCGTGCTCGTCGAGGGCAGGGCAATCAAACTGCACCCCCTCGCCTGCGGCGCGTTCAACGCCGACTTCGACGGCGACCAGATGGCGGTCCATGTGCCTCTGTCCATCGAATCGCAGGTGGAAGCCCGCATACTGATGCTGTGCACCAACAACATCCTCAAACTCTCCGACGGCAAGCCTATCGTGTCGCCCACTCAGGACATGGTCATCGGTTCCTATTACCTCACCATAGTCCGTCCCGGCGACAAGGGCGAAGGCAAGATTTTCTCGTCCTTCGACGAAGCGTATATGGCTTACTACGACGGCGACATCACTCTGCAGTCCCTCGTCTACATCCGCACGCCCTACACCGCGGAAGACGGCACGCAGGCGTACAGGATGCTGCACACCACCGTCGGCCGTTGCATATTCGACCAGAATCTGCCGCAGGACCTCCAGTTCGTCAACCGCCGCAACCCCAAGAACGCGGGCTTGCTGGAAATCGACGGCATCCTCGGTATCGGCGCGGTCATGGACAACAAACAGTTCGTCGCCCTCGCCGCCGCGCTCCGCGGCAACGACATGACGCCCGAACTGCGCGACAAGGCGCGCGCCATTCTGCGCAGCAGCGACCTCCCCGACGCCAAAGTCGACAAAATCGCCGAGCTGCTCACGGCTTCCGATGTCGATGTCGCAGGCCCCGAAGTGCGCGAAAAGACCGAATTGCGCAAGGCAATACTCAAGGTCATGGGCGAGCGCGCTATGGCTATCGGCAAGAAACAGCTGTCCATGATAGTCGACAACTGCTTCAAGTATCACGGCGCGACCGAGACCGCCAATGTCCTCGACAAGATCAAGGCGCTCGGCTATAAGTATTCGACAATCGGCGCAATCACCGCCAGCGTGTTCGATATGCACATCCCCGGCGACAAGAAGCGCATAATCGCCGACGCCGAGCAGAAGGTCATCAACATCGAGCGCAATTTCGAGCGCGGTATCGTCACCGACGAAGAGCGTTATCAGACCGTCGTCAAGATCTGGAAAGACGCTTCCGACGCCGTCGAAAAAGAACTGGTCAAGGGTCTCGACGACTTCAACCCCATCTGGATGATGGCGAACTCCGGCGCCCGCGGTAACATGGGTCAGATCCGTCAGCTCGCCGGTATGCGCGGTCTTATGGCGGACCCCTCCGGTCGCACCATCGAGTTGCCCGTGCGTTCCTCCTTCCGTGAAGGTCTGTCAGTTCTGGAATACTTCATTTCCTCTCACGGCGGCAGAAAGGGTCTTGCCGACACCGCACTCAAGACGGCGGACTCCGGCTACCTCACCCGTCGTCTTGTCGATGTCTCTCACTCCGTCATCGTGCGCGAGCAGGACTGCGGCGACAGCAAGGGCACGGAAATCACCGCAATCACCGACGGCAAGACTCTCGTCGAGTCGCTGTCCGACAGAATTGCGGGCAGATACACCATCGAGCCCATCGTACACCCCGAGACGGGCGAAATCATAGTCGAAGCCGACACAATGATTTCCTCCGACAAGGCAAAGGAAATCGAGGACGCGGGCATCAAGAAGGTGCTCATCCGTTCAGTCCTCACCTGCAAGACCAGAAACGGCGTGTGTGCCAAGTGCTACGGCAAGAACATGGCAAGCGGCAATCCCGTCAAACTCGGCGAAGCCGTCGGCATCATCGCCGCGCAGTCCATCGGCGAGCCGGGCACTCAGCTCACCATGAGAACATTCCACACGGGCGGCGTTGCGACGGGCGACGACATCACCCAGGGTCTCCCCCGCGTCGAAGAGTTGTTCGAAGCGCGCAAACCCAAGGGCGAAGCCGTCATCACCGAGAACAGCGGTATCGTGCACATCGGCGAAGGCAACCGCGAAATCACCGTCGTCGGTTCCGACGGCGAGTCCAAGACCTACGCCATTCCGTTCGGGGCGAAACTCCGCGTCGAAGAGGGCAGCGAGCTCGAAGCGGGCGACCCGCTCACCGCAGGTTCCATCAACCCGCAGGATATGCTCCGTGCCAAGGGCGTCAAGGGCGTGCAGGATTACCTCACCAAGGAAGTGCAGTCCGCCTACCGTCTCTCCGGCGTCGAAATCAACGACAAGCACATCGAAGTCATCGTCCGTCAGATGCTCCGCAAGGTCCGCATCGAGAATCAGGGCGACACCGATATGCTTCCCGGTTCGCTCGTGGACATCTTCACCTACGAGGACGAGAACGAGAAAGCCCTCGAGAACGGCGGCGTGCCCGCAAGCGCAAAGCGCACCCTGCTCGGCATCACCAAGACGGCTCTCGCCACCGAGTCTTTCCTGTCCGCCGCGTCCTTCCAGGAGACCGCGCGCGTGCTCACCGAAGCGGCAATCAAGAACAAGATCGACCCGCTCATCGGTCTCAAGGAAAATGTCATCATCGGTAAACTCATCCCCGCCGGTACGGGTATGAAGATTTACAAGAACATCACCACGGTGCCCGCCGAAACGGGCGAGGCGCCCATTGCGGAGTAATATGAACAAAGCGGGAAAAAAGTTTTTCACATCCGAAAGCGTGACCGAAGGTCATCCCGATAAAGTTTGCGACCAGATAGCGGACGCCGTCCTCGACGACATTCTCGAGGACGACCCCGCCGCCCGCGTTGCCGTCGAGGTGTGCGCCACGACGGGTATGGTTATGGTGTTCGGCGAGATGACGACCTCGCACTACTGCGACATTCCGTCCATAGTGCGCGAAGTCATCAAGGACATCGGATACGACGACAGTTCGCTCGGATTCGACTACAAGACCTGCGCCGTCCTCACTTCTATAAACGAGCAGTCTCCCGACATCGCCCGCGGCGTCGACGAAGCCTCCGACTATGTCGGTTGCGACGAATTCGACAAGCAGGGCGCGGGGGATCAGGGTATGATGTTCGGCTGCGCCACCGACGAAACGCCCGAACTTATGCCCCTGCCCATAATGCTCGCCCACGCCGTGACGCGCCGTCTTACGGAAGTCCGCAAGTCGGGCGAAATCCCGTGGCTGCGTCCCGACGGAAAGAGCCAGATTACCGTCGAGTACGACGGCGGCGTGCCCAAACGCGTCGACGCCGTAGTGGTGTCGGCTCAGCACTCCGAGGATGTCGACTACGCGACGATCGAGCGCGAGATAACCGAGAAGGTCATAAAGAAAGCCGTTCCCGCCAAATATCTCGACAAGAAAACCCGCATTTACATAAACCCCACGGGCAGATTCGTCATCGGCGGTCCCGCGGGCGACAGCGGGCTGACGGGCAGAAAGATAATCGTGGACACCTACGGCGGTTATTGCGCCCACGGCGGCGGCGCGCTGTCCGGCAAGGACCCGTCCAAGGTGGACAGAAGCGGGCTGTATATGGCGCGCTACATCTGCAAGAACCTCGTGGCGGCAAAGGTGTGCAAACGGGTGGAAATCGAGGTGGCGTACGCCATAGGCAGAGCCCGTCCCGTGTCCGTGCATGTCGATTCCTTCGGCACGGGCGTGGTGTCGGACGACAAGATTGCCGAAATCGTTTCTTCCGTATTCGACCTCAGACCCGCCGCAATCATCAAAAATCTGCGGCTTGCCCGCCCCGTGTTCAGGGCGACTTCCAACTACGGTCATCTCGGGAGGGGAGATTTCACCTGGGAAAAGACCGACAAGGTGGACGAGATAGCAAAGGCACTCGCAAAGTACACGATATGAAGAAAAAGCAAGGCGCGCCTTGCTTTTCTTATAATGAAGCGCCGCGATAAGCGGCGCTCGGTTTCCGACAATGCAACTCGAAGGCGAAATCAAAAATGTGATATTCCGCAGCGAAGAGACGGGTTATACCGTCCTCGACCTCAAGGTCGAGGACTCGCTTTTTACCGTCGTCGGAACAATGCCGCCCGTGTCCGCGGGTCAGCGGCTCAAAGCCGAAGGCGACTTCAGGACGCGCAGTCTTTACGGCAGACAGTTCACGGCGGAAAAGGTGTATGTCGGCGCGCCGTCGCGCGTGGACGGTATGATCAGATTCCTCGGCAGCGGACTCATCAAGGGGTTGGGACCCGTGACGGCGGCGGCAATCGTCGAGCGCTACGGCACCGAATCCCTCGAGATGATGAAGTATCCCATAGAAATCGCCAAGGTCAAGGGCGTGTCGCTGAGAAAAGCCACGGAGTTCTGCCTTGCCTATTCGGGATTGCAGAAACTGCAGGCGGCGGTTATGTTCCTGCAAGGGCTGGGACTGACCGTCAATCTTTCCCTCAAGATATACCGCGCCTACGGCGACGCCACGGAGCAGAAGGTGCGCTCCAACCCCTATGTGCTCGTCGACGACATCGAGGGCGTGGGCTTCGCCACGGCAGACAGGATAGCGGAGGAACTGGGTATCGCGCGGGACAGCGATTTCAGAATCTGCGCCGCCGTCAACTTCGTGCTGGCGGAAGCGTCGGCGAAATTCGGGCACAACTATCTTCCGGAAAACGAACTTTTATCAGGCGCAATCGACCTGTTAAAACTCGATATTGAAGAAACAGAGCGCAGAGTGCGCGACAATATCGAGGATATGATCATGCTCGGCGAGCTGGTCCGTTACGACACGGGGGAGTGCGTCGCGTTGCTTACGCGCCGCAGTTACAACACCGAAGTGGGCATTGCGCGCAGGCTGGTCAGGCTTGCGGCGGAGGCCGCCGATTTCCGCGTCGATGTCGCCGCCGAGGTGGCGCGATTCGAGCGGGAAGCGGGCTTCGAACTGCACCCCACGCAGGTGGACGCCGTGCGCGCCGCCGTGGAAAACGGCGTGCAGATTGTCACGGGCGGTCCCGGCACGGGCAAGACGACCATAGTCAAGTGTATTCTCCGTATGTTCGACAATCTCGGGCAGAAGGCGGCGTTGTGCGCGCCAACGGGCAGGGCGGCAAAGCGTATGTCCGTGGCGACCGGCGCCGCCGCCAAGACCATACACCGCCTGCTGGAGCTGGACTGGCGCGAGGACGGCGGACATTTCAGTTACAACGAAAACAGACCCCTGCCCCTCGACGCCGTCATCGTGGACGAGGTGAGTATGGTGGACGAGTTCGTCTTTTACGCCCTGCTCAAGGCTTTGCCGCGCGGCTGTCGTCTGGTGCTGGTCGGCGACAAGGACCAGCTGGCTTCCGTGGGGGCGGGCAATGTGCTCAGCGACCTCATCCGTTGCGGACATTTCCCCGTCGTCGAGCTGACGCAGATTTACCGTCAGTCCGAGGACAGCAAAATCGTGCCCAACGCCCACAAAATCAACCGCGGCGAAATGCCCGACCTCGACAACAAGAGCCGCGATTTTTTCTTTGAGGAAAAAGAGGACGGCGACAGCATAGCGCGCACGGCGACCGACCTGGTCACGCGCCGTCTGCCCGAATATCTCGGCGTCGCGCCTCTAGACATCCAGCTGCTTTGCCCGATGAAACGGGGCAGCGCGGGCACAATCAATCTCAACCGCGTCCTGCAGAACGCGCTGAATCCGCCTTCCCGCGACAAGCGCGAAGCCCGTCAGGGCGAAAACCTTTTCCGCGAGGGCGACAAGGTCATGCAGACCAAGAACGACTACAACCGCGAATGGAAGCAGGAAACGGACGGCAGAGTGGAGACGGGCACGGGCGTTTTCAACGGCGACATAGGCGTGATTGAGAGCATAAATCCGCATATTATGCAGTTTACAGTGCGCTTTGACGACGATAAAGTGGCGGTTTACGAATATTCCGACATAGAGGAACTCACCCTTGCGTATGCCGTCACCATACACAAATCGCAGGGTAGCGAGTTCGACACCGTGGTCATCGCGCTGGACGCCAACTATATGTTGCAGACCCGCAATCTGCTTTATACCGCGGTCACCCGCGCAAAGAAAATGGTGGTGCTCGTGGGCGCCAGGAAGACGGTGGCGCGAATGATACGCAACAACGAGACGGCTCGCCGTTATTCTCTGCTCATCAATCTCATCGACGACGAAATCCGCGGGAGGGTTTTCCCGTGAAAGACGACGAGAAGAGACCGGGCGGCGAAAGGTACGCGGAGGATGCGGAAGCGTCCGCGGCACGGGAGAAAGAACCGGGAGAAAACGGCGCGGAGCGCGCGGCGGAAGGCGAAGCGCGCGGGGGAAACGGCGGGCGCATGGCGCGCGCCAAGGGCGTTGTGAAGGAGCGCGGCAGGTTGCGCGAAAGCGTGGCGGCGTTGGTTTCGCGGGCGGGAAAGGCGGTCCGTGACGCCGTGTACCCCGAGGATATAACCTGCGATGTCTGCGGGGCGGAGCTGGTCGCAAGGACGAGATACAATCTTTGCGCCGCCTGCACGGAAGAAATGCCGTTTATCACGGGACACCGTTGTCTCAACTGCGGTCTGCCCGTCAACGACGAAGCCGACTGGTGCATGAGGTGCATGAACACCGAAAGCGTCTATCTCGCAAACCGCTCGCCGCTGGTGTACGAGGGCAAGGCGCGTTCGCTGGTTTACGCTTTGAAATTCGGCGGCAGGAAATACATCGCGCGACTGCTCGGCGCGATGATGAGCGACACTTTTCTGTCCTGCGGCATGGAAGGCGAGATTATCGTGCCCGTGCCCATGACGGAGAAGGACGAGAAAAAGCGCGGATTCAATCAGTCGGAATTGCTTGCGCGGGACATAGGCGAGAGGTTGAACATTCCCGTGTTGCCCGCGCTTTCCAAGACCAAGGATACCGCGCCGCAGAAGGAATTGTCGGGCAGAGCGCGTCGGGAAAATGTCAAGGGCTGTTTCTCGGCGGCGTATGCGGAATATCTCGCGGGGCGCAGGATTCTGTTGGTGGACGACGTGTTCACGACGGGCGCGACGGCAAACGAGTGCGCTCGCACTTTGCTGAGCGCGGGTGCGGCGAGCGTGTCGGTGCTCACCGCCGCCGTGACCAAACCCCGACTTGCCGTCGAAAAAGGAGAGGACGGCGCGGTCGAAGTTTTCGACGACCTGTGAACTAGTGAGGATAGCCCGCACGGGGCGGGTGCGCGTAAGCGGCGCCCGCGAACGGTCGGGCGTTGCGGCACGGTTGTGCGGTCGGGCGGCGGGCTTGCGCCGAAACGGATTGCCAATCGGCGCGGAATGTTATATCATATCGGAATGGGAGCGCACGCCCGCGGACGCGCGGCGCGCGCCGAATGAGGACATAATGGCAAGCATTTTCAACGAAAACGAAAGAAAGGTGCGCAAACTGCGTAAACTTGCGCTCAAGGTGGACGAACTGGCGGACAAGTACGCCGCGCTTACGGACGAGCAACTCGCCGCCGCCACTCCCGCCCTCAAAGGCAGGCTGGAAAACGGCGAGACTCTCGACGACATCATGCCCGACGCTTATGCGGCGGTGCGCGAAGCGGCGTGGCGTGTGCTGGGAATGAAGCCTTTCTTCGTGCAGATAATGGGCGCGATAGCCCTTCATCAGGGGCGTATCGCCGAGATGGGCACGGGCGAAGGCAAGACTCTCGTCGCCACATTGCCTGCTTATCTCAACGCGCTGACGGGCAAGGGCGTGCACATCGTCACCGTCAACGACTATCTCGCCGAGCGCGACGCGGCGTGGATGGGCAAGGTGTACCGTTTCATGGGGCTGTCCGTCGGCGTAATCAAACAGGGCGGCATGCCCGACGCCAAGCGCGCGGCGTACAACAGCGACATAACCTACTGCACCAACAACGAACTGGGCTTCGACTTCCTGCGCGACAACATGGTGGTCAAGAAGGAACAGAAGGTGCAGCGCGAACTCAATTTCGCCGTAATCGACGAGGTGGACTCCATTCTCATCGACGAGGCGCGCACCCCGCTCATCATTTCGGGCAGAGGGGAGAAGTCGAGCGACATCTACAAGCAGGCCGACGCTTTCGCGCGCACGGTCAGGGAGAAAAAGGACGAGGACGGCACGGGCGATTTCGTCATCGAGGAGAAGGAGAAATCCATTATGCTCACCGACGAGGGCATTGCCAAAGCCGAAAGATATTTCCGCGTCGACAACCTCACCGACATCGACAACACCACGCTCTATCACCACATCAGGCAGGCTCTCAAGGCGCACTATATGATGAAGCGCGACCGCGATTACATCGTGTCGGACGGCGAGGTGCTCATTGTCGACGAGTTCACGGGGCGCGTAATGATAGGCAGGCGCTACAACGAAGGACTGCACCAGGCAATCGAAGCCAAGGAGAGAGTGGCGATCCGCAGCGAGGACAGGACGCTTGCCACAATCACTTTCCAGAACTTCTTCAGGATGTATTCCAAGCTGTCGGGCATGACGGGCACCGCCAAGACGGAAGAGGAGGAATTCAAGGGCATATACGCCCTCGATGTCGTCACCATTCCGCCCAACAAGCCCTCCCTCCGCTGCGACGAGCACGACAAAATCTACACCAAGAACAGCGGCAAGCTGAACGCCATAATTGCCGACATCAAGGAGTGCTACGACAGAGGACAACCCGTCCTCGTCGGCACCGTCAGCGTCGAGAAATCGGAAAAATTGTCCGATATGCTCAAACGGCAGGGCATAAGGCATTGCGTGCTGAACGCCAAGCACCACAAAGAGGAAGCCGCAATCATCGCGCAGGCGGGCAGATTCAAGTCGGTTACGATAGCCACCAACATGGCGGGGCGCGGCACGGACATCATGCTGGGCGGCAACCCCGATTACATGGCGCGCGAGAAGATGGAGCGGGGCGTGCGGGCCGAGGACGGCAAGTTCAGACAATACGCGCCCGAAATCATCGAAATGGCGACCTCTCCCCACCGTTACGACGACGAGGAAGTCGCCGAAGCCAAGGAACAGTACGGCAGACTGTACGAGCAGTTCAAGCGGCAGTGCGACGAGGACAAGGAGAAAGTCCTCGAGGCGGGAGGTCTGCGCGTCATAGGCACCGAACGCCACGAAAGCCGCAGAATAGACAACCAGTTGCGCGGTCGAAGCGGCCGTCAGGGCGACCCCGGCAGCACGGTTTTCTATGTGTCCATGGAGGACGATGTGGCGAGGATTTTCGGCGGTGACAGGATGAAACTCATCGCCGAAGCAATGCATTTCCCCGACAACGAAGCCATATCCAACAAGGTCATCAGCAAGGGCATAGAGCGCGCTCAGAAGAATGTCGAATCGCGTCATTATTCCATAAGGAAGCAGGTGCTGAGCTACGACGATGTCATCAATGTCCAGCGCGAACTCATCTACAAGGAGCGCGGCAAGGTGCTCGACGGCATGGACATTCACGACCAGATACTGTCCATGATAGACTCCCTCGCCGAGGAGATAATCGGCTACTACGCCGACTATAAAGAGGACTACAACAACTGGGATTACGCCGCGTTCAACGCCGCCCTCGAACAGCGCATGGGCGTGGAGGAATACGACGAAGCGGGCGAAAAGGTGTCCGTTATGACCCCGGAATTCTGCGCCTGTTACGATGTGTACAAACTCAAGGATAAGGTGCTGAAAATAGCCCTCGACAACTACGAGAAGAAGATTGCCGCCTGCAAGGAAGAAGGGCTGGATTTCGGCGATGTCGAAAGGATGATACTTCTCAAGACGGTGGACGCCAAGTGGATGGAGCATGTGGACGCCATGGACGCCCTGCGCAGAGGCATAGGCCTGCGCGGCTACGGACAGCGCGACCCCATAATCTCCTACCGCGAAGAGGGCAGGCAGATGTTCGAGGACATGGTGGAGCGCATTCATTCCGAGACGGCAAGTTTGTTGCTCAGAGTCAATCTGAGAAAGAAGGAGCCCGCGGAGGAGGGCAAAACCCGTCGTCCCGCTGCGCCCGTCGTCAAGACGGTGGTCAACGACGCACGCAAGCCCGGCAGGAACGACCCCTGTCCCTGCGGGAGCGGAAAGAAGTATAAGAACTGCTGTGGGAGGAACGCGTAATGCTGGATTATTTGGAAAAGAAAAATCAGATAAAATCGCTGAAAGCGGAGTTGACGCGTGCTTATGAGGGAATAAACCCCGCAAAATTGCGTACCCGCATTGCAGAACTCGAAGAGATACAGAACGCGGAAGGCTTCTGGAACGATGTCGAAAACGCGCAGAAAGTGTCCAAGGAAATAAGCGTCACGCAGGGCAAACTCGGCAAGTTCGAGAAGTTGCTCGCCGAACTCGACGACCTGCTCGAGACGGTTGACATAGTGGAAATGGAAGCCAGCGAGGAGGAGGACGAGAACCTTGTCAAACAGATTGCCGTCTACTCCGAAGCCGTGGAGAAACTCACACTTTCCACCCTACTGTCGGGCAAGTACGACGCTCTCAACGCCATTCTCACCCTGCACGCGGGGGCGGGCGGCACCGAGGCGCAGGACTGGTGCGAAATGCTGTACAGAATGTACACGCGCTATGTCGAAAGGTCGGGGTGGAAGTGCACGGAGCTGGATTGTCTCGCCGGCGACGACGCGGGTCTCAAGAGCGTCACTTTCCGCGTGGAAGGCGACAACGCCTACGGCTATCTCAAGGCGGAAAAGGGCGTGCACAGACTGGTGCGCATTTCGCCCTTCGACAGTCAGGCGCGCAGACACACTTCCTTCGCATCTCTCGAAGTTATGCCCGAAATCATAGACACATCGGAGATAGAAATCCGTCCCGAGGACCTCAAGGTGGACACCTACCGCAGCAGCGGCGCGGGCGGTCAGCATGTCAACAAGACGGAGTCGGCAATCCGCATAACCCACCTGCCCACGGGCATAATCGTGGCGTGCCAGAACGAACGCAGCCAGATACAGAACCGCGAAGTGGCAATGCAGATGTTGCGCAGCAAACTCATCGAGCGGCGCGAGCGCGAGCGCGAGGAAGAGGCGGCGGCAATCTCCGGCAAACTCAAGAAAATAGAGTGGGGCAGCCAGATACGCAGCTATGTTTTTTGCCCGTACACAATGGTCAAGGACCACCGCACGGGTTACGAGACGGGCAATGTGCAGGCGGTGATGGACGGCGACCTCGACGGCTTCATCGACGAGTATCTCAAGATGAGCACCAGCGCGGAATAAAGCGGGGAACAAGGCGCGGGAAAGGGCGCGGAAGCGCGGGCAAATCGCCGCGGAAAACCGCGAAAAGCCGCGCCGAAAAATCCGTTCGCACGGAAATCCGTGCCGTTAGATAGCGTAAAAATGAAAATTTTGGCGATTGAATCCAGTTGCGACGAGACAGCCGCCGCCGTGGTGGAAAACGGCAGGCGGGTGTTGTCGAACGCCGTCGCTTCGCAGATAGAAATACACCGTCGTTTCGGTGGGGTGGTGCCCGAGATAGCCAGCCGCAACCACACCCTTTCCATAGAGGGCGTGGTCAAAAAGGCGCTCGACGACGCGGGTTGCGCCCGCGACGACATCGACGCCGTCGCCGTCACTTACGGCGCGGGGTTGCTCGGAGCCTTGCTCGTCGGGGTCAATTTCGCAAAAGGGCTGGCGTATGCGTGGGGCAAACCTCTTTACGCCGTGTCGCACATAAGAGGACACATCGCCGCGAATTACATCGACAGCGACCTCGAGCCGCCTTATGTCTGTCTGCTGGCAAGCGGCGGGCACACCGCCGTGCTGGAGGTGCGCGGTTACCGCGACCTGCACAGCCTCGGACAGTCGCGCGACGACGCGGCGGGCGAAGCCTTCGACAAGGCGGCGCGCGTGCTGGGACTGTCTTATCCCGGCGGTCCCGAGATAGAAAAACTGGCGCGCGAGGGCAAGCCTTCCCTGGCAATGCCCCGTCCCGTGTTCAAACGGGACGACGCGATATGGTTTTCCTACAGCGGACTCAAAACCTTCGTCGTCAATCTCGTGCACAATTACGAACAGCGCGGCGAGGACATCCCGCGGGCGGACATCGCGGCGTCTTTCCAGAGCGCGGCGGTGGAGCAGCTGGTGGACGCCGCGGAGACGGCGCTTGCCCGCACGGGTCTCGATACCGTCGCGGTGGCGGGCGGCGTGAGCGCAAACGCGTATTTGCGCGCTCGGATAAAGGAAAGGGGAGAAGCCAACGGCTGGAAGGTGCGCTATCCCTCTCTCCGTTATTGCACGGACAACGCCGCGATGATAGGCGCGGCGGCGTATTTCGAAATCGCGGGAGGGGCTGCGCCCGCTTCTCTCACGCTCGACGCGGCGGCCACGGTGCCTCTCTCCTGAAAAGAACGGGGCGCGACGCGTCCGCCGATCGAGAGCGCGCGTGGCAGCACGCGGTGTGCGCCGCGTATGTGCGAGCAGTGCGCGAAGTGCGCGCCGTATGTGCGTGCGAAGCGCGGTGCGCGTGAGCGTCGGGCAGGGCGTGCGGAAGCGCGTGAACGGGCGCACTTGTGGGTGCCGTGCGGGCGTGAACGCTACATCTTGTTATATAATTTCAGTAAATAAAATTTTTGCCGAAAGGCTTGCAATTCGTTTGACATTCAAGACGGCTGTTGATAATATGTAAAGGCTTGCGTAAACCGCAGGCGGTTTTTAGCTTAGCGAAAAAAATGAGCGACAAAAACGAAATAATCAAATTGCTGAAAATCTCTCCGAAAGTTGTCGGTTCCAAACAGGTTTCGAGGGGGATTGCCGAGGGGACAGTCGGGTGTGTGATTGTCGCCGAGGACGCCGACCGCGCTTTGAGGAAGAAGCTGGTTGCGGCGGCCGAGATTGCGGGTGTTGCCGTCGAGTACGCTCCGTCAATGGAGTGGCTGGGCAGGAACAGCGGCATCGAGGTCGGCGCCGCCGCCGTCGGAATCATCGGGACGGAAGGCTCGGATACAGATTGCACTTGCAAGGGTTGAGCAGGTACATTCGAAAAAAATCCTACAGGAGGAACTATGCCTACCATCAATCAGCTGATTAAAAAGGGCAGGGAGAAACAGACCAAAAAGTCCATGACTCCCATCATGGGGCAATGTCCGCAGAAGAGAGGTATCTGCCTCAGCGTGACGACCACCTCTCCGAAGAAGCCGAATTCCGCGCTGCGCAAGATAGCGAGGGTTCGTCTGGTCAACGGACAAGAGGGCACCATCTACATCCCCGGTATCGGCCACAATCTGCAGGAGCACAGCGTTGTGCTTATCAGAGGCGGCAGGGTCAGGGATTTGCCCGGTGTGCGTTATCACATCATACGCGGCACTCTCGACACGGCAGGCGTTGCGAAACGCAAGCAGGCGAGATCCAAGTACGGCGCGAAACGCCCCAAATAACCAAAACACATCGAATGTTCACACTCAACTTTTAGGAGGTTACTATGCCAAGAAGAAGCGGCGTGCCCAAGAGAGAGGTTCTGCCCGATCCCGTGTACGGCAGTCAGGTTGTGACCAAGCTCATCAACCAGATAATGCTCGACGGCAAGAAGGGAACGGCCCAGGCCATCGTCTACGGGGCGTTCGACATCGCGTCGAAGAAACTCGGAGCCGAAGCCATAGACATTTTCAATAAGGCTCTCGAAAATATCATGCCCTCCCTCGAAGTCAAAGCGAGGAGGGTCGGCGGTTCGACCTATCAGGTTCCTATGGAAATCCGTCCCGCGCGCAGACAAACCCTCGCCATCCGCTGGATGGTGCAATTTGCGCGCAAACGCGGCGAGAAGACCATGCAGGAAAGACTGGCGGGCGAGCTGATGGACGCTTACAACCTCACCGGCGGCGCAGTCAAGAAGAAGGACGAAATGCACCGTATGGCGGAGGCGAACAAGGCGTTCGCACACTACAGGTGGTAATCTATGCCGCGCGGGTTTGCACTCAATAAGGTCAGGAACATCGGCATCATGGCTCACATCGATGCCGGGAAGACCACTACCACCGAGCGCATCCTTTTCTATACGGGGATGATACGCAAGCTCGGCGAGGTGCACGACGGCGCGGCGGTCATGGATTACATGGTGCAGGAGCGCGAGAGGGGGATAACCATAACTTCCGCCGCCACCACCACCGTGTGGAAAGGTCATCAGATCAACATCATCGACACACCCGGACATGTCGACTTCTCCGTTGAAGTCGAACGCAGTCTCAGGGTGCTGGACGGAGCGGTCGCCGTGTTCTGCGCCAAGGGCGGCGTCGAACCCCAGTCGGAAAATGTGTGGCGTCAGGCCAACACATACAAAGTTCCGCGCATCGCTTTCGTCAACAAAATGGACATCAACGGAGCCGATTTCGACCGCGTCGTCCGTATGATGCACGACCGTCTGCACACCAACGCCGTGCCCGTCGTCCTGCCCATAGGCAAGGAAAGCGATTTCGAGGGTATCATCGACCTCGTGCAATGCGAAGCGGTGTATTACTCGGCGGCGGACAACGGAATGAAAGAGGAAGTGCGGGAAATCCCCGCCGCCTACCTCGATTCGTTCAAGGCAGCGCGCGCAAGGCTCATCGAAGAGGCCGCCAACTTCGACGACGGCATATTCGAGAAGTGCATCTCGGAAGAGACGGACAAGGTGACCGCGGAAGAGCTGATTGCGGCTATCCGCAAGGGCACCGTCGAAATGGGAATGACGCCCGTCCTGTGCGGCAGTTCCTACCGCAACAAGGGCATACAGCGTCTGCTCGACGCCATCGTGAACTATCTCCCGTCCCCCACGGACATCGCGTCCATCACGGGCAAGAATCCCCGCGTGGACAGGGAAGAGGTCAGACACCCCGGCGACAACGAGCCTTTCTCCGCGCTCGTATTCAAGATACTGACCGACGAATATGTGGGCAAACTCGCCTTCATCAGGATATACAGCGGTCAGATCAAGACGGGCACGATGGTCTACAACTCCGTCAAGGACACCAACGAGCGCGTCGGGCGCATACTCCGTATGAACGCCGACGACAGAGAGGACCTGACGGAGGCTTATGCGGGCGACATAGTCGCGCTCGTCGGACTGAAAAACAGCACCACGGGCGACACGCTGTGCGACAAGTCCCACCAGATTGTCCTCGAGAACATGGTGTTCCCCGACCCCGTCATCAAGGTCGCGATCGAACCCAAAACCAAGGCAAGTCAGGAGCGCATGACCAGCGCGATACTGAAGTTGCAGGAAGAGGACCCCACCTTCAAGTCCTACACGGACAAGGATACGGGACAAATCATCATCGCGGGCATGGGCGAACTTCATCTCGAAATCATCGTGGACAGAATGTTCCGCGAGTTCAGGGTGGAGGCCAATGTCGGCAAGCCGCAGGTCAGCTACCGCGAGACCGTGAAGAAGAGCGCCAGGGCGGAGGGTAAGTTCGTCCGTCAGACGGGCGGTCACGGGCAGTACGGTCACTGCGTCATCGAAATCGAGCCCAATCCCGACGGCGGCTACGAGTTCTCCAACGAGACCGTGGGAGGCGTCGTGCCCAAGGAATTTGCCAACGCCGTGTCGGAAGGCATACGCGAAGCGGCAAAGGCGGGCGTGCTTGCGGGATACGAAGTGGTGGATTTCAAGGTCAGGCTTGTGGACGGCAGCACCCACGAGGTGGACAGTTCCGAAATGGCTTTCCGCGTGGCTGGTTCCATGGCGTTCAGGGAAGCGGCGGCGAAAGCCGACCCCGTCCTGCTCGAGCCCATCATGAAGGTGGAAATCGATGTCCCCGACGAGTATGTCGGCGATGTCATGAGCAATCTCAGCTCCCGTCGCGGATCCGTCCGCGGCATGGAGATGCGCGGCGGCAACCAGGCCGTCGAGTGCGATGTTCCGCTGTCGGAGATGTTCGGCTATGCCACGACGCTCAGGAGCATCACACAGGGAAGGGGAACCTTCACAATGCTCTTCGACCACTACGCCGAGGTTCCCGCCTCGGTCGCCGAAAAGGTCACGGGCAAAAAATTCTCGAGATAATATATATTCGGTATTATATCGTCGCTTGTAATACCTTTATATATTCTCTATAAACAACCCAAAATCGAATTGGAGGAATTCAAAATGGCAAAACAAAAGTTTGAAAGAACCAAACCCCATGTCAACATCGGCACCATCGGCCATGTTGACCACGGCAAGACCACTCTTACTGCTGCCATCACCATGTACTGCGCGTCCAAAGGACAGGCCCAGGTCATGAAGTACGATGAAATCGACAAGGCGCCGGAAGAGAAAGCCAGAGGCATCACGATCAACACCGCGCATGTCGAGTACGAGACCGCTACCCGTCACTATGCCCATGTCGACTGCCCCGGCCACGCCGACTATGTCAAGAACATGATCACCGGCGCTGCTCAGATGGACGGTGCAATCCTCGTCGTCGCAGCTTCCGACGGTCCCATGCCCCAGACCCGTGAGCACATCCTGCTCGCCCGTCAGGTCGGTGTTCCTTACATTCTCGTTTTCCTGAACAAGTGCGACCAGGTTGACGACGAAGAACTCCTCGAGCTGGTCGAGATGGAAGTCCGCGAACTGCTCACCGAGTACGGTTTCCCCGGAGACGACACCCCCATCATCCGCGGTTCTGCTCTCAAGGCTATGGAAGCAGGTCTCGCCGGCAAGTGGGACGATCCCGCTCTCAACTGCATCCAGGAACTGCTCGACGCCGTCGACAGCTATATCCCCGATCCGCAGCGTGACACCGACAAGCCCTTCCTTATGCCTGTCGAAGATGTCTTCACCATCACCGGACGCGGCACCGTCGCCACCGGCAGAGTGGAGCGCGGTATGCTCAAACTCGGCGACAAGGTCGAAATCGTCGGTCTCAGCGACGAGAAGCGCGAGACGACCGTCACCGGTATCGAAATGTTCCGTAAACTGCTCGACTTCGCAGAGGGCGGCGACAACATCGGCGCACTTCTCCGCGGCGTGCAGAGAAACGAAATCGAACGCGGTCAGGTTCTTGCCAAGCCCGGTTCCATTCATCCCCACACCCACTTCACTTCTCAGGTCTATGTTCTGACCAAGGAAGAAGGTGGTCGTCACACCCCGTTCTTCGACGGCTATCGTCCTCAGTTCTACTTCAGAACGACGGATGTTACCGGTTCCATCAAACTTCCCGCTGGCGTGGAAATGGTTATGCCCGGTGACCATATCGACATGGAAATCACCCTCATCACCCCCATCGCTATCGAAGAAGGTCTCCGTTTCGCTATCCGCGAAGGCGGCAGGACCGTCGGTTCCGGCGTTGTCGCGAAGATAATCGAATAAGCGTTCTTTCAAACTGTCGCTCTGCGCGGCGCGAGTGCGCCGCGCAGGGCTGCCTGTTGAGTAACGCGTTAAGGAGGCAAGTCTAATGGCTCAGAAAGACGCAAGAGTCAGGGTTACGCTCGCGTGCACGGAGTGCAAACAGCGCAACTACAACCTTAAGAAAAACAAGCAGAAGCATCCCGACAGGATGGAACTTCAGAAATATTGCAGGTTCTGCAAGAAACACACTTTACACAGAGAAACCAAGTAAAGTGCAGGAGGCAGTATGGCAAAGAAGAAGGGCGATAACAGCGCAATGAGCGGTGCGGATGTCAGGATGACGGGCGAACTCGAGAAACCCGTTGCTCCCGCCGACCCCACACCCGCCGAGTCGCAGAAGTCATCCTCCGTCAAGGGGAAACAGTCCGCTGCCAAGAAGTCGGACAAGAAGCCCAACATTTTCCAGCGCATGGGCAAAGGAATCAAGGGCGTCGTTTCCGAACTCAAGAAGGTGACATGGCCCAAAGGCAAGGATGTCGCGAAATCCACGGCAGTCGTCGTGGTGGTCGTCGTGGCGTTCTTCGTCATCCTGTTCGGCGTAGACTATGTCCTCACGGGTCTTTACAGTCTCGTGACAGACGGTCAGTGGATATCCATTGTTTAAGAAAGGAACACTATGGAAAGCAAAGAGCAAGCGCAGTGGTATGTGATTCACACCTATTCGGGTTACGAAGCCATGGTGGAAACCAACCTGCACAATATGGTGGAGAACAACAACCTGCAGGACTACATCTTCGAGATTAAAATCCCCGTCGAGGACGAGGTGGTCGAGAAGAACGGCAAACGCAAGGTCGTGCAGCGCAAGAAGTTCCCCAGCTATGTGTTCATCAAGATGATTTACACCAACCACATCTGGTTCATGGTGACCAACACGCGCGGCGTGACCGGTTTCGTCGGTCCCGCAGGGCGTCCGCTGCCTCTCCGCGACGACGAAGTCAAGCGTATGGGGCTGGAAGTCATCGAATTCGAGGACCTCGACATCAAGGCGGGCGACAGCGTCAGAGTCATCAGCGGCGCGCTCGAAAACTTCGACGGCGTTATCGAATCGATCAGCGCCGAGAGACAGAAAGTCAAAGTGGTCATCTCTATGTTCGGCAGGGATACGCCCGTCGAACTCGACTTCTCACAGGTCGAAAAACTGTGACGCGGCAGGTGCCGCAGAAGACGCTTCGGCGTCGAGTGGGAGAAGATAAATCCTTTTATGTCTTCGCTCTACCACGATTAGTCAGGAGGTATTATGGCTAAGAAAATTACGGCAGTGGTCAAACTGCAACTCCCCGCAGGGAAAGCAACTCCGGGACCTCCCGTCGGTTCCTCCCTCGGTCCTCACGGAATCAACATCCCCGCATTCACGAAGGAATTCAACGAAAAGACGGCGAAGCAGGCGGGTCTCATCATCCCCGTCGTCATCACCATCTATCAGGACCGTTCCTTCACCTTCATCCTCAAGACCCCTCCCGCCCCCGTCCTCATCAAGAAGGCCTGCGGCATAGAGAGTGCGTCCGCCCGTCCCAACCGCGATAAGGTTGCGACCATAACCAAGGCGCAGGTCAAGGAAATTGCGGAACTCAAAATGGTCGATCTGAACGCGGGTTCGCTCGAAGCCGCCATGAGCATGATAGCCGGTACTGCGCGCAGTATGGGTATCGTCGTGGAAGAATAAGGAGGCAGAGCAATGAAACGCGGTAAAAATTATATCGATTCCAAGAAACTCATTGAAAACAACAAACTTTACGACAGCGCGGAAGCCATCGATCTCGCGATACAGACCGCAAAGTCCAAGTTTGACGAAACGATAGAACTGCATGTCAAGCTCGGTGTCGACCCCCGTCACGCCGACCAGCAGGTCAGGGGCGTCGTCGTGCTTCCTCACGGCACGGGCAAAACCGTCCGCGTCCTCGTCATCGCCAAGGGCGACAAGGCTATCGAAGCGCAGAACGCCGGTGCCGATTTCGTCGGTGCGGAAGATATGATTCAGAAAATCACTTCCGAGAACTGGTTCGGGTTCGACGCCGTCGTCACCACTCCCGATATGATGGGTCTCGTCGGCCGTCTCGGTCGTGTGCTCGGCCCCAAGGGCTTGATGCCCAACCCCAAGTCCGGCACCGTCACCATGGATGTCACCCGCGCCATCAACGACATCAAAGCCGGTAAAGTGGAGTACAGAGTCGACAAGACCGCTATAGTCCATGTCCCCATCGGCAAGAAGTCTTTCGGCAAAGAGAAGCTGATGGACAACTTCAACACCGTCATGGAAGCCCTCGTCAAGGCCAAACCCGCAGCGTCCAAGGGACAGTATCTCAAGTCTGTCTGCCTTGCCGCCACCATGGGTCCCTCCGTCAAGGTGCTTTACAAGACGAACTGAACTCCGTTTCCGTCCGCACGCCGTTTCGGCGCGCGGACGGAATGGGCGTGACACGCAAAACCGTCCCTTCGCGCAATATGCGCGATTCGGTTGACATCGTCCGTGCGCTTTGGTAGAATAAGCGCGTTCCTGAGACAGCAAGTGGCCTGTGCCGTAAACGCTCCGCGTGCTTGCCGAGGATTGTATAATGCTTTTCCGCATTCGTCATTCCGTGCTCAGGATGACGAATTTTATTTTACAAGGAGGTAACAATGGCATCCAAAGAAGTTCTTGCCGCAAAGGAAGAGCAGGTCGAAGCCATCAAAGCCAAGATCTCGGCTGCGAAGTCCATCGTCGTCATCGACTATATGGGACTCAATGTCGCCGAAGACACGGCTTTCAGGAAGGCGATGCGCACCGCAGGCGTTGACTATCAGGTTCTCAAGAACCGCCTCGTCAAGCGTGCCTTCAACGAACTGGGCTACACCGTGTTCGACGAGGCTCTCAACGGACCTTCCGCAGTGGCGTTTTCCGACAACGACGCAATCGCTCCTGCGAAAATCATCGTCGAGAGTATCAAGAAGTTCAACAAAATGAAGGCGAAGTGCGGTATGGTCGAGGGCGAATTCCTTGACGAAAACGGCGTCAAAGCGATTGCCGCCATTCCCCCGAGGGAAATCCTCATCGCCAAGATGCTCGGCAGCATGCAGTCTCCCATCACCAAACTCGCTGTGTGCCTGAGCAAAATCGCAGAGCAAAAGGAACAACAGGCTTGACGGAATCGTTCGGCTGAGACAAATTCAAAAATAAAAAAATTACGGAGAAATAAAAATGGCAGACCTTCAGAAACTTATGGAAGAAATCAAGAGCATGACCGTCCTCGAGCTGTCCAATTTCGTTAAGCAACTCGAAGAGGAATTCGGCGTCAGCGCGGCGGCACCCGTAGCGGTGGCGGCGGCAGGCGGCGCGGCGGAAGCGGCCCCCGCGGAAGAGGAAAAGACGGAATTCGATGTCGTCCTCAAAGAAGTCGGCCCCAACAAAGTGCAGGTCATCAAGGTCGTCAAGGACGCCACCGGACTCGGCCTCGTCGAAGCCAAGGGCGTTGTCGACGGCGCACCCAAGACCGTCAAAGAGGCTATGCCCAAGGAAGCGGCGGAAGCCCTCGTTGCCAAGTTCAAGGAAGTCGGCGCGACCGCCGAAATCAAATAACGGACCGGCATTGCGGCGTAATTACCGTATGCGTTACGGCATAATCACCGTGTATTAACCGAAAGGGCAGGGTGCAAGTCGCACCTTGCCCTTTTTCTGTCCGAGCTTGTCGAATTGTGACGGATTTTGTCGAAACTCGGGCAGTGCAATCAAAACGGATTGAATTAAGGGGATTTCTATGGACAACCGTTATTCACGCGGGCTTCGCACGATGGCGATAATCGCCGTCATCATTGCCGCCGCGCTCGTTTGCACGGCAGCGGGCACTCTTGCGGCTTTCAGCGCAACCTACACCTGGTCGTCCGATACAACTTCGGGCGATTTTCCTTTTTCGGACGCCGACTATACTCTCGCGCTTTTCGACGACGCCACCCCGATTTTGCCGGGCGACAGCGGCAGCGCCGTCCTCGAAGGTCCGTCCTTCGACGGCTACGATGTGGCGTGGACCTTTTCGGAAACCAACGACGCGGTGCTTCCCGTCGTGTTTTTCGTGAGGGACGCCGATTTGAATCCGATTGCGAGGTCGGCGTACTCGAAATACGACTTTTCCGCCCTCGGCGACACCTATACGGACACCGACAAGGCGGGAGAAAGACTTGCGGTCGCGGGCATTTCGACCGACCCCACCGGTTTCGTCTCCGCGCTGTCCGTGGGCGCGACGGTGTGCTGGGTGTGGCCGAGCGCATTTTATACCGACGCGAGCGGCGACGCGTTATCGGACATCGCCGCCGTGGACGCCTACGACGAAATGTGCATGAAACTGTGCACGAATTACGCTTTCGACCCCGTTCTTTCTTCCGCGCTCAACGGTTACGCGCGGGCGTTCGTGACGGGTGAGACGGACGGGACGCTGACATGGAAGGGCGCTGAGAGCGGCCCGACATTCTCGGTCGTCGACGGCCTGGTCCGTGTGGGCGGCACGGAAGCCGCGCTGTATTCCTCGGGAGTTTTCTGGAGGACGGGTTCGGATCTTGCCGCTGCCGCGAAAGGGTTGCCCTCGGACACCGAAGCGTGGATTCTCGTGCTGACGCGCGATGTGGGCAACATAACCGCGCTGGCACAGAACGCGGGCGTAGGCTCGCTCATAGTCAATGCGGGCAAATACAGCGCGAGCTCCGACTACAAAACGGCTTCTCCCTCGCAGGACGGCGAAAGGACTTTGCTGAAAGTCAGGGTGTCGCCCGCGGAAGGCGGTCATGCGCTTTCCGTCAAAATAACCGCCACCGTCACGGCGGGAGCGTGATATGAAAGCGGCAAACGGCGCGCGCGGCGCGCCGTCCGTATTCGCGCGGGTGACTGACGCGCTGTGTCTTGCGCTCATTTCGGTCTGCGTTGCCGTATCAGTCGCCGCGGCGGTGTTCGGAGTGGCGACGGTTGTTTGCGGCTATCCCACCTTCGGCGGCGACGGCTACTGCTATGTCGGCGACGAAGGCGTGCCCGATGCGGTGCAAGGGCGCACCGTTCTCGCGTTCCGCAGTTGCGACGGGAAGGAAGCGCGGACGGGCGACACCGTGATATACGACAGCGGAGCGGGAGCGCGCGCGGGAGTGTGCGTGGCGACGGACGGCGCCGTGCAAAGGGTGGTGCTGAGTACCGCTCGGGGAATAACCTCCGTGCCGTTTTCCGCGGTGGTCGGCGTGGCTTTCGCCGCCGACGAGAGCGCGGGAAAGTTCGTGGGAGCGCTTGCCGATATCTATCCCGCCTCGTCGTATGCGTTGTTCACACTTGCCGCGGCGGCGATTGCCGTTACCGTAATATCGTCGGTCAAAAGGCGCAGAAAGACTCGAAAAGGCGAAATTAGCGGGCGGAATGGCCGCGGAGGGCGACGAAACGCCCCCGACGAGTACGGGCGAGAGGCGGACAGAACGGAAAAGGAAGACGGAAGCGAGAGCGGCAACGAAACAGCCTGAGACGAACGCGCGAACGGAAACGCGGGAGATTGCGGGCGTTCCGACGGAGAAGAAAGAGAGGAAGAGCCTTGAAAAACGGCGTGCGGTGATTTGCTTGTCCCGCCGAAGCGTTGCAAAACCGAAAAACTTTGCGGAGAAAAATCGCGAATAAAACCAAAACCGCGCTTTATTGCGCGGTTTTTACATTATAAAATGTTCTTTTGTTTTATTACGGCTGCCCGGGGCGGATTCCGTCGAGTCTGCGTCGGGCGGTTGCTCGGCACGGATTCCGTCGAGTTCGTGTCGGGGTGTCGCCCTTCGTTGACCGCTGCACGGGGTACGCTTTGCGCGCGGACATTAACGCGCGCTTTGAACACGGTCTGCACGGGGATTGTCGCCCGTCATCGCAAGGCGCGGTCGTGTCGCGGTCAGTCTTTTGTGGTGACTCGGGAGCGGCACTTGGTGCCCGTGAGGGAATCCTTTACGGAGATGTTTTCCGCACAGCACAGTCCGTCGGTGTTGAACGCGCAGTCGGCGGAGCATTGCACTATGCTGTCCTGGCGCAGGCCGTGGAATTCCTCGCCCGCTTCCACATCGGCAAAGGACTGCGCAAGCGCGCCGCCTTCGCGTTTTATGCGGCTGAGACATCTGGCGTTGTCGCCCACGGAGATTATGCCCGCAAGACATTTGCATTTGAGGTTGTGTTCGCAGTTGGATGTTTCGCAGCGTATTTCTTTCATCGGTCACCTTCCGTCGCGTATCGCGACCGAAAGTATTGTGCCCGCCGTATTGTTTTTTATACGCGCGGGTGATATAATTTCGTAAAGGAGTTTTTATGAAAGTCATACTCGTTCAGGATGTCAAAGGCACGGGAAAGAAGGGGGAAATCGTCGAAGTCAACGACGGTTACGCCCGCAATTTCCTTCTCAAGAAAGGGCTTGCCCAGGAGGGCACGGCGCAGAATCTCTATGTCGCGGCGCAGCGCGAAAAGGCGCGTCTTGCCAAGATGGCGGCGGAAAAGGCCGAGGCAAAGGTCGTCGCCGACAGGCTTGTCAAGATGACCCTCGTCGTCAAGGCCCGCGCGGGCAGCGAGGGCGGCAGGATGTTCGGCTCGGTCACCAACGAAAACATCGCCGACGCGCTTGCCGAAGAGGGAGTCGTCATCGACAAGAAAAAAATCGAAATCAAGGAAAGCATACGCGATTTCGGCGATTTCGAGGTGCTGGTGCGTGTCTATCCCGAGATTTCCGCAAAACTCAGGATAACGGTGGTGCGCGCGTGAAGTCGGAGGAAATCTCTCTCGGCGCGTGCGGCGGGCGTATTCTCGTCGGCGACGGCTATCGTTTCACGCAGGACAGCGTCCTGCTTGCCAACCTTTTGCGGGCGGGGTCCAGAGACCGACTGCTCGACCTGGGGTGCGGCGGCGGCGTGATAGGCGTGCTCGCCCTGCTCAAAAAGGGCGTGAAAGAGGTCGTTGGAGTGGAGAAGGACGAAGCGGCGGCGGCTCTTGCCGAGCGCAACGCCGCCCTCAACGGACTGTCCGACAAAATGCGCGCGGTGTGCGCCGATGTGTCCGACGCCCCGCGGCTGCTGGGCAGGGAAACATTCGACAAAGTCGTCGCAAATCCCCCTTATTACGATTTCGACGACGGCACGGTGAGCCGCGACTCGGTGAGCAAACGCGAGAGCGGCGACACGCTTTCGGCATTTATCGCGGCGGGCGCGGCGTGTCTGCGCTTCGGCGGCGATTTCTTTATCGTTCACAAGGCGGCGAGGCTTGCCGATGTGACGGAAATTATGCGCGGGAACGGGCTGGAACCCAAGACGCTGACCTTCGTTTTCCCGCGTCCCGACTCGTCGGCGGACACCTTCGTCATGGCGGCGCGCAAGGGCGGCGGCAAAGGGCTCGTCGTCGGCTCGCTTTTCGTCGCCGACGGAGCGGGCAACCCCACGGCGCAATTTCAGGCTCTTTACGACAATGGCTAAACTGTATATAGTAGGCACCCCAATAGGCAACCTGAAAGACATCACCTTCAGGGCGGTGGAGATTCTGCGTGCGGCGGACATAGTTGCCTGCGAGGACACGCGGGTGAGCCGTCCGCTGCTCGAACATTACGGCGTTTCTGCGCGACTTATAGCATATCACAAGTTTAATGAGACCGAATGTGCGGATAAAATAGTCGATTTTGTCGAAAGCGGCAAAAATGTGGCTCTGATAACCGACGCGGGCATGCCGTCGGTGTCCGACCCGGGCGCCACGGTGGTGGCGCTGGCAAGAGCGCGCGGAATAGCGGTGGAAAGCGTGCCCGGTCCTTCCGCGGTCACCACGGCGGTGGCTCTTTCGGGGCTGAACGACCGCGGCTTCGTGTTCGTCGGCTTTTTGCCCGAAAAGGCTTCGGCAAGGAGAGAGCGCATAGAGAAAGCCGCAAAGGCCGAGCTGCCCATTGTCGTGTACGCCGCGCCGCACGATGTCGGGAAGATTGCCGCGGAGCTCGGCGCGATACTCGGCGACAGAAAGGTGATTGTCGCAAGAGAACTGACGAAATTGCACGAAAGCGTGACGGAATGTTCCCTGTTTTCCTTCGAGTGCGAGGAGCGCGGCGAGATTGTGCTGGTCGTCGAAGGCGCAAAAGTCGAAAACGCCATGCTTGCGTTGTCGCCCGAGGAACACCTTGCCGCATACATCGCCGAGGGGATGCCCGAAAAGGAAGCCGTCAAGAAAGTGGCGGCAGAGAGGGGCGTGCCCAAAAACGAAATCTACCGCCTTACCGTCAAACCCTGACCCCCGCGCAATATGCCGGAAAGCGCGCCCGCAATGCGGGCGTTTTTTGATATTTTGACCCGAAGCGACGGCAACGGAAAAGGTATGCCACAATACGCGCGGCGGGGCGTGATAGCATTGTGACAGTATTCTGCGCGGAGGAATTATGCGCGAATTTTTACATACTAAGCTGGATATTGCAAGGGACATCGGCGGCGCAAAGGTGTATGCCGGCGAGGACATAATCTCGTCCGTGCCGCCCACCGTGGCGGAAATCGTCGAAAACGGCAGAGTTCTGTTGATGTGTGACAGGGGCACGGCGCGGATAGCGTCGGATGTCGCCGCCGCCATGAAAGGGGGCGGATTCCGCGTGAGCGCGCACGACGCCGACGAGGATTTCGAGCCTGAGGAGCAGTGCAGGCTGGTGCTGGGAGTGGGGGCGGGCAGAGTCGCCGAAAAATGCAAGGCCGTCGCCCGCGAACTGGGGGCGGAATGCGCTCTGTTGCTCACCGCGCCCACGAGCGAAAAAATTCTTTCGGGCGGCGGAATAAGTCAGGTGTATCTCGACAGGGATGTGCTTGCCGCCTGTCCGCGTCGGTGCTATGCGGCGGGTCTGGGCATACTGCTTGCCCGTCCCGTCGTCGAATTCGACAGAATGTTCGACGAAAAAGTGCTTTTTTCGACGCGGTCGGAAGCCGAACCGTCGGCGGTCGTGCGGGACCCGGACGCCGTTTCGCTGGCTATTGCGCTGTTGTCCCTGGGCGCGGATGACGACGCCTTTGTCGCGGGTGCGGGAGAGGGCGGACTCTTCCGTCCGTCGCCCTGCGACGCCGTTGCCGAAGTGCTTTCGCGCATCGCGCTGTCCAAAGGAAAAACTCCGCGCCTGCGAGGGGAATATATGTTCGTCACCGCCTGCGCCCTCAAGCGGTTTTACACGCTTTTTCTGTCCTCGCCGTCAATCGACACCCTGCTTCCCGTCGACAACGACGCCGCGCTTTCCCGCCTCGCCGCGCTGACGGGCAGAGACCGTGCGGGATTGCTGGAAATGTTTGACTTTTGCGATGTCAACAGTTATTTTAGAATAAGTTATATAGTCGGAGAATACAGGCTGGATTTCATCGACCGACTGTCGGCAATCGACCTCGCCGCCGCCGAAAGAAAATGGCGGCGCACCTACGACGACGCGGGCTATTTTCTGCGGAGCGCGTTCACGGCGCGCGAAGTGACGGAGGCAATGGCGCTTGCGGGTACGGTGTCGGGCGGATTGCTGCATTACGCGGCGACGACGGGCTTTCTGGACAGGGTGGCGGCGGCAGGCTGATTGTCCGACTCGCAAGGGAGAAAAGGATTGAAAAAGGACATAAGAGAAGTCGAACTTTTTTTATTTGACCTCGACGGTACGGTGTATGTCGGCGACAGGGAGATAGAAGGCTCTTTCGCGGCGATAAACCGTCTGCGCGCTCTCGGCAAAAGAGTGTGCTTTTTCACCAACAACAGTTCCCGCAAACATACCGACTACATCGAGCGCCTGAAAAGACTGGGGCTCGAGGTGACCGCCGACGAGGTGTACACCAGCGGGCAGGTCACCTGCGAATATCTCCTCGAACATCACGCCGGCAAAAAGGTGTTGCTGCTTGGCAACGACCGCCTGAAAGAGGAGTTCGCCGAGTACGGCATATCGACCGTGGACGACAATCCCGACATCGCGGTCATAGCCTTCGACACCTCGCTCACCTACGAAAAACTGTATTCGTTCTGCAGGTGGGTGCAGGAGGACATACCGTATTTCGCCACGCACCCTGACAATTTCTGTCCCGCGGAAGTGTGTCCCATGCCCGATGTGGGCGCGCTCACCGAAGCCGTGCGTCTGACGGTGGGGCGGTCGCCCGACCTCGTCATGGGCAAGCCGTTCGCGGCGGCGGGGGAGAGGATAGCCAGACGCTTCGCATTGCCTCCCGAAAAGATTGCCATGGTGGGCGACAGGCTGTACACGGACATCGCCTTCGGGGTCAACTGCGGATTCGTGTCCGTGCTCGTGCTGACGGGCGAGACGGACGAAGCCATGGCGACGCAGTACGACATAAAGGCGGACATCGTCGTCGGGGCGGTGCGGGATCTGCCCGCATTGGTGGAATGACTTCTGCACAAATGCGCATTTGATATGCGCTTTTTGTGCAGCTTAAACATCGATATTGCAAAATATCGGCATACGGACATCTGCGCAAGCGTGCATGGACGCATCTGCGCGTATGTGTATGAGAGGGAACGAGCGCTCCGCGCCGCGTGCGCATAAGCACATCTGCGCAAGGGAGCGGGTGAGGGAACATCTATGACAGCATTGCTCTCCGCGACAAACGAAGTCTGGCCTCAATGGCTGATTTTCGCCGTCTATATGGCGGTCATTCTCGTCGTCGCCGTCGTCACTCGACGCAAGAGTGCCAGCGTGGAAGGCTTTATGTTCGCCAACAAGGGCGTGGGCGGGTGGCTGAGCGCGTTCGCGTACGGCGCCACCTATTTTTCCGCCGTCGTTTTCGTGGGATATGCGGGCAAGTTCGGGTGGAATTTCGGGCTGTCCGCCGTGTGGATAGGCATCGGCAATATGCTCCTCGGCACGCTGGCGGCGTGGCTGGTGCTCGCCGCGCGCACCAAGCGCATGACCACGACGCTCGCGGCGCGCACGATGCCCGAGTTCTTTGAGAAAAGGTACGAGAGTAAGTACATCAAACTGTTCGCCGCGCTCGTCGTTTTCATATTCCTGTTGCCGTATTCCGCGTCCGTCTATCAGGGCATGGGCTACATTTTCGAAGCCGCTCTCGGCATAGACGCCAAGTGGTGCGTGCTCATACTCGCGGGGCTTACCGCGATATATCTCTTCCTCGGCGGTTATTTCGCCACCACCATCACCGACTTCATACAGGGACTCATAATGATCGTCGGCATAATAGTCACCGTGTTCGTGCTGCTGGGCAGTCCGCAGATGAACTGGGGCGAAGGGCTGGCGGCGTTGTGGAACGACCCCGACCTCACCCTCATTCCCAGCGCGACGACGCCCGCAGGGGGCACCTTCCTGGACAATCAGTTGTTCAATGTGTTCATTCTGGCGTGCCTGACTTCCTTCGGTATGTGGGGATTGCCGCAGTCCATACACAAGTTCTATGCCATAAAGGACGGGGCGGCGATAAAGAAAGGCGCGGTCATTTCCACTTTCTTCTCGCTGATTGTCGGTTGCGGCGCTTACTTTATGGGCAGTATGGTCACCCGTTTCGTGGACGAGGTGCCTGACGGCAATTTCGACAAACTCATCCCCGAAATGCTGGTGAACAATGTGCCGTCCGCGCTGCTCGGGCTTATCATAGTGCTGTTGTTCTCGGCGTCGATGTCCACGCTCGCCGCGCTGTCGCTGTCGTCCAGCTCGACCGTGACCGTGGACTTCTACAAGGGCTATCTCCGGAAAAACGCCCCCGAAAAGAATCTCAACATCCTCATCCGTGTGCTTTGTCTGGTGTTCGTGGCGGTGTCGGCGGTGCTTGCCATCGTCGAAGTGGACGCCATCGTCAGCATGATGAGCCTCAGCTGGGGCGCGGTGGCAGGGTGCTTCGTCGGGCCGTATGTCTACGGACTGTACTCCAGAAAAGCCAACAAAGCGGGCGCGTACGCGTCGATGATAACCTGTCTCGTGCTCACTTTCTCGCTCATCATAGGGCTGGGATACTATGTGTTGCGCGCCGCGGGCGGCGACCCGTCCTTCGGCGAAGCGTTCAAGGCGGGCATAGGCAAATCGCCTTTCATAGGCGTGGTGACAATGGCGGCGAGTATGGTGGTCACGCCCGTGTTCAGTCTCATTTTCGACCGCAGGTGCCGCGTCGGCGAAGGATTGCTGGCGGCGATATTCCCCGCGAAATACCCGAGCGACGAGTATGTGCGCGAGGACGGCGCGACGACGGACGAAGCTAGGACGGAGCCCGCGGAGTGCGACGCGGGCAACGGTAAGGGCACGGTGGAATTCCTTGCGGAATTTGCGGAAAAGCAATGCGCGGGTTTGCACGCCGCCGACGACGGCGACGCCCCGCAGGACGAGACGGACAAGGCGTAATCGAAAAACGGAAAAGACACAGAAGCGCGGCTGATACAGCCGCGCTTCTGCGTAAGGGGGGAGATTATTTCATCTTGCGTGGGTGCCTGATGATTTGTGCGGTGCGGGGAGAGTGCTCCCCGCGTTGTCCGCGCCTTTTATTCGGCGGCGGTCATTTTTCTTCGAGGACGAGCACCTCGAGGGGGTTGATGTCCGCGCCGTCCTTGCTCATCTCGAAATGCAGGTGGTTGCCCGCGAGACTTTCGGAGCCTCTCGTCGCCGCCATGGTGCCGAGCAACTGACCTTTGGTCACTTCGTCGCCCGTCTCGACTTCGAGGTTTTCGGCGAGAGAGTAGTAGCGGCTCTCGTATCCGTCGTCGTGGGAGACCACGACATAATAGCCGTTGAGGAGATCGTAACCCGTTTCGGAGACGGTGCCGCGTTCGGCGGCGAACACCGACAGGTCGTCGCCCGTGAAGTCAACGCCGAGGTGCACCTGATATTGTCCGAGGGTGGGATTCCACACCAGGGTGGCGTCGCTGTATTCCTGCGACACGGACCCGTTGACGGGGCAGGCGAAGGACAGGGGTTCGACGACGGGTTGCTGCTGTTCGTCGTCCTTGTCGTCATCGTCGTCGGGCTCGGGCTGAAGCACATCGTCGCCGGGGTCTCCGTCGGGGTTGACGACGACGGCGCCGTCTTCACCGCTGAAGTCGCCCGTCACGGCGAGCGCTATTATCGTTGCCACGCACGCTATGCACAGCACGATGAGGATGTAGAAAACATTACGCTTGAGGAATTCGCCGACTTTTCTTGCTGCGGCAGTCATTTTGCTCATAGGATACCTCCGTTTGCCCGAAGTATTGACAGGGACGGGGCGGTTTATACGGAGCGACAAAAAGATTTTTTTGTGTTGTTATCCGTTGCGCCCGCTCAAATGCGTATTGACTGCACGCGCGCGCGGGAATTATAATCGTTGTATGAGCGGCATAAACGGGTCTATCTATGCCTATATGAGAGACTACCGCGCCAAGGACAGGCGGACGGTGGCTTTCGTGCGGGGCAGAAAAAAGACTGCGTACGGCAGATTTTTCCGCAGAGTGGACAGGGTTGCGGCGGGGCTTGCCGCGCTCGGAGTGGGCAAAGGCGATGTCGTCATGATTGCCACCCCCACAATCGAGCAGGGCGTGACGGCGTTTTATGCCGTCTCCCGCATAGGTGCAATCGCTTCCATGATACATCCGCTCATGGAAAGAGGGGAGTTCGATTCGGCGGTCGCCGAACAGCACCCCAAAGTCGTTTTTCTTTCGGACATCAATTTCAAAAAACTCGGCAAAGGTCTCAAAGGCGTAAAGAAGGTGTTGTGTCCGTTCCTCATGGACATTTTCGTCGGATTGCCGCGCGGCGGCAGGTTCACGCCCTGCGACGGCGACGGCAGTCAGCCCGCGGTGTATATGCGGTCGGGCGGCACCTCGGGAGTCGCAAAGACGGTGGTGCTGTCGGCGGCGGCGGTCAACGCGCTTCCCGACAACCTTTTCAGAACGCTGACGCACAATTCCTTCGGCGAGGACGACAGAATGCTCGTCGCCCTGCCGATGTTCCACGGGTTCGGACTGCTGGTCGGACTGCACGCGTCGATGAGCACTTCCATGGCGCCCGTGCTGTTGCCCGTGTTCAATGTGCATAAGGCAATCAAGGCAATCGCCCGAAACGGCGTCACGACGATGATTGCCGTGCCGCGCATGATTTCCAAACTGTTGTCCTCGCGGGAGTTCGCGGGCGAGAATGTGGCGTCGCTGAAGAATGTGTATGTCGGCGGCGACACCGTGGACGCCGAACTGGAAAACGCTTTCGACGCGCGCATGAGAGAGGCGGGCGCGGAATGTTTCATGTCGCCGGGTTACGGGCTGACGGAGACGGGCAGCGTGTCGGTGCTGTCGCCCGTGAAAGTGGGCGGCGCCGCCGTCGGCAAGCCCCTCGACGGTATGCAATGCCGCATAGTAGACGACGAGGGGGCGGAAGCGCCTTTCGGCGAAGTGGGCGAATTGTGGCTGGCGGGCAATCAGCTTATGACGGGTTATCTCGACGACCCCGAGGGCACGGCGGAAGCCTTTGCCGAAGCCGACGGCAAAAAGTGGGTGAAGACGGGCGACTATTTCAAGTATCTGCCCGACGGCACGCTGTTTTTCATGGGCAGGAAAAAGCGGCTCATCAAGATTTCGGGGATGAATGTCTATCCCGTGGAAATCGAGAGAGTGGCGGCGGAATTGCCTTTCGTCGGCGCGTGTGCGGCGGCGGAAGTCCGCGACAACGACAAACCCTATATCGCGCTTTTCGTGGAGGGCGACCTCACCGAGGAGCAGAAAAAGGAAATAAAGAAGCGCATAGTCTACAAGCTTTCGCGTTGGCACGAGCCGAAGTTCGTCATCTGTATGCGTGAACTTCCCCGCACCAATGTGGGCAAGACAGACTACAAGAGGTTGCACGATGGATTTGAAATCGGTGCGGAATAAGGTGCTGAGAATCGCGCCCGAGGTCACCGTGGAGGAATACCGCGGTTGCGTCAGGCTGACGGGGGAGCTCGACAGCTGGGACAAGATTTACCGTTGCGGCGTCGCCGCAGTGACCAAGGGTTCGCTCGGCGTGCTCAACGACATCCGCCTCAAAGGCTTTTCCGAGAAGGTCAAGACGCCCTCTCTCGCCGACGACGCGCTGGAAGGCGCCCGTCCCGATGTGCTGGTGGTGGGCGGAGGTATCACGGGCTGCGCAATCGCGCGCGAACTCAGCCGTCTCGACATCTCCGTCCTGCTCGTCGACAAAGCCAATGATGTGGGCACGGGCGCGTCCTGCCGCAACGACGGGTGCATACACCCCGGCATAGACCTGCACAAGGGTCAGGCGAAGCTGCATTATGTCCTGCGCGGCAACGAACTTTATCCCGAGATGTGCCGCGAACTGGGCTGCGATTTCGAGCGGTGGACGCAGATGTTCATGTTCAGCACCTGGTGGGAGCGTTTCATAATCGCGCCGCTCATGATACTCAAGGGCAGATTGCTCGGAATCCCCAAGGTGGATTTCGTTTCCCGCAGGAAAATAAAACAGATAGAGCAGACCCCGCCGTCGTGGTTCAAGGGCGCGGTGCGTATGGGTTCGGCGGGCGTGGTGTCGCCCTACAAGGTGACCATAGCCCTTGCCGACAACGCCGTCATGAACGGGGCGCGCATTTCCCTCAACACCGTGGTGACGGGCATGGAAGTCAGAGACGGCAAGGTCGTCTCCGTGTCCACCAACCGCGGAAAGGTGTATCCCGCCCTCGTCGTCAACGCGGCGGGCGCGTTCAGCGACATAATCGCAGATATGGCGGGCGACAGGACTTTCACCATACATCCCCGCAAGGGCACCGACCTCATCCTCGACAAGAAAAAGGCGTTCTACGCCCTGTCTTCGTTTGCGCGGAGTTATTTCGCGCCGCTTCCGAAAGAACAGAGAGAGCAGGGGCACGAAGCCGTCGGACACACCAAGGGCGGCGGCGTAATGCGCACCGTGGACGGCAACATCCTCGTCGGACCCGACGCGCACGAACAGCCGTATCGCGAGGACAATTCCACCGACCTCGACAGCGTGAACGCAATCATACGCAAACAGAAGAATGTCGCGGAGCAACTCTCCGCTGGCGATGTCATCACATACTTCGCGGGGGTGCGCGCGGCAACCTACGAAGAGGATTTCGTGGTGCGCAAGGGCATATTCACGGAAAATGTGATAGAGGCGGCGGGCATACAGTCGCCCGGCATAACCGCCGCTCCCGCGATAGCAAAGGATGTCGCAGGCTGGGCAAAGGAAATGCTCGGCGCCAAAGAAAAGGCGCATTTCGACCCCGTCCGTCCGCACACTCCGCGTCTTGCGGGGCTTTCCGCCGAGAAGAGGGCGGATTATATAGCTGCCAATCCCGACTACGGCGAAATCGTGTGCCGTTGCGAAGAGGTCAGCAAAGGCGAGATCATAGACGCGCTGGAATCGCCGCTCAAGGTGTGCACGGTGGACGGCGTCAAACGCCGCGTCCGTCCCGGAATGGGGCGTTGTCAGGGCGGGTTCTGTTCGCCGCTCGTGGTGAAAATCATCGCCGAGCACGAGGGTATCGCGCCCGAAGAGGTGCTGAAAGGCGACGAGGGCAGTCGCATACTTTTCGGCGACACCAAACACGCGGAGGTCGAGCAATGAAAAAGTACGGCGTTATTGTCATAGGCGGCGGTCCCGCGGGGCTTGCGGCGGCGGAAAGCGCCAAAAAAGCGGGCGCGGAAGTCGTCGTGATCGAGCGCGAAGCGCGTCTCGGCGGCATACTCAAACAGTGCGTGCACGACGGATTCGGGCTGATACGCTTCGGCGAGAAGCTCGCGGGTCCCGAGTACGCCGAAAGATACATCGACGAGGTGAAAGCCCTCGGCATAGAATGTCGCACGCTGACTTTCGTCACGGGCATAGAGAAGACGCAGGGCGGATTCGTCGTGCACTGCGTCAGCCGCGACGGAGTGGTGTCGTTCGAGGGCGACAGCATAGTGCTTGCCACAGGTTGCCGCGAGCGGACGGCGAAGCAGGTGCTCATACAGGGCACCCGTCCCGCGGGCGTTTTCACGGCGGGTACGGCGCAGAATTTCGTCAACCTCATGGGCAAACTGCCCGCAAAGAAATGCGTCATCCTTGGCAGCGGAGATATAGGTCTCATTATGGCGCGCCGTCTCACCCTTGAGGGCGCCGAAGTGGAAGGCGTCTACGAGGTCAAGCCCGAGCCGAGCGGACTCACCCGCAACATACACCAGTGTCTCTACGACTTCGATATCCCGCTTCACCTGTCGCACACGGTGACGAGGGTGTTCGGCACGGACAGGCTCGAAGCCGTGGAAGTGGCGGCGGTGGACGGCGGTATGCGCCCGATAAAGGGCACGGAGCGCATTGTGGAATGTGACGCGCTCATACTGTCCGTCGGGCTTATTCCCGAGAACGAACTCGCCGAAAGTCTCGGCGTAAAAATCAATCCTTTCACCAAAGGACCCGACTGCGACCAGTCTTATGCTACCAGCGTGGATGGCATATATTCGGCAGGAAACGCACTTAATGTGTTCGATTTGGTGGATTATGTGTCGGAATGTGCGGCAAGCGCGGGTGCAAACGCCGCCAGAGGCGACAAGGACGGCAAGTGCGTGACGCTTTCGCGCGGGGCGGGATTGCTCTCGTATGTGCCGCACCGCATTTGTCTCGACAAGCCCCACGACAAGGTGGTGGTGTTCTTCCGCTCGGCAAAGGATATGGACAGAGCGACTCTCCGTATCACCGTGGACGGCAGGGAAGTCTTCAAGAAGAAATTCGCTTTCCTGCGCCCGCCGGAAATGCAGAGACTGGAGGTCGATTTCTCGGCGTTCGGTCTCGGCGCGGACAGCGAGCTCGGAATTTCGCTGGAGGAAAACTGAGGAGGGCGGTATGGAACTTGTGTGTATAGTATGCCCCAAGGGCTGCAGGCTGAAAGTGGAAAACGGTGTCGTCTCGGGCAACACCTGCAAAAAGGGCGAAGCCTTCGCTCTCGCCGAGAGCACCCGTCCCATGCGCACGGTGTGCACGACGGTGGCGACGGTGTTTCCGTCCATGCCCGTGTTGCCCGTGAGGACGGCGGGCGAAATCCCCAAGGACAAAATCGGCGAACTGATGAAACTTGCCGACACCATTCTCGTAAAGGAGAAACTCCGCCGCGGCGACACAGTCGCAAAAGGCGTGGCGGGCACCGATGTGAATCTCGTCGCCACGGCGTCGATATATACCGATTGAAGCAACAGGAGGGAAAATATGTCATCCAAACCTTATAAAGAATTCGAGCCCAAGTGGATAACCGAGCCGCCCGTGGAGAGAAGCTACCGCTCTATTATGAAGTGGGGCGACCCCGCAGCGTGGAAGCGTCCCAAGGAAGGGCTTTACAAGCTCATCAAAAAGCAGTTCAACCTCACCGACGACGATTTCAAGGAAATGGTGGATGTCGGCAACGAGGTGGTGGACATCACCGCGCCCAGCCGTCTTTCCGACGCGCAACTGAGCGAACTTGCCGAAATAGTCGGCGAGGACAATGTCACCACCGAGGAATTCAAGCGCGTGCAGGTGTGCTACGGCAAGACGATGATCGACATCATGCGCCTGAGGAAGGGCATTGTGGAGAATCTCCCCGACGCCGTCGTCTATCCGTCCACCACGGAAGATGTCGAAAAACTGGTGGCGTTCTCCAAAAAGCACCGCGTGTATCTGTATGTGTACGCCGGCGGCTCCAGCGTCACGCGCGGCACGGAATGTATGCGCTCGCCCAACATCATCCTCGACCTGCGCAAGAATTTCAACAAGGTCATAGCGTTCAACGAAATCAATCAGACCATAACCGTTCAGCCCGGTATCAGCGGACCCGACCTCGAGAAAATCCTCAACGAAGCCCCCGAGAATTTCGGCGCGGCGCACCGCCTCACCTGCGGACATTTCCCGCAGTCTTTCGAGTACAGCTGCGTAGGCGGCTGGGTGGTCACGCGCGGCAGCGGGCAGAATTCCACTTACTACGGCTGCGCCGCCGACCTCGTGTTGTGCCAGGAATATGTCACGCCCGTCGGCAAGATCCGCACCGATTCCGCGCCCCGCAAGGCGACGGGGCCCAACATCGACCAGATCATGATGGGCAGCGAGGGCACTTTCGGTATCCTCACCGAGGTCACTCTCAAGGTGTTCAAACTCTCCGAAAAGCACCGCAAATTCTCCTATATGTTCCCGACATGGGAGGACGGCATGGCGGCAATGCGTGAGGTCATGCAGGGTGAATTCGGCTATCCGTCCGTGTTCAGGCTTTCCGACGCCGAGGAGACGGACATGATGATGCACATGTACGGCATCGCCGAAAGCCCGCTCAACGCCTTGCTTGCGGCAAAGGGATTCAAGCCCAACCGCCGTTGTCTGCTGCTCGGATTCGCCGACGGCGAAGCGGGGCTGCAACGCAACATCGTCAAGAATGTCAGAAAGATTGCCCACAAGTACAACGCAATGTCGTTGACGGGCTATGTCACCACCTCGTGGGAGCACGGGCGTTTCTCCGACCCCTATATGCGCGATACCATTCAGGACTACGGCATAATCATCGACACCCTCGAGTGCGCCGTCAACTGGGACAATATGGCTTCCGTGCACACCGAGGTCAGAAAGGCGGTCAAGGCGTGGCCCAACGCGATATGTACCACGCACATCTCCCACAGCTATCCGCAGGGCGCCAACCTCTATTTCATATTCGTCATCAAGACCACCGACCTCGACGAATTCAAGAGATACCACGCCACAATCCTCGACGCCATTGCCAAGTCGGGCGCCGCGCTCAGCCACCACCACGGCATAGGCAAACTCTTCGCGCCCTTCCTGCCCGGATCGATAGGCGAACAGCAGATGAATGTGCTCAAGGCGCTCAAGCACTATTTCGACCCCGACGGACTGCTCAATGCCGGCGGCACGCTGGCTCTCGACGAGCACCCCGACAACTTCTGAGAGCGAGCCGCGGTCGCGGCGGCGTTGCGAGCGTCGTCGCCCTCGCCGCAGGTTCGCCACCGCAAAAGGCGGACGGCACCGTCTCTGAAACAAGTAAAACGCACCGCAACCCCGCGCCGACGACGCGGGGTTTTGTTTTGCGCCGAAATACGGGCGGGCGCGTTTTCACGGTCGGCAAGCGCGGGGCATATAGTTTAGTATGCCGGATTTCAGCGGAAAGCATATACATTTCACGGGCGTGGGCGGCGCGTCGATGTCGGCGCTCGCGGAGTACGCCGCGCTGTCGGGCGCGACGGTGTCGGGCAGCGACAGAACGCCGTCGGAAATCCTAGACAGGCTTGCGCGCGCGGGGATAGAGGTTTATGCGGGCGTCGACGCGGACATAATCGACGGGGCGGACCTTGTGGTGCGTTCTTCCGCCGTGCCTATTTCCAACCCCGAAATCGTGCGGGCGACAGCCCTCGGCATACCCGTCGTCGAACGGCACGAATTTCTCGCGCGCGTAGCGGAGGGCTTCGACCGGGTCGTCGCCGTTGCTGGCACGCACGGCAAGACCACGGTGACGGCAATGATTGCACACATCCTGAAAGCCGCGGGAGTGCCTTTCGTCGCGCACATCGGCGGTGAGCCCGTGGGTATGGGCAATCTCACGGTGTGCGGCGGGGACGGAAAACTGCCGTGCGGAATTTTTCTGACGGAAGCCTGCGAATACCGCCGACACCTGCTCGCGCTCGCGCCTGACATTGCGGTGGTCACCAATATGGAATGCGACCACCCCGACTGCTATCCCACGATAGCCGAAGTACATTCCGTCTTTGCGGAATTTGTCGAAAAATGTCCCCGCACGGTGATAGGCGCAGACAACGCTTTTATATGCACGGGAGCGCATACGGATATATGTGCAGATGTGCATACGGTAAAAGGAGAGCACTCCGCGACGGACGAGGCGACGGCGCGCGAAGAGCGGGAAAAAGAGGAAGATATGCGCGGTTGCGCATACGGTGTTTCGAGAATTCTCGAATGTTCGCTCACGCAGACGGCAGTGGTCCGTCACGGCAAAGCGGAATGTGCGCTCACCCTGCCCGCGGCGGGGACGCACCTGCTTGTCGACGCGCTGTTCGCCGTTGCGGCGGCGGGCGAACTGGGGGTCGACTTCGGCTTTGCCTGCCGAGCACTTGCCGATTTCAAGGGCGTGAAGAGACGCTTCGAAAAGGCGGGCAGCGTCGGCGGCGCGCAGGTGGTGTTCGATTACGCTCATCATCCCACCGAGATAGCCTGCGCCCTGCGGGCGGCGCGGGCGTATGGCCGTCCGCTCGTGGTGTTTCAGCCGCATACATACACGCGCACCGCGCGCTATCTCGACGACTTTGCCGCCGTGCTGGGCGGGGAGGAGAGAGTGATAATAATGCCCACCTACGCCGCCCGCGAAACCCCCGACGAGGGCGCGGACAGCGGCGTGCTTGCGGACAGAATAAAAGAGAAATATCCGTTTTGCGGGGTTTATCTTGCAAAAAGTGTGCAAGAAGTGCTAGATTATGTCAATTTGTTTGCCGCCGAGTTCGACATCGTGCTTTTCCTCGGAGCCGGTGACATCTACAATCTGAAGTCTTTCTTAGCGTGAGTCCGTACCCTGCGTTGCGCCGTATGCCGCGCCGTGTCGCCCGTTTCGTGTCGCGGTGTGCCGCCCGTTGCGTCCCTGTCGGCGCGGTCAGATTATGTCGGCGAGGTTGAAGTCCAGCATATTGTGGATGTTTTCTGCCGTAGTCAGCAGAGACTGGCATTTGCTCAGCGCGTTCTTGTCGTCGCCGCACTCCAGCGACCCTTCCGTCTCGGCAAGCGCGACGGAAAAGGCGCGCATATCGGGCGAGTAGGTGAACAGTTCCAGCCCCTTGCGTTTGCATTCCCACCATTGAGACAATTCGCGCACTTCGTCGAGGGCGTCGTCCTCGGGAGATTTGATTGCCGCTTCAAGGGCGTTTATGCCGTCCTCGAGTTCGGCAAACACCTTGTCCACATACACCGCTTCGGCAATGCCCGCAGCAAGGATGACGGCAAGCACGGCTAAGGCTATTGCGAGTCTTTTCATTTTGCGTCCTCCGACAGCCTTTCCGGCGGGTGATGTTCCTCTTCACGCGGGGCGACGGGGAAACGCACGGTCAGACTGTCGCCTTTGTATGGCTGCACGAACACATCGTCGCCCGCCACCAGCAACAGCAGCACATCCTTCTGTTCTATGCCGACGGAAGAAAGCAGTCCGAGCACGCGTTCCTTGTCGATACCGTCGAGCGCCGCGATGTTGGCGCCCATGAAGTTGCCCTCCATTATGGCGGTGACGGGCATGCTGGAGCGCGGCAATTCCACCCGCATATCGGCGGGCGTGAGCGGCTTAGCCTCGGATTTCGGCAAAACCGTCATCGAACCGTTGGTCTCCACGATTGCGTATTCCACTTCCGCGGGATTGAAATATCCGTTGCCGCGCAGGGCTTCCAGCAAGTCGTCGATGTTCATGTTCAGTTCTTTCATGATGTCGGGCAGTATGTTGCCGCGTTCGATGACAATCACGGGCTTGCCGTTGAGCACCTTGCGGAATCGCACGCTCTTTACGGCGAGTTTGGTGATGATGATGTGCACCAGAAACAGCGTGAACACCGAGATTATGCCGTACACTATGGGGATATTGGGGTCGCCCATGGGTATGCAGGCAAGCTCGCTCGCCACCAGCGTTATGGCGAATTCGAAAGGTTGCAACTCGCCGAGCTGCCGTTTGCCCATAAGCCGCATTGCGACGAGCAGGAAGAAGTAGATTACAATGCACCTGACGAACAGACTGAGCATAGCGGTATTTTGCCGCCGAGCCCGTTTTTTATGCGTTCAGTACACGGTGGAGACGGTTTTCCGTCTCTTTTTTTGTGCGCACTTGCGCGGACGGGCGGATTTTCTGCGTTTTGCAAGCACGGCGGAGAAGTCGGCGCGGGTGGGAAGTGCCATCGCGAAGAAGGCTTTGATGTCCACAATCCCGAAGACCGCGACGAACAGGGCGAACAGTCCAGCGAGGACGACGGCGAGTATGATGAGCGTGCCCGTGGCGCCGACTAGGGGCGCAAGCAGTCTTTCCGAGAAGAAGCCCAGGAGCGCGAGCGGGAAGGAGAACAGACATACGGCGGCGGTCTTGCCCGTGCCTCCTATCTTGCCCAGTTTTTTTCTGAGGGCTATGCAGTTTATCAGCGAGGTGACCGCAAAAGCCGCGCCGGAAGCCACGGCTACGGCGTATATGCCTATCACGGACGGCAGGAAGAATATGCAGGGAAGCGTGCAGGCAAGCCCCGCCACGCAACTTGCGAAGGTTACTTTTTCCATGCCGAGGGAATTCAGCACGGGCGTGGTGACCTGATTGAGCGCGAGCGGAAAGATGAGGACGGCGGCGAACGAAACGAACGCGCCCGCCACTTCGTCGCCGAAGAAGAAGGAGCCCAGTTCCTTGCCGAGCGGCATATACAGCGCAAAGAACGCCGAAGCGACGAGCGCGGCAAACAACAGCGAGGTCTGCACCTTTTCGCGTATTTCGTCGTAGCGTTTTTTTGAGGCGAGTTCGGCGATGTCGGGGGTGAGAACGACGGACAGGGCGGCGATGACGGTGACGGGCGCCATAATGAGCGGGAGCGCCATGCCCGCAACTCTGCCGTATTGCGCCGTCGCGTATTCCACCGTCATTCCGCCCGCGACAAGCCGTTTGGGTATGACGAGAGCGGTGAGTGAAGCCGACAGCGAGGTGAGTATGCGCACCGCGGACAACGGCAGCGTCGCCGACAACAGTTCCTTGCCGCCCGAGGGACGGGACAGCCTGCCGCCCGCCTTGAAGAACAGGACGGCGAGCACGGTGACGGACAGCACATCGGACAGCACGAGAGCGAGGGCGACGCCCTGCGCGCCCGTGAGCGAGGCGACCAGTCCGCCCGCGAACAACAGCGAGAAGCCTATCTTGAAAGCTTCGTCTCCGAGTTCCGTCGCCGAAAACACGATGAATTTCTTGCGTCCCCAGAACCAGCTGCGCAGCGGAGCGTAGAGGGAGGAGGTGACGAGGGCGGGGAGCATTATGAGGAATATGGGTATGCACCTTTCGTCGGCGAAAATGCCGCCGAGAAAGCGCGAACAGGCGTAGAAAACCACGCACAGCGCGACGGCAACGCCGCCCCCTATGAGCAACGAAGCCGTGGTCAGCGCGTTCTGACGGGCGGTGTCTCCGCGCCCCGCACATTCGGCGACCTTTCTCGACAGCACGGTGGGAGCGCCCGCCGTCAGGGAGAACAGCAACAGTATGACGCTGAGGGCAATCTGGTATATTCCCACGGTCTCCGCGCCGAGGGAACGCGACATCCATATCTTGAACAGAAAGGACAACAGTCGCGTGAGCACGGAGAACGCCGTGACAATGGAAAAGGATCTGACGGTATTGTTCAATTTTTTCGCCTCGGGAAAGAATATGCCGAAAGCGGACGAAAAATGAGGAAACGCGCCGACTGTTCGGGCGAACGCTCGGGAAGACGGGCGCGTACTGCGGGCGCAATGCAAATGCGGAGCGGGCGACGGACGGCGAACACGGCGCAAGGGCGTGGCGAGCGACGGACGGCGACTGCCGTCGCCGACAGGGAACGGACAAAAGAAAACCCCCGCCGCAAGGGCGGGGGAATCGTTGCGTTTGCCGACCGCCGAGCGGTCGTCACCGCGACGGGCGCGGATTATTCGTTGAAGTCGTCGTAGTTGTTCTTCTTGCGGTTGACATTGTCGAGATTTTCTTTCTCGACGGGGGCTTCCTCTTCGCCCGCTTTCTTTGCGAACTTCTTGCCGTACTTCTTGACGAAGAACACGATGACGACGGCTATGGTCGCAAGCGCGAGAAGTATGGTCGGTATCATCCACCACAGATTGTCGAGGTTGAAAGTGTTTTCGGGGGTCTCGGGGTCGTTGTCCACCGAGGTGTCGCCGCTTTCGGGCGCTTCGGGCACATTGTACGCGGCGTTGTACTTGTCGCCGTCGGCAATGGATTCCTTGGCGTTCTCGTAGTCGCTGACGGAGATTTCCTCGAAGGTGACCGCGTCGAAGAAGGCATAGCCGCCGAGGAGCAGGTCGGGATTCTCGGCGTCATAGAGTCCGAGACCGAGGCGCAGCTGCACGCCTGTGACATCTTCCGCGGGTGCCATGACATAGAAGGTGACGGTCTGCCAGCCTTCCGCCGCCGTGGGATTGAGGTTCGCGAGACGGAGGGGAGACGAGGAGTCGTTGTAGGTGCCGAGATAGAGTTCGACATACGCGCCGAGGTCGTCCGCCGCTTCGAAGCTCAGTTCGTCGATGTGACCGATACCGTGGGTGTACACCCTGACGGAAATCTTGTACGCCTTGTCCGCGGAGAGGGTGTAGTTGGACGAATAGTAGTAGAACGCGCTGTTGGCGGTGTTGTTGACGACGAGGATTCTGTTGCCGTCGGGACCGACGCCCGCGTCGGGCAGGATGTCGTCCCAGGTCACGCCGAGGTCTTTCATCAACGCGTCGTATTTGTCCTTTTTGAGGATGTAGATGAGCGCGTCGCGTTCGGTGTCGTATTCGCCTTCCGCCATAATCTCGGCGATCCTGTCGGCGTATTCGCCGCTGGCGAGGGCAGAGTCCACTTCGGCGTCGTCGATGACGAAATCGTCTATGTCGATGTCGGGATCGAACAGGGAAATGTAACCGTCGTCGGTGAGGTCGACATAGCCGCCGTCCTTATCGAGGTACAGCACACCCGAGGTGGTGTCGGAAGAGCTCTGGTCGGTGCCGACGGCGCTCGTCCAGTTCTCGGGAGAGGTGAGTTCGCCGCGGTTGTCAGATGTGTCGGTGAGGGTGTCGAAGCTGTCGGAGTTGAAGTCGATGTAGCGGGTGCAATCGTCCGCCGCGCCGTCCTCGAAGTCCTCGTCGGTGAGGGTGGAACGCATCGTGACGGAATCGAACACGACGACGCCGGAGGATTTGAGACTGTCCTCGGTCACCTGACCCTCGCCGTCGCCCACGACCGCGCCCGTGATGTCGGCGTTTTCGCCCAGCCACAGCCCGAGTTCGAGAGAGACGGAGGTCAGCCCGACCCTGATGTTGAAGGTGTAACGGTGCCACGCGCCGTCGCCTTCGACGACGAAGTAGAGCGTGTTGCCGTCGCGTTCGCTGCCCGAGGCCTCGCCCGCGAGATAAATCATACCCTTTGTGCCGACTTCGGCGCGCGCCCACACGCTGATCGTGTAGTTGGTGGAAGCGGTGAGCGTGAAGGAATCGGAAGTGTAACCGACGCTGTATTTGTTGCCGCCTTTGCCCGCGAGCACGAGCATATTGGGACCACCCGCGGCTATCACATCGTCGGTGCCGTCGGGATATACGGGATTGAAGAAGGCGTAGCCGTTGCCGAACAGATTGTCAATCTGCGTGCTGGCGGTGCCGTCGGAATTGAATTTGATTATGCCGCCGACGAAATTGTCGTCGAGGGTCTTGTCCGAGAGAGTCCAGTCGGCGGGAACGCCCGCGGCGTTGCTGTCCTGCAACAGGACGCCGCCCGACGACAGCGCTTCGTCCTCGGCGAAATCGATGTTGTCGAAGGCGCCGTTGGTGAAGGAGTTGGACGAGGTGGTGCTGAAATCCACCTTCTTGATGTAGGTGCCCGTCGAGGTGCCGTTGTAGTCGGAATAGGTTATCTCAGTGAGGCTCATGTTGGTGACGAACGCCGCGCCTGAGGTGAGGGTGGTCGCCGCATACCTGTCGCCGGTGCCGAGAGCCAGGCGGAGGAACACCTTTTCGCCTTCCGTGCCCGTCTTGTAATCGACATCGCCGCGGAAGAGCACGGTGATTTCCGTCCAGCCGTTGTTATCCTCGACTTCGGAGGTGTTGACGGAGGTGAAGGAAGCGAGTTCCACGGGGTCGTCGCCGTCCTTCTCGCCTTTCTGCATCACATAGACATACGCGCCCTTGCCGCTCTTGATGTCCTCGGTCTTGACCCAGAGAGACGCGCGGTAGAAGGTGTTGGGCACGATTTCGAATTCGTCGGTGTCATACGCGAACGAAGTCGACTTGGACGAATAGAGCATAAACGCGAAGTCGCTTTCGGTGGCGTAGGGGGTGAGGGGAGCGTCGACGCCTTCGGGGAGACCTTCGCCCGTCGCGGCATTGACGACGCCCGTCCTGACAAAGGACGCGTCGACGACTGCGGGATTGTCGGCGGTGCTCGCGGAGAAGGTTATGCCCGCGGACAGCCCGAGCGAACCCGTGCTGTAAGCGTCGGAGCCGACGGGGTTGAACTCGCCGTCGATACCCGTACCCGCGGAGCCTGCGGACGCGGAGAAGAGATTGTCGGTGGCGAGGTCGACCTTCACGGTCTGAGCATCGGTGGATCCCGCCGCGTCGAGGGTGAAGTCGGTCGCATTCGCGACGGCGGAATCGAAGTCCTCTTCGTCGGTCTCGGCGAGAGTGAGATTATCGATGAACATCCAGCCCGTGGAGAAAGTGCCGTCCGCGGTGTAGGTGGTGGCGGAAGACCCCGACGAGGTGGTGGAAGTGAACTTGGTGTAGGTGGACGAGGTATTGCTGCTGGTGCCTTCGGTGCCGAGCCAGATTTCCATATTGTAGGACATATCCCTGTACTGGTTGCCGTGGATGACGAAGGTATAGGTTGTCCAGCCCGCGGAGGACGCGCCGCTGTTGGCGGAGCCGTACAGCACGGTGTCCGACGAAGCGTCGGAAGCAATGCCCTTTATCTCGATGTCCTCGCCGTCGCCCGAAAGGCGCAGAGTGGCGCCCGCGCCGTAGATGTTGACGAGATAGAGGTCGATGGAAACGACATAATACTTGTTCTTCTCGATGACGATTTTGCGGGAGGACTTGATGCCCTGCGCCGTCATCAGCTGTTGCGACACGAGATAGGCACCCGAGCCGTAAATACCGTCACGCTCGCCTATGGTGTCGTCAATACCGGCAAGCTGCGTCGCGGGGCTGTACTTGGAGACGGTGCCGCTGTCACGCAGATAATAGGTCGAGCTGATATAGGAGGAATAGTCTTTCTCGAAGGTGTCGAGGTCGACTATGCCGTTGAAGCGGTCGGAAGAGGGCGCGGGGTCGCTCTCGGAGGAATTGCCTCTCACCACCGACCAGTTGGAGGGAGCGGTGGAGGAGGAAATGGAAGTGGAGCCGAACTCGAAGCGCGCGTTGGGCAACTTGAGCGTGGCGGTGGCGACCGTCACGGGCGAAGCGGCGTCGTTCTTGTTGTCTTCGTACTGTTTGAGCTCGCGCTTTACGGCGTCGGCGTATTTCTCGGCGGCGGTCTCGTCGGTGTCGTCGGCGAGTTTCTCGAGGGTGACATTGTCGAAGAACGCGTAACCCGTGGTGAGACCGTCGGTGTAATAGGAGGAATATTTGCCGAGGGCAAAGTTGACGGTGAGGGTGTTGCCGGCGTCGGACGCGCCCTCGATGTAGATTTCGTAGGTGACCCACTGACCTTTGGTGTCGATTGCGGCGATTTCGGCATAGGTGTTGGAGGACACATAAATCCTCGCGCCGGGTTCGTTGCCTTCTTTGTCCGTGCCCGCGATGTCGTAGGTCAGCACATCCACGGAGAGTTTGTAGTAGGAATTCTTTTCAATGGTGAAAGAGGAGGAGGTGTAGCCGTACGCGGTGGGACCGTAGTCCTCGTCCTCGGAGGTCACCTCGTCTTCCGTCGGCATGTAAATCATGAGCGCGTTCTTGATTTCGTCGTCCGCGCCGTAGCGGCCGCCCGCCGTGAGGAGATTGTAGACGGTGTTGTCGTCGTCCTTCCACAGACTGCGGTACTGCTCGTAAGTGGCGGCGGTCAGATTGACCGCGCCCGCTATGACATCGCCGTGGACGGAGGAGGAGCTGTACAGTTTCGCGCCTGTCCAGTTGGTTATCGTGCGGGGGAAATCGCCGCTTGCGCCGATGACCTTGAAATCGGAGTTGGCGATGAGAAGACCCTCGGTGGCTTCGACGGAATCCGTCGTGCCGTCGTCGCCGGATTTGGGGTCGCATGCGACGAGAACCGCCGCGAGGAAGACCACGACGAGACACATGATGAGCGCGATGATTGAAAGTTTCTTTTTGTTCATAGTTACCCTTAACGCCTTGACGGCATTGGAATGTTTGCTTTGTTGCGCCTTACGCGCGCACCGCGCGCAGATTATAGGCTTATGTATTCTACAACAACGCGCGGGCGTTTGGCAAACGCTTTTGATAATTCCCGCCAAATTAACGATAATAAACGGCGAGGTGTTTTATGGTCAACAGTATTGCCGATTTCGCGGGCGGCAAAACCCGCCTTGCAGCTTACGCCTTCGCGGGCGCGAAAGAGAGGAGAAAACGCAACGCCCTGCTGGCGTGCGCGGGAGCCTTCGTGGGACTGGTCAACGGATTTCTGGGGGCGGGCGGGGGTATGCTCGCCGTGCCCGTCCTCACCTTCGTGGCGGGGCTTCCCGACAAGAAAGCCCACGCCACGGCGATAGCCCTCATACTGCCTTTGTGCGCCGTAAGCGCGCTGGTCTATGCGCTGGGCGGGGCGGGAGAATATGTCGCCGACCTGCCCGCGGCGGCGGGCGTTTTCGCGGGCGGAATAATAGGCGCGCTGCTGCTGAAAAAGGCGTCGCCCGAACTGCTCAAAGAACTGTTTTACGGCGTGATGATGTTCGCGGGGATAAAGATGTTGTTCGGACAATGAAATGCGCAAAACCGTCGTTTATTGCGCAAAATCGCAAAATAAAACCCTTATTGTTGTGTGAATCCGTTTCGGACGAACCGCGGCACGGGCGGGGCGGAACGGGACGGAAAACGGAGGAAAAATGAGAGTGTTGTATCTCGTGCTTGCGGGAGCGGCGGGCGGCGTGCTCGCCGGTATGGGAATGGGCGGCGGCACGCTGACCATACCGCTTCTGGTGCTTGCTCTCGGCGTGGAGCAGCGGTCGGCGCAGTTCGTCAATCTTGCGGCGTTCGTGCCCACGGGCGCGGCGGCGCTGGGGGTGCATATCAAAAACGGGCTGGTGGACGGCGGCAAACTGCTTTTCGTGTTGCCGCCCGCAGTGATTGCGACGGCGGCTTCGTCGTGGCTTGCCGCGGGCACGGCGGGAGAGGTGCTGGGCAGGGTGTTCGGCGGATTTCTGGTGTTGCTCGCCGTGTTCGGTTTCTGCTCGGCGGCGGTGACCCGCCGCTTCGGAAACTCCGCGGGATAAGCCGCTCCGCGCGGCAAAATGCGCGGACGGCCGCGGCTATTCTGCATTTTCGGTATTTACAGAGGGCGGTTCTTGACTTATAATCTTTAGTGTGTTGGTCGTGCGCGGGCGCTCTCGCGCAGGCGACCGGAGATTTTACGGTATGCCGCACAAGTTTATGCTCGGAACATTCAGACACGGGACTCATCCGCCTGCCAGCAAGGGCACGGCGGACATTCCGCTTTCCCCCGCCGAAGTGCCCGAGGAAATCCGTCTGCCGCTGTCCCAGCACATCGGCGCTCCCGCGCGGGAAATCGTTTCCGTCGGCGACAGAGTGCTGGAAGGACAGCTGGTTGCCGAGCCTTCCGGCTATGTGTCCGCGGCGGTACATTCTCCGGTTTCGGGCATTGTCAGGGGCTTTGTCACCCTGCCCACGGCGACGGGCGGCAAGTGCCGTCACATCGTCATCGAAAACGACTTCCTTTACGAAAAAAGTTTTCTGGCCCCTCTTCCCGAGGACGCCGACGCCGAAGCCATAAAGGCGCGTATCGCCGAGGCGGGTATCGTCGGTATGGGCGGAGCGGGTTTCCCCACGCACATCAAGTTGTCGCCGCGCGGCGGCGCGGACATCCTCGTCGTCAACGGCGCGGAGTGCGAGCCGTACATCACCTGCGACTGCCGTCTGATGACGGAAAAGGCCGAGGAAGTGGCGGACGGCGTGCGCCTGCTCAAACGGGCGCTCGGCGCAGAAAAGGCGTTCATCGCCGTCGAGGATAACAAACGGGAAGCCGTCGCCGCGCTCAGACCTTTCGAGGGCGACGGGCTGGAAGTGGTGCGCCTGCGCGTCAAGTACCCGCAGGGCGCGGAGAAGCAGCTGATATACGCCGTCACAGGCAGAAAGGTGCCGCCGGGCGCGTTGCCTGCCGATGTCGGGTGTGTGGTGGACAATGTTCACACCGCCTACGCCGTGTCGCGTGCGGTGCGTTGCGGCGAGCCGCTGTATATGCGCGCTCTCACCGTTGCGGGCGGCGGCGTGGAGAAGCAGGGCAATTTCTGGGTGCGCTCGGGGACGCCGTATTCCTTCGTCTACGAAAAGACCCGCGGCGACCTTGCCGAGACCGTCACCGACAAGGTGATAAGCGGCGGTCCCATGATGGGGTTCGCGCAGGCGGGGCTGGAGGCGTGCTGCACCAAGACCACCTCGGCGTTGCTTTTCCTCGACGCAAAGCAGATAAGCCGTGCCGCCGCTTCGGAGTGCATAAACTGCGGACGGTGTTTCAGAAGCTGTCCGATGTTCCTTTCCCCGCGTGAAATCGAGCACGCCGTGCTCGACGAGGATTTCGCGAGGGCGGAGAAACTGAATGTCAACGCCTGTATAGAGTGCGGCACCTGTTCCTATGTGTGCCCCGCGAAGCGTCCGCTCGTGCAGGCGGTGCGCCTTGCCAAGAAAACTCTCAGAAGGGGGGGCGGCAAATGAGCAAGTACATAGTTTCCGCTTCCCCGCACATCACCTCGCCCGCCACCACGCGACGCATTATGCTCGATGTGATAATCGCGCTGTTGCCCGCGCTTGTCGCGGCGATGTTGCTCTACGGCTTCTACACGCTTTTCATGGCGGTGCTGAGCGTGGGGACGGCGGTTTTCTGCGAGTGGCTGTTCAATGTGATAACCAGACGCCGCCAGACCGTCGGCGACCTTTCGGCAATCGTGACGGGGCTCATTCTCGCGCTCAATCTGCCGCCCGTTGTGCCGTTCTATGTGCCCATGGTGGGCGCGGCGTTTGCCATAATCATAGTCAAAATGCTCTTCGGCGGCATAGGCAGGAATTTTGCCAACCCCGCAATCACGGCGCGCATATTCCTTATGTTGGCGTGGGCGGGAGTGATGACGCGTTTCGTCGCGCCGATAGACCTGTCGGACGGCGCAAACCTGTTCGTCTATTTCAAGGAAGCGCTCAACATCGACCTGCCCGCGGCAATCACCACCGCCACGCCTTTCGACGCCGTGAAACAGGCGCTCGAAAGCGGCGCGAATCCCGCGGAAGGGCTGAGCGCGCTGGATATGTTCCTCGGCAGGATAGGCGGAAGCGCGGGCGAAGTGTCCACTCTCGCCGTGCTGATAGGCGGGATATATCTCGCCGTCCGTCGCGTCATAGATGTGCGTATTCCCGTCATCTACATCTCGGCGGTCGCTGTGTTTACGGCGATATTCTACGCCGACACGGGTTATGTCGGCGAATATGTGTGGACCTATCTTCTCGGCGGCGGGCTCGTGTTCGGCGCGGTGTTTATGGCGACGGACTATTCCACCTCTCCCAAGGGCGGAGTTGCCGTGCTCATATACGGCGTGGGGCTGGGATTGCTCACCGTCATAATAAGGAAATTCGGGTCGATGAACGAAGGCGTGTCCTACGCCGTTCTGCTTATGAACATCGTCACCCCGTTGCTCGACAGAATACGCCCCCGTCCTTTCGGCACGCCGAGAGTGAAACTCTCCGACAAGTGGCTGGCGTGGAAACGCAACCGCGCCCGCAAGAAGGAGTCCGCGGCGGAAGGAGGTGAGTGCGTTGCCTGACGAAGTGCGCGACGGCGCGGCGGCAAAACGCAAGCCCGTCTTTCACAAGGACATCTTCGCGTGCATAATCGTGCTCGTCGCAATCGCTCTCGTCGCGGGAGTGCTGCTCGGCGCGCTCAACTATCTCACCTATGTCGACCCCGACGCCGCAATCGCCGCGGAAGTGGCGGGCATATACGGGATAGGCTCGGACAAGGTGACCTCGGACGCTTCGCTGGCGGTCGATTCCTCCGCCACGGCGGGCGAAGTGCTGGGCGCTTTCCGCATTGCGGGAGAGGACGGCGGCACGCGCGGCGTGGCATACTATGTGTCCGGCACGGGTGCGTACAAAGGCACGGTGGAGCTGGTCGTGTGCGTAGAGGACGGCATTGTCACCGCCATCAGCGTGTATTCGCACTCCGAGACGGCGTCCATGGGCGGCAAGGTGCTCAAGGACGAAAATCTCGCCAAATTCGTGGGCACCGACCTTTCCGAAATGACCGATTACGGCTCCTCGGGCTCAAACGACGCCAAGGAGTCGGACATATACATCACCAGTGCGACGCTTACCACACGCGCCGTGCTCAACGCCGTGCGGACGGCGGCTTATGCGTGGAATACCTGCGTTGCGGAGGGTAGGATATGAGCAAGGCTTTGACTCTCGACCCCAAAGGCAAGGGCAGGATTGTCGCCAACGGCATTTTCGCGTCCAACCCCGTCTTCCGTCTGGTGCTGGGGATGTGTCCCACTCTCGCCATTTCGACGAGCGCGTTCAACGGACTGGGCATGGGCATTGCCGCCACCGTCGTGCTGGTGTGTTCCAACCTGCTGGTGTCTCTGTTGCGCAAGGTCATTCCCGACAGGGTGCGTATTCCCGCGTATGTCCTCATCATCGCCACATTCGTCACTATGGTGGAGATGTTGCTGCGCAAATTCGTACCCGCGCTGTACGACGCGCTCGGCATTTATCTGCCGCTCATCGTCGTCAACTGCATAATTCTCGCCCGTGCCGAAGCCTTTGCTTCGCAAAACGGCGTGGGCGACTCCGTGCTGGACGGTCTGGGCATGGGGCTGGGCTTCACCCTGGCGCTCGTGCTGCTGGGCTTCATAAGGGAATTTCTCGGCGCGGGCACGGTGTTCGTCGGCGAACTGGGCGACGCGTCCTTCGGGCTGGTGCTCGGAGATATGCCGGACTACGCCATGAGCGTGTTCGTGCTGCCCGCGGGCGGATTCCTCACCCTCGGGCTGGTTATGGCGGCAATCAACGCCATATCCGCGAAAGCGGAAAAGGACAGACAATCCAAGTGCGCCGCGGCGGCAGAGGAGACCTTTGCCGAGCAACCCACACCCGCGACCGCGGGCGCAAACGACGGCGCGGAAGCGGCGGCGGCAATCTCGGAAGGGGAAGGCAATGCGGACGGCGCGGATAAGGGCGCGGAAGCGACGAAGGCGCGCGACGCCGAAGGAGGAGACGAATGACATACTTTCTGCTCATAGTGGGCGCGGTGTTCGTCAACAACTTCGTGCTTTGCCAGTTCCTCGGGTGCTGTCCATTTCTCGGCGTGTCCAAGAAGACGGACACCGCTCTCGGAATGGGACTGGCCGTCATATTCGTCATGGGTATCGCCTCGATTTTCACCTGGCTGATACAGAAACTGCTCGTCGCGGCGGGTATCGAATATCTGCAGACAATAGCGTTCATTCTCGTCATCGCCGCGCTCGTGCAGCTCGTCGAAATGGTGCTCAAGAAACTCATGCCGTCGCTGTACAGCGCGCTCGGCGTGTATCTGCCGCTCATCACCACCAACTGCGCGGTGCTCGGCGTCGCCATTCTCAACATCGAGTCCTACGGCGTGGCGGGTGCGGAAAGCCTGTTGATGTCTTTCCTCAACGGCGTATTCAGCGGCGCGGGCTTCACGCTCGCAATACTGTTGCTGGCGGGCATAAGGGAGCGAATGGACATAAAAGCCGTTCCCGCTCCTTTCAGAGGGTTCCCGATAACCCTCGTCACGGCGTCCATAATGAGTATGGCTTTCGCCGCGTTCTCGGGGATGATTTCGTGAGGAGGGCGGTATGACGGGGCTGTTGTCGGCGGTTGACGCAATGACTATACTTTACTCGGCGCTCGTGCTCCTCGCGCTGGCGCTCGTGTTCGGCGTGCTGCTCGCCGTGCTGGGCAAGAAACTTGCCGTCAAAGAGGACGAGAGAGTGGCGAAGGTGCGCGAACATCTCTCGGGCGCCAACTGCGGCGCGTGCGGTTACGCGGGGTGCGACGATTTCGCCAAGGCAGTCGCCGAAGGCAAAGCCGATGTCGGCGGCTGCGCCGCCACTTCGGCGGAAGAGAAACGCAGGATAGGCGAAATTCTCGGCATAGAGATCGCGGCGGAGGAGACGATAGTCGTCGTCGCCTGCAACGGCGGAAACGCCGCCGCCGACCGCTACGAATATATGGGCTACGGCGACTGCCGCAGCATGGAAATGCTGGCGGGCGGCAGGAAAGCGTGCGCGTGGGGCTGTCTGGGCATGGGCTCCTGCGAAAAGGAATGCCCCGTCGGCGCAATCAGGGTGGGAGAGGGCGGCTATGCCGAAATCGACCACGGCAAGTGCATTGCGTGCGGCAAGTGCGTGGCGGTGTGCCCGAAAATGCTGATAAAACGCATACCCGCCGACGCGGTGGTGTACATCGCCTGTTCCAACTGTCTGCGCGGCGCGAAGGTCGTGCACGCCCTGTGCGAAAACGGGTGCATAGGTTGCGGGTTGTGCGCCAGAATCTGTCCGTCGGGGGCGATAACGCTCACCGACAATCAGCCCGTCATTGATTACGACAAGTGCACGGGGTGCGGGCTTTGCGCGTCGAAGTGTCCCGCCAAGTGCATAAAGACGACCGACCACGGCAAGCGCGTGCTCGAAGGACGCGCCGCCGTAAAATAACGACAAACCCACCGCCGCTCCGCCGATTTCCGGCGGGCGGGCGTTCCGCCCGTTTCCCCGCGGGCGAAAGGAGATAAGTATGGAAAAAATCGCTGTCATCGACCTCGGCTCGAACTCCGCAAGACTGGTGCTTGTGAACATTCTCGAAGGCGGTTACTTCGTCGTCTTCGACGAACTCAAGGAGACCGTCCGTCTCGGGCAGGATATGGACTGGGACGGCATAATCAAACCTCAGCGTATTCAGCAGACAATCAGGACGCTGTCCATGTTCAGGAGACTGTGCGACGCCAACCGCGTGGACAAGATTTTCGCTTATGCCACCGCTGCCGTCCGTCGCGCCAAAAACCAGAAGAGTTTCCTCGACGAAGTGGCAATGACCTGCGGTATCAAAATCAAGGTGCTGTCCGTCGAGGAACAGGCGCTTCTCGTCTATCAGGGTGTCATCAATTCCATGGACATTCCCAAGGGGCTCATCATGGAAATGGGCGGCGGCTCCACCAATCTCATATACTACAACCGCCGCAATCTCATTCACTACGAGACCCTGCCTTTCGGCACGGTGACGCTCACCGACCTCTTCCGCGGTTACAGCACGGAGCCCGAGACCCGCGCCGACAAGATAGAGGAGTTCATCGGCGAGCAGCTCGAGAAAATCAGCTGGCTGGACAGCATAGAGCCCGACACCAGTTTCGTGGGCGTGGGCGGCGCTTTCCGCAACCTCGGCAGGATCAGCCGCATGGTCAAGAAATATCCCTTCAACATGACGCACGGCTATGAGGTGTCCGCGAAGGAATTCGACAGCATATATTCCACCATACGCAAGCTCGACCTCGACTCCACGATGAAAATCAAGGGTCTGTCAAGCGGCAGGGCGGACATCTTCCCCAGCTCGCTTGCGGTCATAAAAGCCGTGATGAAACGCTTTGAATTCCCGCACATCACCATAAGCGGTTGCGGACTGCGCGAAGGTGCGATGTTCCGCTACGCCGTCCCCGGCGTCAGCGAGCGTCCGCTCACCGATGTGCTCGGGCACGCCCTGCACACGCAGATGAAGTATTACGATGTCAACATCAGCCACGCCGAGCATGTCTACAACCTGTCCATACAGCTTTTCAAGCAACTCAAGGTCCTGCACAAAATGCCCCGTATGTATGTGCGCGCGCTCAAAATCGCCGCGCTCATGCACGACACGGGCATGAGGATAAAGTATTATCACCACGAGCAACATTCCTGCTACATCATCCTCAACAGCAACCTTTACGGCGTGCCGCACAAGGATATAGTGCTGGCGGCGTTCATAGCCGCGGGGCACCGCAAGAACGAAGTGGTGAAAGAGGACATTCTCCGCTACAAGGATATGCTCACGGCGGAGGATGTGGACGCCATGCGCAAACTCAGCGTCATACTCCGCATTGCCGAAAGTTTCGACCGCAGCCAGAGCGGCGTGATTACGGGCATAACCTGCGATGTCCTCGGCGACAGCGTCATAGTCAAGACGGAGACGGAAGGCGACTGCTCCCTCGAAGTCAAGGACGCCCTTTCCGCGGCGCAGGAATTCAAGGCGGCGTATGGCAAGAATCTGGAAATTCTCTGAGCCGCTGACGCTCGCCAGCGCGTCGCCCCGTCGGCGCGAGTTGTTGTCCGCCGTGGCGGACGACCTAGTGATAACTCCCGCCGAAGTGGATGAAAGCGGGGTGACGGCGACCTCGCCGCGCACCCTCGTCAGAGAGCTGTCGCGACTCAAGGCGCGTGCCGTCGCCGCCCTTCCCGAAAATGCGGACAGAGTGGTTGTCGGCGCGGATACGGTGGTTTATCTTGACAAAATATACGGTAAACCCCATTCTTTCGAAGAAGCCGTGGAAATGATACTGGCTCTTTCGGGCAAGTGGCATTTCGTGTTTACGGGCGTCACCGTCATTCGCGGCGGGCGGGAAATCACCTTTTCGGTGCGTTCCTCGGTGCTCATAAAACGGCTCACCCGCGGACAGGCGGAGGAGTATGTCCGCGCGTTCGAGCCTTTCGACAAGGCTGGCGGTTACGCCGTGCAGGAAGGCGCGGTGACTCAGGATTACTCGGGCAGTTACACCAACATCGTGGGGCTGCCCATGGAGAGATTGCGCGAGGTGCTCCGCAGTCTCGGATGACAAAGGATAGGGCGGCGTGCCGCCCGAAGGTGAAATATGGCACACATCGATTTGTCCGTCGATCTCGGCAGCAAGTTCATCACCGTATGTCAGAAAGATATAGGGCTGGTGCTCCGCGAGCCCGCAGTCGCCGTCGCCCGTCGCGTCAAGGGCGGTTACGAAATCGGCGATGTCGGCTATAAGGCGGAGAGCATAGTGTCGTCCGCGCTCGGCGGCGCGAGCATAATTTCCCCGATAAAGGAAGGCTCCATTGCCGACGAGGGTATGTTTGTCGAGATGCTCAGACTGTTCCTCAAACGCATTTTGCCGTCGTCGCTCATCCGTCCTCGCGTCAGCGCGACGGTGGCGGTCAGCCTTTCGCTGACGGGCGGAGACAGGCGCGTGGTGGAGAAATGCTTCCTCAAGGCGGGCGTGAAAGAGGTCACTCTCGTCGAGTCGCCGCTTTGCCTGCTTGCTTACACGGGCAGCATAGGCGGACTTTTCGTTGACATCGGCGGCGGCAAGACCGAAGTCGCCGCAGTCACCAACCGCGGTATCGCCTGCGGCGCCACCGTCAACATCGGCGGCGACGCGTTCAACAGCGCCATAATCGACGCGGCATACACCGCCTACGGCGTCAAAATAGGCGATTACACCGTCGAGAAACTCAAGAAATCCGCGTTGTCGTTCTATCTCAACGACGAAGCGGCCTACACCGTCAGCGGCGGCGGAAAGGATGGAGCGCCCAGAAGCGTGCGTATCACCGCCGCGGATATGCGCGAGGCCGTCCTGCCGCTCGTCGACGACATCATCGAAGTCATATACGATGTCATGGACAAGACCCCGCCCGAACTTGCCGCCGAAATTCTCCGCAAGGGCATTTTCATAACGGGCGGTTCCAGCCACATTCCGGGGTTAATCGAGTATATGGAACAGGCTTTCGAGTTGCCGCTCACGCCGCTGTACGACGCCGAAAACTGCGTCGCCCTCGGCGGAATGAAATTCCTCGACGACAAGAAACTGCTTTCGGATTTGCTCGGTATCCGTCTCGACTGACGGTCTCGGCACAATACGAAACGAAAACGCGCCGTCGGGCGCGTTTTTTCGTGGCTGGTGTTTCATGCGTCAAGGGGGATTGTTCGCGCTGTTTTTCTTTGCGGCGGTTTTCCCGCAGTCGGCTGGGTTGCCGCGTAAGCGGCGGAAATCGGCGTTGCCGCCGCGGGTCTCAGAAGCGCGGCTCGGTGGGGTGCGGGCCCAGACGACCGAC
>CALVTH010000006.1 GCA_944360115.1 uncultured Clostridia bacterium
TAGCCGCCCATATTCATCGACCCCGAATACACTTCGTCGCCGCGGTATATTCTGAGGTCCTGCTCGGCTTCGCGGTAGGAGACGGAGAAGTTGCGCAGGGTCACATTTTTCACCGTGTAGGTTTTGCCGCCGTCCTTGCACCCCACGACCGCGGAGGGCAGGTCGCACCCCGTGGCGGTGATGTTGTACACCTCTATGTCCGACATCTCGGAGCCGTCCTCGCGGTAGCCCAGCCATATAAGCAGGGGGGAAGTGATGTGGTACATCACGATGTCGTGCACGGACACTTCCGACACTTTCGCGCCGTCCACCGATTCTATCGCAATGCCGGCGTAGCCGCCCGCTATGCCGGGCATGAAGAAATAGCAGTCGCGCACTTCGACATTCTTTATTTCGCCGCAGGTCGCCGTGCCTATCTTGAAGCAGTTGGCGAGGGACATAATCTCGCAGTTTTCGACGAGCACGCCGTCCACGGAGTCGTCCTTGTCTTCCGTCTTTATGCAGATTGCGTCGTCGCCCGCCGCGATGAAACAGTTGGTCACCGTGGTGTTGACGCCGCCGACGATGTCAATGCCGTCGGTGTTGGCGACGCGGATGTTGTTGTTGATTATCACGCGGTCGAACGCCAGCCCGTCGTTGTTCTCGGCGCGCACCGTCCACGAGCCCGCCTCGTACAGCTCGACATTGCGCACCACCACATTGACGCAGTCGTTGAACGCGAGCAGGTGGTCGCGTTCCATTTCGTGTTCCTTGCCCGGCATTATGCGCTTGCGGTGTTCCAGCACATACGCCTTGAGGTTGAAGGTGTCGAGGGGATAGAAGAGCGAGGAGTCCTCCTGCGGGTCGCAGTAGGTCGCGCCGTTGCCCGAGATACGCCCGGGGCCTTCCACGACTATGTTGCGCGCGCCTTCGGCGTATATGAAAGAATTGAGCGGGTGCTCCGAGCCGTCGACGCCGAAAGCCACATTGCACAGTTCGCTGTCCTGCGCTATGTGCAGGGTGACATCGGACAGCAGGCGCACGCTTGCGGCGGTATATTTGCCGCCGTCCACCAGCACCGTGCCGCCGCCCGCCGCGCTCGCGGCTTCGATTGCGCGGTTGATAGCGTCGCGGTTGACGGCGAAATCGGCGTCGGGCGACGCTCCGTAGTCGCGAATGTCGTACACCGTGCCGAAGGGCGCCGACGCGCTGCCGTAGACGAGATATTCAGAATAGGGGATGTTTTCGACGAACCAACCGTTTTCGTCGAGGCGGTACGGGCTGTCGAAAGGCGTGCCCGACACATCGAAAGAGGCTGCTTCGATGTACGGCACGGCGACGGCAATGCCGAACCCCGCGCCGAAAAGCACGACGACCGAAAGAATGACGATGATGGCGATTTTCCAGCCCTTTGAAAGTTTGCCCGTCCGTTTTGCGACGGCGGCGTCCGACGAGTTGTCCATACGGAAATTTTAGAGTATTCCGCGCGATTAGTCAACGGGCAAGCGCGTCGCGCGCTGGCGCGGGACGCGGACGGCGGGGCGAGGAAAAGCCCGCGACGGTCGACGGTATGAAAAACGCCCCGCGGCGCGGGGCGTGAATGTTGTGACGATTCGGGACGGGTCAGGCGCGTTTGTCGAGGGGAACATAGTCCTGACGGGGAGCGACCGCCGTATAACCGGGGCGTATAATTTTGCCTTTGTTGGCGAGTTCCTCTATTCTGTGCGCGCCCCAGCCCGCTATCCTCGCCACCGAGAAGAGCGGCGTGTAAAGTTCGGTGGGGATTTTCAGCATGGTGTAGATGAGCCCCGAATAGAAGTCGACATTCGCTGACACGCCCTTGTACATCTTGCGTTTCTCGCCGATGACTTCAGGGGCAATGCGGGCGACCTTCTCGTAATATTCGTAATCAGCCTGCAGACCTTTGGCGTCGGCGAGTTTCTCGGCGTATTCGCGGAGAATGTCGGCGCGGGGGTCGCTTATCGAATAGACGGCGTGTCCTATGCCGTACACGAGCCCCGCGCGGTCGAACGCCTGTCCGTCGAGCAGACGGACTATGTAATCGCGTATCGCCGAGTCGGTGCAGGGCGTGGTGGCCTTAAGGTCGTCGAACATCTTGGAGACCTTGACATTGGCGCCGCCGTGTCGCGGTCCTTTGAGCGAGCCGAGGGAAGCGGCGACGGCGGAATAGGTGTCCGTGCCCGAGCTGGTCACGACATGGTTGGTGAAAGTGGAGTTGTTGCCGCCGCCGTGTTCGGCGTGCAGCACCAGACACAGGTCGAGGATTTGCGCTTCGAGGTCGGTGAATTTCTTGTTGGCTCGGGTGAGGCGGAGGAAATTCTGCGCAGTGCTGAGCGCGGGGTCGGGCTTGTGGATGATGAGACTGTTGTCGGAATGGTAGTGCGCGTAGACCTGATAGCCGTAGGTGGACAGCAGGGGGAACTGCGCCACCAGTTGCAGACTCTGGCGCAGGACATTGGGGATGCTTATGTCGTCGGGATTGGCGTCGTAACTGTACAGCGTGAGCACGCTCCTTGCGATGACATTCATCATATCCGTCGACGGAGCTTTCATTATGATGTCGCGCACGAAACTCTCGGGAAGTCTGCGGTACTCGGCGAGCATGGTGGTGAAGTGCTCCAGCTGCGCGGGCGTGGGAAGCACGCCGAAGAAGAGCAGATACGCCGTCTCCTCGAACCCGAAACGCCCCTCGCTTATGAATCCGTCGACGAGGGCGCGTATGGGTATGCCGCGGTAGAAAAGTTCGCCTTCGCGTTCGACGCGGTTGCCGTTTTCGTCGATGTAAAATGAGTTGATCTCGCTGATTTCGGTGAGCCCCGCGACGACGCCCGTGCCGTCTATGTCGCGCAATCCGCGCTTGACATTGTGTTTCTTGTAAAGGGACGGCTCGATGTGATTGTTGCGCACGCAAACCTCGCTCATCTCGTCCATCCACGGAGCGTAACGCGCAACGGTTTTTTCGAATTTCTGCATAGAACCCCCTCGGGTGCGACGGTCTCGGGCGGGAGCGGAACGGAGAGTCCGCAACGGGAGAAAACGCGCCCTAACGGAAATATTATTTAATGATTATATCACTTTTCGTATACAAATGCAACCCGCTTCCCGCCGCGCGAACCCCCCCCCGACGGGGCGGGGGGGGGTTTGTGCGGATATGCGGATTCGTCGTCGCGGCGTGTCGCCGTTTGCGTCAGATTGCGGCGTTCAGTCCGCTTTCTTGTCGGAGCCGTCGGCGTCTTTCGCGGGAGCGGCGGCGGATACCACGCGACGGGGACGGCGCTTGAAGGCTTCCCTTGCGAAATACAGCCCTATGCCGCCGCCGACGATAAGCACCACGGCTATGAGACACCATATAAGTTCCCACGGCGTTTCGGCACCCGCCTTTATGCGTTCCCACATCTGCACGACGCGGTCGTTCGCCGAGCCGTAGTCGCGCATTATTCCGAGAGAATCGGTTATCTCGGCGTAGCGCGCCGTGTCCTCGAAGAAGAGGTTCATCGAATCGGCGTCGACGATGTATTCGCCTTCGCCGTCCAGCCAGTAGCCCTCTTCGTCGGTTGCCGCTTCGAAGGCGGTGAGAGCGTCGGCGTCGCCGTCGAAGTCCGTTCCGTCGGCGTCGAGATAGTAAGGTTCGCCGTCGCCCCAGTCGTAGTAGAACACCAGATTGCCTTCCGAATCGGTGTAAAGTTCACATTCCTCGGAAGAGGCGTACCACAGATATTCCACATCGAGCAGGGCGGCAATGGCGTCGGGGTCGGAGCGCACCTTGTCGCGCGCCACCGCCGAGGTGTAGCAAATATAACTGGTGTTGCGCGCCGCCGAGTCGGGACGGCACATATAATCGATGAACATCACGGCGGCGAGTTCGTTCCTCACGGTGGTGGGCACAATCCAGCCGTCGTACCAGATGTTGGAGCCGCTCTCGGGGACATAGTAGCCGAGGGTGTAGTCTTCGGTCTCCTCGTCGTAGCTTTCCTCGATTGCCCACAGGGCGTCGCCACTCCACGCGAGGTCGACATAGACGATTTCGTTTATCATATCGTCCTTGCCGAAGTCCACTTCGTAGCCCGAAATGTGGTCGCGCTGTTCGATGAGTACCTTCTCGACGGCGTCGAGCAGGGCGTCGTCGGTGCTGTTGATGAGTTCGGCGGTGGTCATCTCGGTGTAGGGTTTGCCGAGCGAGGGGGAGTTGCCCTCGGGCAGCATACCGTAATCGCGCAGGTACATCACGGCGGCGCAATAGGTGTCGCGGATGCTGTCCTTGAGCAGGATTTCGCCCTCGAGCTCGGGATTGTTGCCGGCGTTCCACAGCACGCCCCAGCCGTATTTGTCCAGTTCTTCCTGACTGACCACGCTCTTGTTGTAGAGTATGCCCAGCGTGCCCCACATATAAGGCACCATATAGTCCAGCATATTGCCGCTCGTGCCGTTGCCGGTCGGTATGTCGCCGAACACCGCGGAAATGGCGGTTCTGACATCGGGCTCGATGTTGCCGAGGTTGTCGAAGGTCATTCCGTATTCGTCCCCGAGGTCGTCGACGAGTTCGGTGAGGTTGCGGACATAACCGCCGCGCATGAGTTTCTCTATGGCGTATTCCGACGGGCAGATGAGGTCGACATTGGCGTCGCCTTTCTGCACCTTGGTGAGCATGGTTTCGTTGGTGTCGAAGGTGGTGTAGGTGACATCTATCGACCTGCCCGTCACTTCCTCGTAGTACGCCGAGAATTCGTCTATGAGCGCGGTGTCGATATAGTCCTCCCAGTTGTAGATGTAGAGTTTGTCCTGTCCGCTTCCGCCCGTTACGGTGCTTTCTCCGCCGCCGGAGCAGGCGGTGAGCAGGGGAAGGGCGACGAGCGCCACCAGCAGGACGGCGACCACGGGCAGGAATCTCTTTTTTGCGACCTTGTTCATTGCACGCCGACCTCCTTTTCCTTGGCTTTCTGTTTGCGTATTTTCCACAGGTTGACGGTGAGAAGCGCCGCCAGCACCACCACGAAGATTATGGAGAACACGGCGTACCAGAAGGGTTCGAGACCCTGCACGCGTGCGTCCGAATAGATGTAGGTGGACAGGGTGTTGATTCCCGTTGCCGCGCCTTTGTTGATCTGCGTGATGATGAAGTCGTCGATGGAGATGACGAACGCGAGTATGAATCCGCTGACGATACCGGGGGTGATCATCGGGAACATGACGCGGGTGAGAGCGCGGAAGGGATTTGCGCCGAGGTCGAGCGCCGCCTCGTACACATTGGGATCCATGCTCTCGAGTTTGGGCATGATGCTGAGCACCACATAGGGGGTGCAGAACGCTATGTGCGCAATGATGAGTCTGAGGTAACCCTCGGGGAAAGCGAAGGTGACGAAGAATATCATCAGCGACACCGCCATGACAATTTCGCTGTTGATGATGGGGAACTGGTTGACATTCTCCACCACGCGGCGGGAGCGGCGTCCCATGCTGTAAATGCCTATCGCGGCGAAAGTGCCCATCACGGTGGACACCACCGCGGCGATGACGGCAATGAGCAGGGTGTTTTCAATCGCCGACCACAACGCGGGCGACTTCTCCGAGGTGAATATGGACGCATACGCCTCGAATGTGAAGCCGTTGTCGAAATTGAAGTTGGAGCTTCCCGAGAAGCTGTAGACTATGATGAGGATTATGGGCGCGTAGAGTATCGCCAGAATGACGAAGATATACGCCTTGCCTAAGATGTCGCCTAACTTTTTCACCACAGAGACCTCCCCACGCCGACATTGTTATTCTTGCCTATCCTGTTCATAAGGAAGTTGGAGATGAGCACGAACGCCAGCATCACCAGACTCATTATGGAGCCCACGCCGTACAGACCCTGGTCGAACTTGGTCTGAATGCTGTCGCCGAAGAGGAATATCTTGCCGTTGGACAGCAGTTGCGAGATGGCAAAGGTGGAAATGGTGGGAATGAACACCATCGTTATGCCGCTCATGATACCGCCGACGGAGAGGGGCAGGACGGTCTTGAGAAACACCGTCGAGCGGTCGGCGCCGAGGTCCTGCGCCGCCTCGATGTAACTCTTGTCTATGGACGAGAGCGAGGTGTGCAGGGGCAGTATCATGAAAGGCAGATAGTTGTACACCATACCGAAGAGCACCGTCCCCATTCCGAGCGTGACATCCATAGCGATGAAAATGGCTTTGGTGGCGAGGGTGCGGATGAGGAAGTTTATGCCCATCGGCAGTATGAAGAAGAGCACGAGGATTTTGCCACTGCTCATTCTGGAGAGTTTGTAGGCGACGGGATAGCCGATGAGCAGGCATATCGCCGTCGTCACCACTCCGACGAAAAGGGAGTTGCCGAGAATTATCAGACTGCTTTCCTCGGTGAAGAAGGTCTTGAAGTTTTCGACGGTGAGATTGCCGCCGTCGTCGAGGAAGGCGTTGACGAGTATCATCACCAGCGGCAAAACCACAAACAGCACCATAAACAGCACATAAAGGTATGCAAAAACCCGTTTTGTGATTTTGAACCGCTTGCGGGGCTTAGCCTGAACTGCGGTTGCGGATGTCATTTCACACCTCCTCTGAAGAGCCTTTGCCCTCGGTTTCGGCGGGGATTTCGGCAGAGGTTTCGGCGGTCTCCGCGGCGGGGAAGTCCGCTCCGTCGGCGGCGGATTTCTCCTCTTCCGTCACGGTCTCGTCCACCACTGCGGGAGTCTCGTCCGCGGGGACTTCGGACACTTCGCGGCGCTCGATGAGGATTTTTTCGGGGGCGATGTTTATGCCCACGCGGTCGCCTTTCAGCCAGTCGTCGTCGGTGTCCACGAAGAAGTCGTAGTAGTCGTCCGTGCGCACTATGCACTGATAGTAGCTGCCCTTGTAAATGGAACTGACCACCGTCGCGCCGATTGTGCCGTCCTCCTCGTCGTCGGTGATGATGACATCGTCGAAGTCCACCTGAACGCGCACGGGGGTGCCCGCTTCGAGGTCGGTCACGCAGTCGAATTTCGCGCCGCATATCCACACCTGATTCTCGCCCGCGATTTCGGTGTCTATTTCGTTGATTATGCGAGCCTTGTGCATGATGTGCAGGTTGGACGGGCTGATGTACAGACCCACATTCGTGCCTTTCTCGCAGGTGACGGTGTCGTGCGCTATGAATTCGTTTTCGTTCGCGATGAGGGTGATCTGATAGTGGTCGCCCTTGAAAACGGAAGAGATAACGCGCGCGGTGAGGATGGCTTTCTTGTCGCCCGCGGGCAGGATTTCGAGGTCCTCGGGACGGATTATGACATCGATGGGCTCGTTTTTCTTGAAGCCCTTGTCCACGCACTCGAACACCGCGTCGGCAAATTCCACCTTGTAATCCTCGAGCATTACGCCCGAAAGTATGGTGGATTCGCCGATGAAGTCGGCGACGAAAGCGTTGGCGGGCTCGTCGTATATCTTTTCGGGGTCGGCAATCTGCTGAATGACGCCGTCGCGCATAACCACGATTTTGTCGCTCATAGTGAGGGCCTCTTCCTGGTCGTGTGTGACATACACGAAGGTGATGCCCAGTTCGCGGTGCATATTCATCAGTTCAAGCTGCATATCCTTGCGCATCTTGAGGTCGAGCGCGCCGAGAGGTTCGTCGAGGAGCAGCACTTCGGGCTCGTTGACAAGCGCGCGGGCGATTGCGACGCGCTGCTGTTGTCCGCCCGAGAGAGAGGACACGCCCCTGTAACCGTAATCCTCGAGGTCGACCATTTTGAGCACGCGGTCGACTTTTTCCTTGATTTCGGCTTTGGTGTATTTGCGGTACAGCTGCACGGTCTCGCCCTTGCGGTTGACCTTGGTGCCGTTGGGTATGGTCTTGAGTTTGAGACCGAAGGCTATGTTGTTGAAAACATTGAGGTGAGGGAAAAGGGCGTAACGCTGGAACACCGTATTCACCTTGCGCAGGTGCGGAGGGGTGTCCGTTATGTCCTTGCCGTCGAAGATAATCCTTCCCGAGGTGGGCATTTCGAAGCCCGCTATCATACGGAGCGTCGTCGTTTTGCCGCAGCCCGAAGGTCCGAGCAGGGTGACGAATTCGCCGCGCCTGATGTTGAGGCTGGCGTTCTTGACGGCGTCCTTGCCGCCGTAGGTCTTGGTCAGATTTCTGAGTTCGATGATGTTGTCTGCCATTTTCTCTCTCCTTAAAAAGTGGGGGGTGACGCAACCCAAAGCACCACGGCGGTCTCCGCGGTGCGGTTTTCGAGGTAATGAACTTTGTTGCTTTCGTAATAGAAAGCGTCGCCTTTATGCGCGACAAACTCTTTTTTGCCGATGTGCAGTACGACGGCGCCCGCGAGTACGAAGCCGAATTCCTCGCCCTCGTGGGGCATGTCCTTGTCGAGCGCGCAGTGCGGAGCCAGCTCGAGTTTTATGGGCTCCATTTCGTTTTTCTGGCTGTTGGGCACCAGCCATGTTATGGTGTGAGTGTCGGTGACCTTCTCGAAAAAGTCGTCGGGCGAAAACACCACCTGCTCCTCTTCGTCCACGGAGAAAAACTCCGCGGCGGTTGTGCCCAGCGCGGACAGCACATCCAGCAGAGTCTGAATGGACGGGGAAGTCAGTTCGTTTTCGAGTTGGGAAATATAACCTTTCGTAAGTTCGCAGCGGTCGGCAAGTTCTTCCTGCGTCAGCCCGCATTGCAAGCGAAGGCGTTTTATCTTCGCGCCAAGTTCCATAGCCCCTCCCGCTCCGCGCCCGTTCCCGCTCCCGCACGCCCGTGCGCCCTTAATATCGACGGGCGAGCACGCATACACGCGAGGACCTGTGCGGTTTAGCAAAAATTTACTTTCGGTTTACAAGGTTCAAAGATTGTAATCCCAAAGTTTAGAATTGCTAAACCGAAAGTGATACCAATTATATAGACACAGCACCCCCGTGTCAACGATATGAGCACATATTGTCCGACAAATTTCGTCACGGCAAGCGGAACGGCTTTCGGGGGATGAAAACGGGGCGATGCGGCGGGGGGAACGGGCATGGGAAAAAGGACAAACAAAAAACCTCCCCGAGGGGAGGTGACACGGCAAATTTTATATTATGTACGCCGCCTCCGTCAACAATTTTTTTGAAAAAAACGCGATTTTTTTTTGTGGAAAACCGTCGGCGATTTTTTGCGGAAAATTTTGAAAAATGCGTTGACAGCAGGGCTTGACGGTTGTATTCTGCTGCCATATTTTTTGCGGGAGGCAGGATATGTACAGGGCGTTGTTGCTCACGGAACACACAGACGAACTTGCCCGCACGCTCCGCGGCGTCGGGATAGATTGCCTCCCCCTTCAAGCGACGGCGCAAGGGGGCAGAGAGTCCGCCCCTTCGGCGGACTTCGTCGTTATTGAGGGGGCTTTCGGCGAGGACGCAGACGAACTGGCGCTGGGTTACGCCCGCGTGACCGACGCTGTCGTCGTCTTTTTGCACGACGGCAATCTTTCGGACGGCGAGAGGCGGAATCTTATGTGCGGCGGGGTTTGCCTGCTGGACGAAGCGGCGGACGAGTCCGTCAAAGCGGTGTTTTTCCGTCATCTCGTCATCATCAGGAAACATTATCTCGAACTCAAGCGGCAGAACGAACTCCTGCGCGGCAAGGTTATGGAAGCCAACGCCGTCGGGCGCGCGAAGTGCCTGCTGGTCGAGAGACGCAGCATGAGCGAAAATTCCGCTCACCGTTTCATAGAAAAGACGGCCATGGACAACCGTCTCACGCGTTACGCCGTGGCGAACAACATCATTTTGAACTATGCGAAGAAAGACGACACAGACAGTATTGGTGCTTGACTTCGGCGGGCAGTACAAGGAACTCATCGCCCGCGCCGTAAGGCGGTGCAGGGTTCATTCCCTCGTGCTTTCGGGGTCCACTCCCGTCGAGAAAATCGCGCAATACAACCCCGTCGGCATTATCCTCACGGGCGGGCCGCACAGCGTGTATGCGCAGGGGTCGCCCCGCGTATCGGCGGAGGTGCTGTCACTCGGAGTGCCCGTCCTCGGGATATGCTACGGTATGCAGACCATGTGCCACACGGCGGGCGGCGCGGTGTCGTCGTGCGCGGTGTCGGAGTACGGCACGACGCAGGTGCGGGCGGTCGCCGACAGCCCGCTGTTCGCGGGGGTGGCAATGCCGCTTTCCGCACTGATGAGCCACACCGACTATGTGTCGCGCGTGCCCGAGGGATTCAGGGTGACCGCAGTCACCGACGACTGTCCGGCGGCGGCGGTGGAGTGCCGCGAGCGCAACCTCTACGGCGTGCAGTTCCACCCCGAAGTGGAGCGCACCCGCGGCGGCATGAAAATAATACGCAATTTCCTTTACGGCGTGTGCGGCGCAAAGGGCGACTACACCCTCGACGCCTACATCGAAAACGAAGTGGAGAGAATACGCGCGCAGGTCGGCGGCGGACGGGCGGTGCTCGGGCTGTCGGGCGGAGTGGACTCCGCGGTTGCCGCGGCGTTGCTCGAAAGGGCGATTCCCGACAGACTGACCTGCATTTTCGTCGACCACGGCATGATGAGAAAGAACGAGGGCGAGACGGTGCGGCGCGTGTTCGGAGCGCGTTCTCTCGACCTTGTGGCGGTGGACGCGGGCGCCAGATTCCTGGCAAGGCTGAAAGGCGTCACCGACCCCGAGTCCAAACGCAAGATAATCGGCGAGGAATTCGTCAGGGTGTTCGAGGAAGAGAGCGCGAAATTCGGCGGCAGTTTCCTTGCGCAGGGCACGATATATCCTGATGTCATCGAGAGCGGCGCGGACAACGGAGCGACCATAAAATCTCATCACAATGTGGGCGGACTGCCCAAGGACAGCAAATTCGTCGGTCTGGTGGAGCCTCTCCGCGGACTGTTCAAGGACGAGGTGCGCGGGATAGGCAGAATGCTCGGACTGCCCGAGGAAATCGTGGGCAGACAGCCTTTCCCGGGGCCGGGATTGTCGGTGAGGTGTCTCGGCGAAATCACCGAAGAGAAGCTGGACATACTCCGCGAAGCCGACGCGATATTCCGCGAGGAAGTGGACGCGCGGCGCACCCGCCCCGACCAGTATTTCGCGGTGCTCACCGACTCCCGCAGCGTGGGGGTGACGGGCGACTTCAGGACATACGGATATGTCGTAGCGCTCCGCGCGGTCAGCACTTCGGACTTCATGACCTGCGAGTGCGTCAGACTGCCGTACACTCTTCTCGACAGGGTGGCAAAGAGGATTATCAACGAAGTGGACGGTGTGGGCAGAGTGGTCTACGATGTCACGGGCAAGCCCCCTGCCACAATCGAATGGGAATGACCGCCCTGCGGCGCGGCGCGCAAGGAAGCGCGCAGAAAGACGCGAGCGGGACGGTGACCGAATAAAGCCGCAAGGCGACAACAAAGCACAAAGGCGCGCTTTATCCCTCGAAATGAGCGGATAAAGCGCGCTTCCCGTTTTTTAAGGCGCGGACGGCGGACGGCGCGAAGTGCGCGGGCACGCAGGACGGGCAGCAGGACGGACAGGAGGAACGGCAAAATGACAAAGTATATTTTCGTGACGGGCGGCGTCGTGTCGGGGCTTGGCAAGGGCATAGTCATGGCTTCTCTCGGCAGGCTTCTCAAGGCGCGCGGACTCAAGGTCACGGCGCAGAAGTTCGACCCCTATATCAATGTCGACCCCGGCACCATGAACCCCTGCCAGCACGGCGAGGTGTTCGTCACCGAGGACGGCGCCGAGACCGACCTCGACCTCGGACATTACGAGAGATTCATCGACGAAAACCTCAACCGTTTTTCCAATCTCACGACGGGCAAGGTGTACTGGAATGTGCTCAACAAGGAGCGCGCGGGAGAGTATCTCGGCGAGACCGTGCAGACCATTCCGCACATAACGGGCGAAATCAAGAATTATGTCTTCGAGGTGGGGCGCAGGACGGGTGCCGATGTGGTGCTCACCGAAATAGGCGGCACTACGGGCGACATAGAGAGTCAGCCTTTCCTCGAAGCCGTGCGACAGGTCTCCCGCGAGGTGGGCAGATACAATTGTCTGTTCGTTCATGTCACGCTGGTGCCGTACATCGCGTGTTCGGGCGAGCAGAAGACCAAGCCCACCCAGCATTCCGTCAAGGAACTGATGAAAGCGGGCATTTGTCCCGACATAATAGTCACGAGGCAGGAGTTGCCCCTCGGGGAGAGCGAGCGCGCGAAGCTGGCATTGTTCTGCGATGTCAAGCCCGATTGCATAATCGAGGACCTCACCGTGCCCACCATTTACGACGCGCCCATTATGCTGGAACGCAGCAATTTTTCGGAAGTGGTGTGCCGCGAGCTGGGGCTTATGACCCGCCGTGCCGATATGCGCGACTGGTGCGATATGCTGGAGCGCATACGCCGCGCCGACAAGGTCGTCAGAATAGCGCTCGTCGGCAAATATGTCAGGATGTTCGACGCCTATATGTCCGTTGCCGAGGCGCTCCGCCACGGCGGATTCGCGCACGGGGCAAAGGTGGAGATCGTGTGGACGGAAGCCGAGGATGTCACCGCCGAGAGCGCGGACAGACTGCTGGGCGGCGTGGACGGCATCCTCGTGCCGGGCGGTTTCGGCGACCGCGGCGTGGAGGGCAAGATCGAGGCGGCGAAGTACGCCCGCGAACACGATGTGCCTTATCTCGGGATATGTCTCGGCATGCAGACCGCCGTCATAGAATTCGCGCGGAATGTCGCGGGAATCGTGGACGCGAACTCTGGCGAATTTTCGGACGGCGGGCACAATGTCATCGACCTTATGCCCGACCAGAAAGGCAACATACCGAAGGGCGGCACAATGCGTCTCGGCGCGTACGAATGTGTGCTGACGGAAGGCGGCAGACTGAGAGAACTCTACGGCGCGGAATGCGTCGCCGAAAGGCACCGTCACCGTTACGAATTCAACAACGCTTACCGCAAGACGCTGGAGGGCGCGGGACTGCGCATAGAGGGACAGTCGCCCGACGGCATACTTGTCGAAGCCGTGTCCAACCCCGCCTGCACTTTCTTTGTGGGCGTGCAGTATCATCCCGAATTCAAGTCCCGCCCCGACAAGGCGCACCCGCTCTTCGACGGTTTCGTCAAAGCGGCGACGGAGTACGCCGAGAGGCGCAGAGCGGACTAGCGGGCAATATCGGATGGGCAATCTCCGAGGGCGGCGCGGTCGAACGACGGGCGGCTCGTCGGACGGAGAAGTCCGATTGGCGGGCGGAAACCGCAAAAACAGGCAAAATTCCTTTCCGCGGAGGGTGCGCTCGGCGTAGAGCGCGGCAAGGGAGGCAGAAAGGCGCGAATAAATGCGAAAACGGGTTTTACCGCGCCTAATACGACATTAAAACGGCAGTTCAGCCGAGAAGCCCCGCACGGGGCGCAGATACGGAGTCAGTTATGTGTACGGTTATGGTTTATACGGGACGGGATATGTCCGTCGACACTTTCGGAAAGGCTTTCGCCGCCACCCGCTCGCGTGGTCCCGACGGCGAGAGAATAATCACCCTGCCGCGCGGCGGCATTATGGGGTTTCAGCGGCTGTCCATAATGGGGCTTACCGCAAGCGGTATGCAACCTTTCGAACTGGACGGCAACTATGCGGTGTGCAACGGCGAGCTGTACGGGTTCAGACCCGTCAAAGCCGAACTCGAGCGCAAGGGTTACCGCTTCGCAAGCGACAGCGATTGCGAAATAATCCTGCCCCTCTACAAGGAATACGGCACGGATATGTTCGCCCGTCTGGACGCCGAGTACGCCATGGTCATCTACGACGCCGAGAAGGACGATTTCGTGGCTTCGCGCGATCCGATAGGCATCCGTCCTCTTTTCTACGGTTATTCCGAAAGCGGTAAAATCGTTTTCGCCTCCGAAGCCAAAAACCTCGTCGATCTCGTCGACGAAGTCAGGGCTTTTCCGCCGGGGTGCTATTACGCCGAAGGGCAGTTCCGCCGCTACTGCGACATCGCCGCCGTGGAAAAATATTCCGACGACGGCATTGATGAGGTCACCCGTAAAATACGCGAGAAATTGGTGCGCGGCATAGAGAAAAAGCTGGATTCCGACGCACCCGTGGGATTCCTGCTGTCGGGAGGGCTGGACAGCAGTCTGGTGTGCGCGGTCTCGGCGCGGTTGCTCGGAAAGCCGATACGCACTTTCGCAATCGGAATGAACACTGACGCAATCGATCTCAAGTATGCGAAAGAAGTCGCCGATTACATCGGCAGCGAACACACCGAAGTCATCTTCGACCGCGACACCGTGATCGGCGGGCTGGAGGAAGTGATAGCCGCACTCGGCACCTACGACATAACGACCGTACGCGCCAGCATGGGGATGTATTTCGTGTGCAAATACATTCACGAGCACACCGATGTCAGGGTGTTGCTCACGGGCGAAATTTCCGACGAGCTTTTCGGCTACAAGTACACCGACTTTGCGCCCTCGCCCGAGGAATTCCAGAAGGAAGCGGCGAAGCGCGTGCGCGAGCTGTATATGTACGATGTGCTCCGCGCCGACAGGTGCATTTCCGTCAACAGCATGGAGGCGCGCGTACCGTTCGGAGACCTCGACTTCGTCAGGTATGTGATGAGCGTGAACCCCGCGCTCAAGATGAATGTTTACGGTAAAGGCAAGTATCTTCTGCGCAAGGCGTTCGAGGGCGATCTGCTCCCCGACGACATTCTGTGGAGAGAGAAAGCGGCGTTCTCGGACGCGGTCGGGCACTCCATGGTGGATTATCTGAAGGAATACGCCGAGAGCCTTTACACCGACGGGGAATTCGAGGAGCGGCGGGCGAAATTCGACTTTGCGCGCCCGTTCACCAAGGAGAGCCTGCTTTACCGTGAACTGTTCGAGAAACATTATCCGCGCACGGCAAAGAGCATTGTCGGATTCTGGATGCCGAACCGCGAGTGGGAAGGGTGCAAGGACGCCAACGACCCGTCGGCGCGTGTGCTGTCCAACTACGGCGCGAGCGGCGAGTGACGCAAAACCCGCGGGAAGCGGAAAGGAGAAATCATGAAATTCGTGAAGATGAACGGTTGCGGCAACGATTATGTCTATTTCGACCTGAGGGGCGAGCGTGACCCCGAGGGCGCGGCGAACGCGGTCATACCGCACATCGTGCGCATAAGCGACAGACACTTCGGAGTGGGCGGCGACGGCGTCGTGCTGGTCATGCCGAGCGCGGTCGCCGATGTGCGTATGCGTATGTTCAATGCCGACGGCAGCGAAGGAAAGATGTGCGGCAACGCCGTCAGGTGCGTGTGCAAAATCGTGTGCGACGGTGAGGAGGAAAAGCCCGCGGTCGTCACGGTGGAGACGGCGAGCGGCATAAAGACGATAACTCCCGCCTACGGCGCGGACGGCAAGGTGACGGGAGCCGCCGTCAATATGGGCGCGCCCGTGCTGGCGGCGGAGCTGGTGCCCGTGGATATTGCGTACGCTTCCGCGGACGCGCTCTTCTGCGAGGGCGAAGGCGGGGAGAGGATTGCAAAGCGGTTGCCCGTCGAAACTGCGAGCGGCGGAAAGGTGTGCGGCACGGCGGTGAGCATGGGCAATCCGCACTTCGTCGTGTTCGCCGACGACGACCCCGCGGACATAGATGTGGCGGCAATCGGCGCGGAGATAGAAAATATGCCGCTTTTCCCCGAGAGGGTGAATGTGGAGTTCGTGAAACCCTGCGGGGACGGCGTGTACAAAATGCGCGTATGGGAGCGCGGCAGCGGCGAGACCTTGGCGTGCGGCACGGGCAGCTGCGCCGCGGCGGTCGCCGCGCGGATGTGCGGACTGCAACCGCGCGCGGACGGAATATACGAAATCCGTCTGCTCGGCGGCACGCTGTACATCGGCGTTACCGACGACGGCGTGATTATGACGGGCAACGCCGAAAAGAATTTCGAAGGAGAGGTGGAGATATGAAACTCAACGAAAATTTCGCCGCGCTGGGCGGCAGTTATCTGTTCGGAAAAATCGCCGCGCGGGTCAGGCAGTTCGCGGCGGAGAATCCCGATGCCGATGTCGTCAGCCTGGGGATAGGCGATGTCACCCGTCCGTTGACCCCCGCCGTGGTGTGCGCAATGCACGCCGCCGTCGCCGAAATGGCGTACGAGGAGACCTTCCGCGGTTACGGACCCGAACGGGGCTACGATTTTCTGAGACGGCGCATTGCGGAATATTACGCGGGGAGAGGAGTCTCGGTATCGCCTTCGGAGATTTTCGTGGGCGACGGCGCAAAGAGCGACATCGGCAATTTCCTCGACCTTTTCGGAAAGAGTCGCGTGCTTATGCCCGACCCCGTCTATCCCGCCTATTTCGATGTCAATGTGATGAGCGGCAACAAGGTGGCTTTCGCGGGAGGCAACAGGCGCAACGGTTTCCGTCCTCTTCCGCCCTCGCGCGGGGATTACGACATAATCTACATCTGTTCGCCCAACAACCCGACGGGCGCGGTGTACACCAAGGACGAACTGAAAAGGTGGGTGGACTACGCCCGCGCGACGGGCGCGGTGATTTTCTTCGACGCGGCGTACGAATGTTATGTGCGCGACGCGTCCCTGCCGAGGAGCATATTCGAGGTGGAGGGCGCCAGACAGTGCGCCGTGGAATTCTGCTCGCTGTCCAAGACTGCTGGATTCACGGGTCTGCGTTGCGGCTATACCGTGGTGCCCGAGGAACTGGCGGGCGGCAGGATTGCCGAGATGTGGGAAAGACGGCAGGCCACGAAATTCAACGGAGTGTCCTATGTCGTGCAGAGAGCGGCGGAAGCCGTATTCACCCCGCAGGGACTTGCGGAAAACGCGAAAAACAACGACTATTATCTCCGCAACGCCCGCGCCATGCACGGTATGCTGGAGTCGGCGGGAGTGTGGCATACGGGCGGGGAGAACTCGCCGTATATATGGATGCAATGTCCGCGGGGCATAACCTCGTGGGAATACTTCGACCTGTTGCTCGAAAGGGCGAATGTCGTGGGCACGCCGGGGGCGGGCTTCGGTAAAAACGGCGAGGGCTACTTCCGCCTGACGGCTTTCGGCAACGACGAAAAGACGGTGCGGGCAATGGAAAGGCTGTGCGAAGTCACCCGTGCGGCGATGAGAAAATGACCCCGACCGAAGCTCCGACAGCAACGGAAACAAAGACCATTGCCGAAGTGCAATCATAACGCAAACAGCCGTTTACCGACGGATTCGTCACGGTAGACGGCTGTTTCTGTGTTTTTCCGTTTTGCCTGTCTGCGCGACGCGTCCGTCGCGCGGGCGCGCTTTGCGGGGTATGCTCAGTTGAGGAAACCTTTGATGACGGCGTCCTCGGCTTGCTTTTCGTCCAGTCCCAGAGACATCAGTTTGACGAGTTGTTCGCCCGCGATTTTGCCCACCGCCGCTTCGTGCACCAGACTGGCGTCGGGGTGCGCCGCGTCGATTCTGGGCGTGGACACCACTCTCGCGCCGTCGAGCAGTATGGCGTCACATTCCACATGACCGAAACATTCGTTTGCACCGATGACATCGGAGACGAATTCCTGCACGGAGTTGTCGCGCGCGACGCTGCGGCTGACTATGTCGCAGGTGCTGTCCTTGCCGTTGAGGCGCACGGTGAATTCCGACACGGCTTTTTCGTCGCCCGCGGTCAGCAGTTTTTCCCTGACATACAGTTTTGCGCCGTCGCCCACCACGGCGGTCATCGTCCTGCGCGTGGCGGTGACTCCGCCCAGTTGCGTGGTCTCCATTTCGAGGACGGCTCCCTCGTCCAGCACGCAGTCGGTCACGGGATTGAACACGCGCTCGGAGCCCTTCGCGCCGCCCGCATAGTGGCGTTCTATGTAGCGCACGCGCGAGTTTTTCCCGAGGTGGAAGCGGTGGATGCCGTCGTGTTCGCTGGCGCCCGCTTCGGGGCAGTGTATGCCGCACCCCGCGATTATGGTGACATCGGCGCCTTCGCCGATGTGGAAATCGTTGGCGACCGCGTCGTGCACTCCCGCTTTCGTCAGCAGGACGGGAATGTGCGCGCTCTTGTTCTTCACGCCCGCCCGCACGAAAATGTCAATGCCTTCTCCGTCCGTCTTGGGGACTATTTCGATGTCCTCGTCCGACGACGAGGCAAGGCGCTGGCCGTTCTTTCTTATGTTGTAACTGCCTTCGGGGACGGCGTGCAGTCCCGCGATTTTTTCGAGAAGTTCGAGGTCGATTTTTTCCATACCGTCCTCCTATTTGCGCCCGCAGAAATAGGGCGATGTCCTGAGAGTGGGCAGAATTTCCTCTCTCGTGCCGACGCGGGGTTGCGACTCCGAATTCATCACCACGATGCGGTCGGCGTTTTCGAGTATGCGGCTCTGGTGACTGACGATGACGACGGTCCTGTCGCGCAGCGCGTCGAACACCTTGATAAGTTCGTCGAAGCTCCACAGGTCTATGCCGGCTTCCGGCTCGTCGAGCAGGAAAACCTTGCCGCCCTTTGCCAGCGCGAGCGCAAGTTCTATGCGCTTGAGTTCGCCGCCCGACAGAGTGTCGTCGACGGGGCGGTTGACATAGTTTTTGGCGCACAGCCCCACCGAAAAGAGAAATTCGCACGCCGCGCCCATGGAACAGTTGCTGCCCACCGCGAGGTCGAGCAGGTTCTTGACCGTTATGCCCTTGAAACGCACGGGTTGCTGAAACGCCAGCGTTATGCCCATGCGCGCGCGGTCGGTGACGCTCCTTGCGGTGATGTCCTCGCCGTCGAGCAGAATTTCGCCCTTGTCGGGCTTTTCTATGCCCATAATCAGTTTTACGAGGGTGCTTTTGCCGCTGCCGTTGTGCCCCGTCACCACCGTTATGCTTTTGTCGGGGAAAAGCAGTCCGACATCGGACAGGATTTCTTTCCGTCCGTCGCCGTCCGCCACCGAGTAACTTATGTGTTTGAGTTCAAGCATATTTCTCCTTATAACTCAGTCCTTGGTTCTGTAATCGTATTTCAGTTTTATTGCCGTCAGCACATAGCAGACAAAGCAGAAAACGAGCAGGATGAACATCGACATCCAGATGTTGTAGGAATACACCACGCGGTCTTCCACGGGGAAGGCTTCGCCCAGCCCCGTTATGCTGCCTATTATGGAAGTGCCGTACATCGTGGGCGTGATGAAGGTCAGCGAGCGGACGGGCGGGTCGAACTGTATCAACGCCCCCGCGAACACCACCTGCATGACTATGATGATGAGCACGGGCAATATCGCGCTTTCGGATTTCTTGAGCAGGGCGGACACCAGAAGCCCTATCGCCGCCATGGAACTGTTGGTGAGGAAGAGGGCGAGGAAATAGGCGAAAAAGCCCAGCGCGGGGCGCGCGAAATTGAAGTCGACGACAGCCAGACTGCCCAACGACAGCAACAGCGACTGCACCAACCCCACGAGAGTCAGCACGGATATTTTCGCGCCGAGGTAGGATATGACATTCAGCCCGCCGAACACCTCGCGCGTGAGTATTTCGCGCTCCTTGCATATCTCGCGGTAACTGCCCAGCAACGACATCAGCCCCGCGGCAAACGGCAACAGGAACACCGTGCAGTTGGCGGCGGTGTTGTGCCAGCGCGGCTCGTAGAATGTCCCGTCCTCGTAGACGAAGGACACTATGAGCAACATAAAGGGCACTTCCAGCAGAATGGGCACGAACACCCACGGATTGGTGAATGTCTGCCTGAAATAGCGCAGGAAGCAAGCCCTGTAATGTATCCTGCCGGGACGGGGAAGAAATTCGACCTGTTTTCTCATTCTTCGTCCTCCCTCTTTTCGGCGTTGTCGTCGGGTTTTTCCGCGGCGCTCTCACCGCCGCGCGCGGCAGTCTTCCTGCGCCCGCGAGGACGGGTCTCGCGCGCCTTGTCGGAGTCGCCCTTGACCTCCGTTTCCGTGTCTGCGGTCGCCGTCTCGGCGAAATCGGCTTTGACCGTCTCCGCGGCGTCGCCGTCCGCGAAAGTGACGACGAATTCTTCGCCGCCCGCCGTGAACTCGGGTATCACATCGAATCCGAACTTGCCCGTCTTTTTGGCGCGTTTGCGCGGTGCGGGAGTCGTCGCGGCGGTTGCGTCGTCGGAAGTTTCGGGTGTGGGGCGCGCATCGTCGCGCGCTTCCGTCTGCGGCGTTTCCTGCGACGGAGAGGGAACGGCGTTTCCCGTTTCACTCGTGTTAGTCGTCTCCGCGGATTGCGCTTCGTCCTTTGCGCAAACGCCGTCCGCCGTCTCCGCGGGCGCGTCGTCGCGCGCCTGTGCGGACTCTGCGGCGTCGTTGTCGGTCGCCGACGGCTTTTTCTTTTCGGGCTCGGGGACGGCATCCTTTCTGCGACGGCGGGGAGAGGTTGCGCCCGCCGCGTCTTTCACGGCGCGGCTTCTTTTGCCGAACAGATGTTTTGCTCCGTTTTCGGGCGTCTCCGTTTCACCGTTCTCCGCCGTCTGACCTTCGGTTGCGCCGTTGATTTCGGCACGCGCCACGGGCGGGAGCAGAGTGTCCGTCAGCCCGCCGTATGTCGACACGAACTCGCGGTACAGTTTCTTGTAATATTCCGTGGAACGGTATTTGCGCTCGTAGAATTCGCTGTTTTTCTCGTCGGCGAGCGCGGCGAATATCCTGGAGTAGCTTCTGCGGTTGAAATAGCGGAATATGTCGGAATGTTCTCCGTAGAAACACATTCTGCCACCCTTGCCGAGGAAAGCCACCTTGTCGCATTTGTCGAGGTTCTCCATGGCGTGGGTGATGACGACAATCGTCCTGCCTTTGCGGGAGAGGTCGCGCAGAAGTTCCATCATCTCGAGGTCGAGGTCGGGCGAAAGTCCGCTGGTCGGCTCGTCGAGGAAAATGACCTTGGGGTCGGCGAGAAGTTCCATGGCAATGGAAGCGCGCTTGCGCTGTCCGCCCGACAGCGAGGAAATCCTGACGCCTTCGCTTCCCGTCAGGCGCACATCGGCTATCGCCTCGCGCACACGGTTTTTGACCTCGTCCTTGAGCATTGAGGTGCGCATACGCAACAACGCCGTGTAATACAAGCCTTCTGCAAGCGGCAGGTCGTCGTGCATTATGTCGCGTTGCGGCACATACCCCATAAGGTCCTTGTAGCTGCGGATGTTCTCGTAATAGTTGTTGGTGTCGTAGTAGATTTCGCCTTCGGTGGCGGGACGCAGACCGTTCATGCAGTCGAGCAGGGTGGATTTCCCCGCGCCGCTGCCGCCGACGATTGCCACGAAATCGCCCGCTTCTATCCTGAAAGAGACATTGTTGACAATGCAGATTTTGCCTTTGCCAGCCCTGTCGGAGACCTCTTTGCGCACGCCGACGCAATCCACCTGTATGCCTGCCGCCGAGGTGGAATAGAGCAGTTTCTTTTCGTAGAAAACATAAGCCGCGGAGGGTATCGAAATGCGGTCGTAGTCCTTGAGCTCGGCGCGGCGGACTTTGCGGTTGTTGACATAAGTGCCGTTTATCGAGTGCAAATCTTCGATAAAACACCGTTTTCCGTCATAAACTATGCGGAAGTGCTTCTCCGACACCATGGGATTGTCCAGCACGAGGTCGCACGACGGATTGCGTCCCACGACGGTCATCGTCTTTTTCGTCAGGTCGAGTTTGTCGCCCGTGCGACGGCGGGAAATCTTGCGCACAGGGGTTATCCGCACCACATCGCCGCTCTTCTTGTCGCCGATTTTGCGCACGGTGATTTCGTCGTCCAGACGGACGATGGGACGCTTGAACCGCTTGCCGTTCATCAGCACTTCGGACTTGCTTCCCTCGGGGGTCATATCTTCGGCGTACCACACCCCGTCGCGCCGTATGCAGCGTATCTGTTCGGGCGTGGCAAAAGCGGCTTTCAGCACAAGGTCGCAAGACCGTTTCGTGCCTATGACGAATTCGTTCTTCGTATCGCTGTCGAAGAACCCGAAAATCTCTCCGTAGGTGACTTTGAGGATGATGTTGTCCACTTGCGTTTCCTTTTTTGCCTGTTGAAACAGTATATCCCAAGTTATACCCAAAATCAAGCGCGTTTACACCTGCGTGCGCGAAGCCCGCAAAAACGGCAGGTCGCGTGACCTGCCGTTTGCTTTTACCGTTTCGGAGAAGTGGAAACTGCGCCCGCGATAATCTCCGCCCGTCCGGATGCCGTCAGACGAGCGCCGTTTGTCGCGTGCCGTCGGTACGGGTGTCGGTTGTGCGGCGCCGTTCGACGAACGCTTTTTCGTGGGGCGGGGCAGGCGCGCGGAGCCCGCCCGCGTCAGCCCTCGGTCGTAGGTTTGCCCGAAGCGTCGCTTTCCGAAGCTTTTTCCGTTTCCGAGTCCGTCGCGCCGCTTTCGGACGGCGGTTGCGTTTCGGATTGCGCGGCGTCGTCCGCCGAAGCGGGTTGCGTTTCCGCTCCCGCCGTGTTATCGTCCTCGTCGTCTTCGGGTATGGGGTCGTATCTGTCTTCTATTTCGCCCATGAGTTCTTCGAGGATGTCCTCCATTGTGACGAGTCCCGTATATTTGCCGTCGTCGAGCACTATCGCCATGTGTATGCGTGCCGTCTGCATTGCCTTGAACAGGTGCGAAATCTTTTCGGTGCGGGTGGTGAACATCGGTTCTTTGAGCAGGGCGGCAAGGTCGCTTCTCCCGTCAAGCAACATCTCGTAGAAATCGGCGCGGTAGAGTATGCCTTCCGCCTTTTCGCCCGCCGCGTCCAGCACCGGAAGTCGCGAATAGTTGGTCTCCACGAAAATGCTCTTTATGAGTCCGAAGTCGTCGCCTATGCGCGCTTCCGTCGCATCCTCGGCAAAGCGCATGACATTCTCCACCGTCATGTCGTCGTACTTTATGGTGTTGATGATGATGTCGTGTTCGGTTTCGTTCAGCACGCCCTCGTCGGTGATTTCGCCCACCATGACCTGAAATTCCTCTTCCGTGAGGGAGGGTTGCTTTTTGTCCACGCGGAAGATTTTGTTGAGCAGTTTCTTCCACAGGTCGAATATGAGGTTGAGCGGCGTGAATATCACCGTGAAAAACCACAGCGGATACGCCGAAATCATGGCGAATTTCTCGGGGAATTCCTTGGCGACACTCTTCGGCGAGATTTCGCCGAATATCAGCACCAGCACCGTCATGACCACCGTCGACAGCGTCGTGCCGAGGTCCTGCCCGAACCACCCCGTGAACACCAGCGTCGCCAGCGAAGCCGCCGCTATGTTGACTATGTTGTTGCCTATGAGCAGGGTGGACAGCACCCTGTTGTAATTGTCGGCGAGTTTGAGAACCAGTTTTGCCGATTTTTTCTTCTCGGCGAGCACCTTCATCCTCACCGCGTTGAAACTCGTGAACGCCGTTTCGGTGGCGGAAAAGTATGCGGAAAAGACCAGCAGTACTACGAGAGCTATGACGATACCTACGACCATTGTTTCCTCCGTGGGAATATGTAAAAAGACTCGGCCGCTTTGCGCGGCAGGGGATAATGCACAACCGAAAAAAGAAATCTTACACCACTGTCTCCTGTCGGGGACTGAGAATACGCTTGTCCGTCCAACATTATATCGTATGCGGCTGCGGTTGTCAAATCGACGCCCTTCCGCGCACGGCGGCGCGTGCGCACGCATCGAAACGCGCGTGTCGCAAATACTGTTTTCGGCATATAAATGGTCACGCGATGTATGTGAATTCCGAAGATAGCAGACCTCACCCGAACGGTGCGGGCGATTCCCCCGCGCTTATTGTCGAAGGACTCGGCAAACGCTACCGAAAAGGCGGCGGTTTCGTCGTGCGCGGATTGTCGTTCATCTGCCGCGCGGGGGAAATAGTCGCGCTTGTCGGCAAAAACGGCGCGGGCAAATCGACGACCCTGCGGTGCATTGCGGGAATATTGCCTTTCGAAGAAGGCGGCGTATCCGTGTGCGGGCGCCGCGTTTGCGGCGATGCCGTTGAGACCAAAAGGCTGACGGGCTATGTGCCCGACGACCACGCGGTTATACCGTATCTCACGGGCAGAGAGTACCTGAAGTTCCTCGCCGATGTCCGCGGCGTGTCCTCCGCGGCGCAAAGCACCGCTACGGACGACCTCGCGGCAAGACTGGGCGTGTCGCACGCGCTCGACATCCCGCTCTTTCAATGCTCGCACGGCACCGCGCAGAAGATATGTATGCTGGGCAGTCTGGTCGGCGGTCCGCGGCTGTGGTTGCTCGACGAGCCCGTCACGGGACTGGACCCCCGCTCTCAGGAGGAAACGGTCGGCATTATGCAGGACTTCGCGGCGGGCGGCGGCACGGTGCTGTTTTCGTCGCACGACACGGCAATGGTGAAGCGCGCCTGCGCCCGCGTGCTGGAAGTGCGCGGCGGCGGAGTGCACGAGGTCGCGATTGAGGACATTGAAAGTGAAAATACCTGAACAGATAGCGGAAAACAGAGGCAAAACCGTCGAGTGTCGCATTTCCGTTTTAGGCGCGCTGTTGCGCCACGAAACGGCGCGCCGTCGCGCTCTGGGACGGGGATGCGGCGTGTGGTCGCGGCTGTTTTCCTTCGCCGTTGCCGCCGTGCTCGCGGCGGCGGCGGGATATGTGGCGTTCCGTTTTGCCGAAATCTACACGGGACTGCGAGAGAGCGGGCGCATTGTTGCAGAACAACGCCTGTCCGAACTTCTTTCCGCAGGCATTTTCCTGTCCGTCGTGCTGTCGTTGCCGACGGCGGCGGCAGGTACGGCGCGCGCCTTTTCCGACGACGGCGAAACGGCAATACTGGCCGCCTTGCCAGTCAGACCGTCGGCGATTGCTGCGGCAAAGGTGCTGTGCGCCATCCCCCGTCAACTCGCGTGTTATGCGGCGTGTCTGCTGGTGTTTTCGGTTGCGTTCGGGCTTGCGGCGGGCAAGAACGCGGGCGACATCGTTCTTTGCGCGCTGAGTGCGCTCACGCTTTTCCCCGTTGTTCCGCTTGCAGGCGTGCTCGCGGCGCCGTTGTTGTGCGGCTGGTCGGCGCTGAAAGGACGACACGCCTTTTTGTCGGCGGTGCTGACCCTCGCCGTCGTCGGCGCGCTCTTCGTCGCGTACGCCGCGGGAATGGGCAAAATGACCGAAATTCTGTCAGAAAACAATCCTCACGCCCTGTTCAACGCCGAGCGCACCGCCGCATTGTCAGGTGTGTTTGGCAATCTTTATCCCGCGGTTTTCGCGGCACGCGCTGCCGCGGGCGACGGAGCCGCCGCGGGCATTGCGGCGGCAGTCGGCGCGACGGGCGCTTTGCTTTGCGGGCTGTTTACGGCATTCGTGCTCCCAAAGACAATGAAAACGGGTGCCGAGTGCCTTTTGTCTGAAAAAAATGCTTTGACTTTGTCGAAACCGTCGCCGCGCCGCTCGTTTCGTCGACGCGCCCGCTGCGACGAATCGTTCGCCCCGTCCGGCGGTTGCGCCGACGAAAAAGACGGTCGTTCGTTGCGCCGTGTCGCGCGCTCCGACAAGTCGGGTTGCAGGACGGAGTTTGCCGCGTTGCTGCAAAGGGAGGTCCGCGCGGCAGTCGGCACGGGAAGGGGCTTTGCGCTGTTTTCCCCGCTCGTGCTTGCGCCCCTCGTCGCCGGGGCGTTGTCGCACATTGTGCTGGGTGCAGCGACCCGTATGCTGACTTTTGACCTTTCTTTTCCCGTAGCGTTCACCGTCGGCGCGGTGGCGGCGGTATTCTTTGGGGGAGCGGCGGCTTCGGCGGTAACGGCGGACAAGGCGTTCTTCCGTGTTCTCGGAACACTTCCCGTGTGCCCGTCGCGTATTGCGGCGGCAAAAGTCCTGCTTTACGGCGGCGTGGCGTTGTTGACGGGAATACTGTCCGGGGCGGCCGCTGCCGTGATTGCGGGGATATACGGCGCGCTTGCCGTCGAAGTGGCGGTTGCGGTCGGCGCGGTCGCGTTGTCTTCCTCGCTGTTTGCGCTGACATTCGACTTGTCGCACCCCGATATGCGGCGCGTTTTCGGCGACGAAAACGGCGCGGCGGCAGTTCTCGGCTGTGCCGCGGGACTTGCGGTCTGTCTGTTGCTCGGAGGTTCGTCGTCGGCGCTTGCGGCGTTGTCGTTTTCACCCGACGGCGAGATGTGCGGTTGGCTGTCGCGCGTCGTACCATTGTGCGGAACACTTATCGTGTTGACTATTGCCGCATCGGCTTGTGCGTTTGTCGGCGCGGGAGGAGTGCGTGGCGCTTGCCTGTCGACGATTGCGCCGTCCGAGGACGGTGCGGCAAAACGCCGCACGCACCGCTTTGACACACGAAAAGTGTTTTCTGGTGAAAGGGCGCGTGAAAGTGGAGGAGTGAATGAAGGCTAGGACGGGGCTTGCGCTTGTTTTGTTGCCGCTCGTGGCGGTGATAACGCTTTTTGCTTTCGTGGACGCGACGGTGTCCTATTACCGCTTGCCCGTCACGGGCATAGAAATCGTCACGCCGTCGGTGGACGGTATGATTGCGGTTGACCTCGCCCGATACAACAACGACACATACATCGTTGCCGAAGTGCGCCCCGCCGAGGCGGCAGACAAGGGCTATTCCCTTGCGGTGGAAGGCCTTTCGGGCACTCCGTCCGAGAGTCTGACGCTCACGGAGGACGGTCTGGTCGAGCCGCACGGCACGGGAGTATTCAGGGTGACGGCGGTATCCGACGACGGCGGTTTCCGCGACAGCGTTACCGTCGGCGTGTATTCTTCGGCGACGCTTTCCTTTTCCGTGCGCGCGGAAAGTGCCGACGGAAGGGAGCACGACATATCGGGCGGCGACGCCGTCTTGCCGACGGGCACGGTGAAATTCTTCGCCGACACATATCCCGCCGAGGTGTGTCCCGATGTCCTGTGGAGCGTCACGGCCCTCGAAGGACAGCCCGAGGGCAGTTATTCCGTAAACGCGGCAACGGGAGAGGCGCAGTTCGCTTTTTCGGGAAAATATGCCGTCAGAACGCGGGTTTCGCCTGCCGTCGAGCAGGCGGTCGAAAATGTTTTCGTCGTCGAAGTCCGTTCTTCGGACGATTTTTCACTAAACGGCGTCGCCGTCGATTGCGTCGGACGCGTTGCCGCGGGCGCAAGCCGAAGTGTGCTGTTCGTCAGTTGCGGGGAAACGCCGTCGGTGACCGATAGGAGCGCGGGAGTGGACGGCGCAGAGATTGCGAGTGCGGGCGAGGGGCGTTATTGCGTGACGGTGCGCGCGTGTGGCGCGCTTGCGGGAGAGTATGTCGTCCTTTCGGGGGCGGGAAAGAGCGTGAGGGTGGATTTCGAGGAGAGCACGGCGGACATAACGGGGAGATATTCACAGGGCGGAGAATTGCTTTTTGCCGTGGGAGTGGGGGCGACTTTGGTTGCCGACGGAGTTTTTGCCGAGGGAGTTTTTGCCAGCGGAAAGGGGCGGGGCTTGTCCGCGGACGAAAGCCTGTCCTTCGAGACTTCGGGAGACATTTTTCTTTCCGACGGCGGCGACGGCACCTGCACCGTTTATGCCGAGAGCGCGGGGGCGGGAGTCGTCCGACTTTATGCGGGCGAGGGCGAGGACAGGCGGCTGCTGTGCGAGCGAGCAGTGCGCGCCTGCGAGGTGTGCGCCGCGCTGTCTTTCACGGCTTCGTCGGAGGATTTCGGAATCGAGGACGAGCTCGTCGTCGGCGGGTTGCGGTATGACGGAGACGGCTTTTCGGCGGGTGGCGTGACAATGGCGCTTACCGCCGTGCGCGGCGGGAGAGTGGCGACCGTCGGCGGAGAAGAGACGACGCTTTCGCTGACGGGCGCGAAAGGCGAAGTTGCCGCGACCGAGGAGGGCGCGGAAGTGCGCGCCGTCGGCGACAGCGTCGCCGTGCTGACCGCCGAGTGGAAATACGCAAAGGCGTTTTATTGTGATATTTACGCCGATTTAACCCTGCGTTTTGTCGGCAACGCCGTCAACGCCGACGACGAAGCGTCATTGCGCGCGGCAATGGAAAGCGGGCTTCCCGCGGCGCTTGCGTGCGATATTGCGCTGGGCGAAAAGTTGCTCGACGGCAACGGTCTTCCCGTGGCGGGAGCGGCGGTCAAACAGGACGCGGCGCTCGGCACTTTGCCCACTTCCGCGGACTGGACTTATTACAGAAACAACACGGGCGAAAGACCCGATGTGCGGTATTGTCTTGACATAACCGCCGACATATACGGCAACGGTCGGTCCGTTGACGCTGACCGTATCACGGAATTCAACGCGTCGGTGTCGTCCGAGGCGCTCTTCCGCGGGCCGCTGTACTTCGCGTCATTGTCTTCCGTGGCGTCGGTGACGGCGCAGGATAACATTGTTTTCCTGGTGCGCACTGACGGTGTGCACATAAGCAATGTCTCTCTCAAAGGGTGCGCGGACGAGGCTCTCTATGCGGCGGACGGCTCGCTGGACCTGGAGGGGTTGCGTTACCGCGGCACGGTGCTGGAGATTATGGCGGACTGCACCGTCACCGCCTCGCGCATTTCGGGCGGCAGGACGGCGGTCAGGGTTTTCGGCAGGGACGGAACAGACTCCCTGTCAGACGCAATCGACCCCGCAGCCGAAAGGATTGTCGTCACTCTGGACAGGTGCGTCGTGGCGTGCGCGAGGGAATTTCTCGTCAAGGTGGGCACCAACCGCAAGGTGCGCGGGCACTACGACGAAAACGACCCCGCGGCGATTTCGCCTTTGCTTGCCGCGGAGGGCGTAACCTTTCTTCCGCGCGACGACTCAAACGCCGACAGTGCCGTTTTCCGCGACAATTTCCTGCTCACCGACCTGACCATAAAAGATTGCGTGCTGTACGGGGCGGGGCTGTTTGCCGTGGGCGTGGAGTGCGGCTTCGCGGGAGAACTGCTGGACGGCGCGGGCAGTCTCGGGTCGCTGGTGGCGGGAGCGGGCTGGAACGGGCTGGCGGGCACCAGTTATGCCGCCGTGTTGCATATCGCGGGCGACACTCGCTTTTACGAATGGAAAGAACTCGGCGCGGTGGACAGCTCGACGCTGATAGAGACCTACGGCGGGGGCGCGCTTTGGGATTATCTCAATCTCGACATCAAGGAAATGCTCCACAAGGTGAGGGAATACGGCGGGGAAGAGTACCGCGACATAATCGCGGTGTGCGACGGCGTGGAATATGTGCACGGCGGCATAGCCTTTTACGGCGGCGGCAAAAACTATTCCGTCATCGATTTTTCGGAGTACACGGGCGCCGCGCTGACGGAATATTCGGTCAATCTGTCAGTGCTTGCCGAGGGCGAAAAAGAGGGCAGTTCGCTGTATTTGCAGGGCACTTCGCTGCCGCTTGCGGCGGGCGGCGAGGATTTCCGCTTTTTCGTGGCGGACGCGGCTTCGGAGTTCGGCGTGCGCCGTCAGCGCGAGTTGTTTTCCTCGGGCAAAGCCTTCGATTGCCTGTTTTAGTCGGTTATCCGCACCGCCGTATCTTATGCGACACAAACAATTTTGTGTTGATTATCGGCTCTCCTTAGTGTAAAATTAAGGTATATTTTACATATCGTCACGCGCTGGAAGGGTCGCGCGAGGCGAAAGGGAGGGAACTGGATGTTTCTCGGAACACTCGGCGCTTTCACCTTCAATCCCGACAACGGGTTGATGTACGGATTGTACGGCGGAGTCATAGCCATCGTCGCGGCGATGTCGATTTATTACATAATCGTCGCAATCCGCAGGGCGAAAGCGCTCAATATGGATATGGGCAAGATAAAGAAGGTCATCTCCACTTCGGTGACATTCTCCATACTGCCCGCTATAGGAATAGGCGTGGGACTGGTCGCCCTCATAGGCTCGATAGGCGTCGCGCTCCCGGCAATCCGTCTGTCCGTCATAGGCTCGCTGCAGTACGAGACGATGATGTCCGACGGCGCGGCGAAAGCCCTCGAAGGGTCGCTTGCGGCATTCCTCAAAAGCGGCATAGTGCCCAAGGATTATGTGACGATTGCCACGGTTATGACCATACCCATAGTCACGGGTCCGTTGCTCGTGCTGCTCGGATACAAGCGTTTTCAGCCCAAAGTCGCGATGCTGTCGTCCAAGGGCGTCAAGACCACGCGCGGCGGCGTGAACATCGGCGAACTGCTTTTCCAGGTGGTTTTCATCGGTATGATACTCGGCTACCTCGCCGACGCCGTGACCATTTTCGTGTCCGACGCGCAGTACATCGACGCGTATTTCAACTTCATCGCGCTCGTCGTAGCGGCGCTTTGCATGTATGTGTTCGAACTGCTCATCAACAAGGCGAAATGGAAGTGGCTTGACAGTTTCTCCACGGCGTTCAGTATGCTGATTGCAATGGCGGTCGTCGCCGTAATCAGCTATTTCGCCTACAAGAACGGCTGGGCGCTCGTGCCCGAAGAGACGGCGGAAGCCGCCGCGGCGGCGGTTGCCGTCATCGGTCTGTGAGGAGGTGCGGTATGAAAAAACAACTTACTCTCGCCGAACGCAACGCCCGCCTGCATTGGATAGGCAGACTGTGGATGGGCATTTCGATGTTGTACATCTGCACGATACCTCTCTGGATGGGGGTGTATTGGAAAGTGTCCCCCGACTGGTCGGTGTTTGCCAGTGGCGCGGTCGTATCTCCGCTCATTCTCATGGCGCTGTCGGGCATAGCCGAACCCATAGTCTACGCGCCCATGGTTGGCATAAACGGAATGTACCTGTCCTTCGTAACGGGCAATCTGTCCAACCTCAAAATCCCCTGCGTCGTCAAGGCTCAGGAGATTGTGGGCACCAAACCCGGCACGGAGGAGAGCGAAATCGTGGCGACTCTCGCCATAGCCGTCAGTTCGCTCGTCACGATACTCATTATCGGCGTAATGGTGCTTTGCCTTGCGTTTGCCAACCTGCAGGAACTCATCGAAAGCCAGCCCTACCTGCCGCCCGCGTTCGCGACGGTGGTGTACGCGCTGTTCGGCTCGCTCGGCGGCAAATACATCGTAAAGAATCCCAAACTCGCCGCATTCCCGCTCGTTATATGCCTCGTGGTCGCGGTGGTGCTGGGCTTCATCGGTCAGAATCCCGGCTCGGCGTACCTTTTCGTCGGCATTGCGGTGACCCTCGTCTTCGCGCTCGTGCAGTTCTTCCGCGAGAAAAAGAAACTGCGTGAGAAAGAGGAGCGGCTGCACCTTGCGGCAATCGCCGCGGGTATGTCCGACGACAAGTCCGCCGCAATCGACGAAAAACTCGAGATAATGGACAAACAGGCGCTCGGGAAAAAACTGACCGAAATCGAAGTCGCCGTGCTCGAAGGCAGGGCGGACGCCGTTTCGGAAGCGGAGGGAGAAGCGGGCGAGCAACTCGCCGACCTCGAGGAAAAAATAGCCGAGGAAAAGCAAGACGAGGAAATCGCAGTCGACCTCGGTGAGGAAGAAAAGCCGTTGGATTAGCAACTGAGGCTCTTTAATCGCGGACGGTCGGGCAAATTGCCGACAACTTTCACCCCCGTGCAAAAGCGCGGGGGTTTTGCTTGCCATAGGTGCGGGGGAGTGCTACAATAACGGTACGACCCCAATATTACTCGGAAGTAGTAGGAATCTGCGCGTCAAGTGCCGTTGAGACGGGGGGTGCTCGCGGACGAAAAGTCTGTTGACTTGCGGTGCTTATTCCACTCCCGGCTTCCCTCCGGAAGCGCTTCACAGGAGGTGCTTTTTGCTTTTCGACGAGGAGTTGCGGACGGGTGCCGCATTCCCTGCGGACGCCGTGCGGTTCGGCACGGCGCGGACGCGCGCCCTTTTGGACGCGCTGGGTTCTCCCGACCTGAAATTGCGTATAGTTCACATCGCGGGCACCAACGGTAAGGGTTCGGTGTGCGCCGCGCTGTCGTCGGTGTTGCGCGCGGCGGGATGCCGCACGGGCGCTTTTCTTTCCCCAGCCGTGCTCGACGAGAGCGAAACCGTGACCGTGGACGGCGAGACGGTACCCGACCGCGAACGCGAAAGACTTGCCGCCGTCGTATCCGCCGCGGCGGACAAAATGTCCGACAGCCCGACGGCATTCGAGCGTGCGGTCGCGCTTGCGTTTCTGACTTTCGCGCAGGCGGGGTGCGACTATGCCGTCGTCGAATGCGGGCTGGGCGGCAGAGAGGACGCCACCAACGCCGTCCGCGGAAAGGAACTCGCCGTCATCGCGCCCGTGGCGCTCGACCACACCCGCGAACTGGGGCGTACGCTCGCGGACATAGCGCGGGCAAAGGCGGGCATAATAGCCGGCAGGGCGGTGAGCGCGCCGCAGGCGCCCGAAGCGGCGGCGGTGATTTATCCGCTTTGTACCGCGGTCGCCCACGCTCCCGAAAATGTCAGGGTGTCGGCGACAGGCACGCGTTTCGTTTACGACGGCAAGGAGATGTTCTTCCCGCTGGTCGGCGCTCATCAGGCGGCAAACGCCGCCCTTGTGACGGAAGCCGTAAAAGCTCTGCGCGCAGGCGGCGCGGACATATCCGACGAAGCCCTCGCCGAAGGCTTGCGCAACACGGTTCATCACGCGCGTTTCGAAGTGCTGACGGCGGATAATATCGCAAAATCGCCTTATGATATAACGATTCCGCAAGGTAAAAGCCTGATTCTTGACGGTGCGCACAATCCGCACGGTGCAAAGGCTCTTGCCGACGCGCTGTCCGAGGTGTTCGGAGAGAGCGGTGTGGCGGCGGTGTTCGGAGTGCTCGCCGACAAGGACGCGGAAGGCATTGCCGAGGCGCTCGCGCCGAGGTTTTGCAAGGTGCTGACTGTTACGCCGCGTTCCCCGCGGGCGCTTGCGGCGGACAAAGCCGAGGAAATTTTCAACCGCGCGGCGTCGAAGGCGGGCAAGTCGCTCGCGACGGGTACGGCGCGCGGCGTGAAAGAGGGGGCGGAGCGGTTGCTCGCGGAGTGCGACACCGTGGTCGTTTGCGGCTCGCTCACGCTGTTTTGCGAACTTGCAGGCGCAGGGCGGGAACGGACGAAACAGCGACTGCGCGACTGACGGACGGGACGACGGAAGCGCGCAAGGATACGCGACGGAGCGGTCGCCATGGACGACGGCGACGGAAATACCGACGAAGGTTTGATTCGGGCTTGCCCGAAGGAGGAAGATATGGTTGACAAGGAAAGGCTTGCCGCCGCGGTAAAGGAAATCCTCGCGGCAATAGGCGAGGACGCCGACAGAGAGGGACTCAGGGACACCCCCGACAGGGTGGCGCGTATGTTCGAGGAATTGACGGCGGGTTACGCCGACGACGCGGCGACGCACCTGGCAAAGACTTTCGGCGAGGACGGCGGCGCGCTCGTGCTGGAGAAAGACATCGCTTTCTCGTCGATGTGCGAACATCATCTCATGCCTTTCTTCGGCAAGGTGCACATCGCCTATGTGCCCGACGGCAAGGTGGTGGGGCTGTCCAAACTCGCCCGCGTCGTCGAGGTGTACGCCAGGCGGTTGCAGTTGCAGGAGCGTATGTGCGCCGAGATTGCCGACGCGGTCTTCGGGTGCCTTGCTCCCAAAGGCGTGGCGGTCGCGGTTGAAGCCGAGCACACCTGCATGACGGCGCGCGGGGTGAAGAAGTTCGGCAGCAAAACGCTGTCGGTTGCCGTGCGCGGCGACATTCCCGAGAGCGCGGTCAATATGCTGTACGCGCTCGCGGGCGCGGGAGCGGGCGCGGGCAAATGACGGAGAAACGGTTATGAAAGACTGCGTATTCGAGGTGCGCGGAAAGGCGTTCGCGGGCGGAACTCACATTATGGCGATACTCAACGCCACGCCCGATTCCTTCTTTCCGCTGTCGCGCGTCGACGACGACGCGGCGGAGCGTGCCCTCAAAGCCGTGCGTGACGGCGCGGAGATAATCGACATCGGCGGACAGTCCACCCGCCCCGGTCACAAGGAAGTGGGCGCGCTGGAGGAAATAACGCGGGTGGTGCCCGCGGTGCGCGCCGTGCGCGAGGTGACCGACGCCCCGATTTCCGTGGACACCTATCTCCCCGAGGTCGCCGAAGCCGCCCTCGAAGCGGGCGCGGATATGATAAACGATGTTTCCTGTATCAAAGACCCCGAACTTGCGAGGGTGGCGGCGCGTTACGGCGCGTCGCTGTGCATAATGCACGACAGGCGGCAGTCGCGCGAGCGCGACCTCATGAACGACAAACTGACGGGACTCGTCGCCGCCGCCGAATTCGCACGGCGCGCGGGCGTGCCCGAAAAGAGGATTATCCTCGACGGCGGCATAGGATTCAACAAATCGGCGGACGAGGACAGGCAACTGCTTGCGCATTATTCCGAACTGAAACTGGCGGGCTATCCGCTGTTGCTCGGCACTTCGCGCAAGTCGTTCATGGGCGGCGAAGTCAGCGGCAGACTGTCTGCGACGCTGGAAACGACGGCGCAGGCCGTGAGGGAGGGCATACTCTTCGTGCGGGTGCACGATGTGGCGGAGAACAAATCCGTGATAGACGCCCTCTCGGGGGAGGGAAAATGAAAAGCAACGCAAGCATACTCATAGAAAATTACGAGCTGACGGGATGTCACGGAGTCAATCCCGAGGAAAAGACGGAAGCGCAGAGATTTTTGTTTTCCGCCGTCCTCGACATCGACGCCACGGCGGCGGCGAACTCCGACGATGTTGACAAAACCGTGAGTTATTCCGCCGTATGCAAACTGATAAAAGCCTTTTTCTGCGAAAACAGCCGCAACCTGCTGGAGACGCTCGCGCTCGGCGCGGCGCGCAGGATAATGCTTGCGTTCCCCGCGCTTTGCCGCGCCGAGGTCACCGTGCGCAAGCCCGACGCGCCCATGAAAGGCAAGTTCGACAGCGTTGGCGTGCGCGCCGAGGTGCGTCGCTCCGTGGCGTATCTGTCCATGGGTTCCAGCGTGGGCGACAGGGCGGCGTATATGGACAAGGCGGTGTCCCTGCTCGCCGCCGACGGGTTGATTCTGTCCGTGACGGAGAGCAGCCGCACGGACACCGCGCCGTACGGCGGCGTTGCCGAAAACCGTTTTCTCAATTCCGCGCTCCGCGTGGAAACCCTGCACACTCCCGAGAGTCTGCTCGCTCTCGTCGCCGAAGTGGAGAAAAGTTGCGGACGCGTGCGCGATAAGCGTTGGGGCGACAGGACGCTCGACCTCGACATTCTTCTTTTCGGAGACGAGGTGCGTTCGGAGGGGGCTCTCATACTGCCGCACCCCGAAATGAAAAAGAGGGAATTCGTGCTTGCGCCGCTCGCCGAAATCGCTCCTCACGCCGTGCACCCGCTGACACGCAAAACGGTGGCGGAAATGCTCGCCGACCTCTACCGCGCCGCGCCCGCCGAATGAAACCGATTTGTTGACGTTTTCCGGTATATACGGACGCCTCCGTGGGAATACTAGACGTATTCACGGAGGTGTTTTTATGAAACTCAAAGAGAGCAAAACCTATCTCAATCTCGCGAAGTCGTATGCCGGCGAATGTCAGGCGCGCACCCGTTACGAATTCATCGAATACGGCGCAAGACAGCAGGGCTTCAAGGCGCTTGCCGAACTCGTCGACAAGGTTGTGTACAACGAATTCAACCACGCGCGGATGTTCTACACATTCATCCAGCAGTCCGAAGAGAAGCAGATCGAAAACATCGACATCTCAAGCGGTTATCCTTTCAAGGAAAAGTGGGATCTGCTCGAAAATCTCCGTCTCGCCGCCGAGGACGAACTGAACGAAGCCGAGAAAATCTATCCCGAATACGCCCGCATCGCCCGCGAGGAGGGTTTCCCCGAAATCGCGGCGCTTTACGAGAACATCATCCAGGTGGAGACCTGCCACAACAAACTTTTCACTCAGCTTTATCAGCAGATGAAAAAGGGCACGATGTACAAGAAAAAGGAAAAGGTCAAGTGGAAGTGCGGCGACTGCGGCTACGAAGCCACCGCCAAAGAGGCTTGGCAGGAGTGCCCCATCTGCAAGGCAAAGCAAGGTGCGGTAATGCTCAAAATCGAGGACGAGGGCTGAGCGGCGTGGATCCCGACGAAAACGAACGCGGCGGGTTTTCCGCCGCGTTTCCTTTTGTCTGATTTTGCCCCGGGTCGGCGGAGGCGGCGTTCACCGCGTTTTGCCCTCGGAAGAATCGGCGTGCGTGATGTCGGCGTAGGTGAAGCGCAGGGCGCGCGGCAGGTCGGCGGGGGAGACTTCCACCTGCAAACCTATCCTGCCCGCGCTGAAAAAGATTTTGTCCTTGTCTTTCGCGCTTATGTCGACGACGGTGACCAGTTGCTTTTTCATTCCTATGGGAGAGCACCCGCCGTGCACATATCCCGTAAGGGGCAGCAGTTTTTTCTGCGGCAACATCGTCAGCGATTTTTCTCCCACCGCGGCGGCGGCTTTTTTCAGGTCGAGTTCGCTCTCCACGGGCACGACGAAAACGAAATGCGCAAGACTTTTGCCCTCGGTGACAAGCGTCTTGAAAACCGCGCTTGCGTCCAGTCCCAGCATTGCCGCCACTTCCGTGCCGGACGGCGGGCATTCCTTGTCGGCGGCGTATTCGTGCGCAATGTAACTCACGCCGAACTTCTCGAGCGTGCGCATTGCGTTGGTTTTTTCGACAGGTTGGTTTTTCAACTCAGTTCTTCCTCTTTTTCGGTTCGGATTGACTTGTCGGCTATGCGGAAAAGTCGAAGTCGGTGGTGATGAAATCTATTCCGCCCTCGACGAGTTCCGCCGCCTGTTCCGCCGTGGTGACATTCCACACGCTGAGCGTCACGCCCAGTCTGTGTATGCGGTCGATATACGAGGGCTTCACCTTGTCGGCGTTCAGCCCCACGGGACAGCCTCTGCGGGCGAAAAATTCCGCGGACACCTTGTTTGTGCCGAGATACATAAATCCGATTCCGTCCGCCACTTCGGACAGATGTTCGATGTTCGTGTCGACGAAGGATATGACCATTATCCGTTCTTCGGGTAAATATTGCCTTGCGACGGCGAGAATCTCGGACACCTGCGCGGCGGTGAAGGCGGGCTTGAACTCTATGACGGCGGTCTTGCCGCCTTCGGCGCAGATTTCGAGATAGCGCTCGAAAGAGCACAGCCTTTCGTTTTCGCCCGACATATCGTAGTCGTTGCTTACCGACAGCGGCAAGGACAGGCATTGTTCGAGAGTGAGCGAGTCTATGGTCACGCTTTCGTCGGCGAAGGGATTTTCGTCGTGCGCGCACACATATTTTCCGTCCGCCGTGCGGTAGATGTCTGTCTCTATCCCGAAGAAGAAATCGCTCTCCGCCGCGGCGATGAACGCCGCTTCCGTGTTCTCGTAATATTCCGAACTCAGCCCCCTGTGGGCGATGTATCTCACGCCTTCTCCGAAGAGGTCGGGCGCGTCGATGGGATTGGCGGCGATATATCCGAAATATCCCGCAAGCGTCGCGGCGACGGCGACGACGGCGCACACCGCGACAATAACGACGATTTTGATTGCTTTGCTCATAATGCACCCCTGGTCATATAATGTGCGGACGATGTTTCAGTTCGGCTTTTCGTCACTTGTTTTTTCCTCCAGCTCGCGGACGCGCGCTTCGAGTTCGGCAATGCGTTCGGCTTTCGAGGGCTTGCGCTTGCGTTCGGGCTTCGGCTCGGCGGGCGCAGGCTCTTTCAACGGCATATACGCGGCGACTAAGATGATCGTCACAACGAGAATAACGAGTAAAGCGATGATTATGTAGAAAGCCGAGTATGCTGCCTCGGCGGGTGTTAGTATGAACATGCGGTTGCTCGTTGAAATGGTACTGCTCGCAGCATACACGGAAAACACTGCAAGCGGAAGAGAGAGAGCAATACACCAGTTTGTTTTTTTACTAACAATTGCTCCGCAAACCGAAAGTAGGAATAAGGGGAGAGGCGTTATGAATAAGAAGTAAGAGTAGGCGACTTCTGCATTTGTTATGTCGCCACTACTTTGCAATTGTCCCCACAAGATTGATGATTGACGAATGTACAGCAACCTGACAAAATGAGATAATCCGTCAAGGCAAAACGGCGCGAAATACAGGAAAACAGCAACAGCGCAGAACGCAATGACAAAGGCAATGCGCTTCGTGTCATAGGCTTTGCGAACAGCCAACAAAAATTTCGTCATAAGGCACCCTCCGTGGTGCTTTCATTATACCCCCCAAAAGGAGGAGATACAATGTTTACTTAGTTTGAGAATGGTGCAATTCTAAGCGGTAGTCAATCTCCAAAAAGGTGGAAAGGGCTCAGTTAGAGCCCCTTTCCTTATCCTCCAGCTCGCGGACGCGCGCTTCGAGTTCGGCAATGCGTTCGGCTTTCGAGGGCTTGCGGTTGCGTTCGGGCTTCGGCTCGGCGGACGCACGGTAGGCAATCGTTGCAATAACGGCGCACAGAAAGAAAGCGTACATAATCGACATAATGTACACGCTTGCGCTGGCTGTGGAAAACACTACCGCGACAAGGTAAATCGTGCCGAAAAAGATAACCGAAAACGGGAAAATAGCCCAAACGAAGAGGAACGGGCTTTTTTTTGAGACGAGAAACGCAACTATTTCCAACACCCATAGAACGATAAACATAAACAAAATTGCAAACGCATAACTCGCGCCAGCGTCCGAGTGCTGAATGAAAAGCCGCGTCATTATATACGGACTATACTCCAACGGATAGCGTTCGGGCGAAGATATAGGGATAAAGAACAGCGCAAAAGAAAGCACAAACAAAACGGCGCAAATAATGCGACTGCTGCTGCGGAAAAACGAAATAAAACGAGCCATAAGCACCCTCCGAGGTGCCTTCATTATAGATAGAAAGCGAAATTCTTGCAAGGTTGATTTTGCTTTGCCTTGTGAAAAAACGAAAAGCCTCGCGTGGGGCAAGGCTTTTTGCATTATGGGGTGAGGCGGAAAATTCCGCGCGGCGCGCCCGTCAGTTGACGGAGAAGAGCAGGTCGTCGTAGGTGGGGAACGGCCAGTATTTCTTTGCGGTCAGCGTTTCCATTTCGTCGGCGACTTTGCGCAGGGCGTTCATCGCGGGGATGACTTTGTCGCGGCAGGCTTTGCCGTAGCGTTCGACGGTCTTTTCCCTGCGCGCCTTGCCGACGGCTTCTCGGAGTGCGGCGAGTTTCGCGGCGGCGTCGGCATAGAGGGCTTCGAGCTTTGCGAGAAGTTCGGCGTGCGACGCGGCGTCGACGCCCGCGGCGGCGAGGGCTTTCACCGTCCCCGCAATCTCCTTTTCATAGGTGGTGACGGCGGGCAGAATGTCCTTGGACGCCATATCGATCATGGTGTCCGCTTCGATCGTGATGAGTTTGCTGTAGTTCTCGATCTGGATTTCCTTGCGCGCTCTGATTTCCTCGGCGGAGTACACGCCGTGTTTCTCGAAGAGGGCGATGTTCTCGGGGGAGTCGAGGTAGGCGAGGCAGTCCATAGTGGTGGGCAGGTTGTACAGCCCGCGTTTCTTGGCTTCCCTGACCCACTCGTCGGAGTAGTTGTTGCCGTTGAAAATGATTCTGCCGTGTTCCTTCATCACGCGGCGGATGATGTCCTGTATGCACGCCTTCTGGTCGTCGGCTTTTTCCAGTTCGTCGGCGAAATCGGAGAACTCGTCGGCGATTATGGTGTTGAGCACGGTGTTGGGGCCGGCAATGGAGAAGGCCGAGCCCAACATCCTGAACTCGAACTTGTTGCCCGTGAAAGCCAGCGGTGAAGTGCGGTTTCTGTCCGTTGTGTCCATTGGGAACTTGGGCAGGACATGCACTCCGATTTCCACTTCGCAGTCGGCGCGTTTGGAATAGGTCCTGCCGTCGGCTATCGCTTGCAGTATGCCCGTCAGTTCGTCGCCGAGGAATATGCTGACGATTGCGGGGGGCGCTTCGTTGGCGCCGAGACGGTGGTCGTTGCCCGCGCTTGCCACGCTTATGCGCAGCAAATCCTGATGTTTGTCCACGGCGGCAATCATCGCCGCCATGATGAGCAGGAATTGCGCGTTGTCGGCGGGACTCTTGCCCGGCTCGAAGAGGTTGTGCCCGAAGTTGGTCGTCAGCGACCAGTTGTTGTGTTTGCCGCTGCCGTTGACTCCCGCGAAGGGTTTTTCGTGGAGCAGGCAGGTCATGCCGTGACGGGCGGCGACCTTTTTCATGATCTCCATCGTCATCTGGTTCTGGTCGGTGGCGACATTGACTGTGGTGTAGATGGGGGCTATTTCATGCTGCGCGGGGGCCACTTCGTTGTGCTTGGTTTTAGCCAGCACGCCGAGTTTCCACAGTTCCTCGTCGAGGTCGCGCATGAAGGCGGCGACGCGGGGCTTGATTGCGCCGAAATAGTGGTCCTCGAGTTCCTGTCCCTTGGGGGGCTTGGCTCCGAAAAGCGTCCTGCCCGTGAAGATGAGGTCGCGGCGTTTGAGGAAAGCGCCCGTGTCGATGAGGAAATATTCCTGCTCGGGTCCGACGGAGGACAGCACCTTTTCCGTTTTTCTGCCGAAGAGTCGGAGCAGACGGACTGCCTGTTTGCTGACGGCTTCCATGGAGCGGAGAAGAGGAGTCTTTTTGTCGAGGGCGTGCCCGTTGTAACTGCAGAACGCCGTGGGGATGCACAGCGTCGCGTCCTTGATGAAGGCGTAGGAAGTGGGATCCCACGCGGTGTAGCCGCGCGCTTCGAATGTGGCGCGCAGACCGCCGCTGGGGAAGGAGCTGGCGTCGGGCTCGCCTTTGATGAGTTCCTTGCCGTTGAACTCCATGATCACGCCGCCGTTGCCGTCGGGAGTGATGAAGGAGTCGTGCTTCTCGGCGGACAGACCCGTCATGGGCTGGAACCAGTGAGTAAAGTGAGTGACGCCTTTTTCGACTGCCCAGTCCTTCATGGCGCCGGCTATGACATTGGCGACTTCGAGGGAGAGGGGACGGTCCTTTTCGCAACACTCTTTGAACTCGTTGTAGGTGCTTTCGGGCAGGCGCTCGCGCATTACGGCGTCGTTGAAAACCATACTGCCGAAAATTTCGGACATTACCATAGGGGACTCCTTTCCGCGTGTGCGGTATAATAATATTAAACGAATCGCGCGGACTTTGCAAGGATTTGAGTCCGTTTCGGACTCTTTTCCGCGCCGTCCGGACGCACTTTCCGCGGGCGGAGCAAAAGAAGAGACGCCTTCCCGCGGGAAAGCGCCTTTGCTTCTTGCGACAGATTATATGCGCGGCACCGTCGGTTGTCAAGGAAATTCGTTTGACAAAATGCGGCTTTTTTGTTATATTTTTCGCGTGATACAAGGAAGTGTTCGTTTGTTTTTTTTTACCGCTTCGGGCGGTGAAAAAGGAAATGGACACTTTTTGTTTTGGAGGTAGTGATGGACACCTATGTTTCCCCTCTTTCCGAGCGTTACGCCGGCGAGAAAATGAAGCGCATATTCTCCCCCGACTTCAAGTTCACCACTTGGCGCAAACTGTGGGTAGCCCTCGCAGAAGCCGAACAGGAACTGGGCATCGGCATTTCCGACGAACAGCTGGACGAACTTCGTGCGCATATCGACGACATCGACTACGACTTCGCCGCTGCACGCGAGAAAGAGGTGCGGCACGATGTCATGGCGCATGTCCTCACCTACGGGGAGAGGTGCCCCAAAGCCAAACCCATAATCCACCTCGGCGCGACCTCGTGCTATGTCGGCGACAACACCGACATCATTCAGATGAAAGAGGGGCTGTTGCAGGTGCGCTCGCTGTTGCTCGCCGCAATCAGCGCCACCGCCGATTTCGCCGAGAAATACAAGGACCGGCCCACGCTGGCGTTCACGCACTATCAGCCCGCTCAGCCCACCACCGTCGGCAAACGCGCTTCGCTGTGGCTCAACGACCTCGTCAGCGACTTCCGCGACCTCGAGTACCGTCTTTCGTCGCTCAGACTGCTCGGGTGCAAAGGCACCACGGGTACGGCGGCGAGTTTCCTCGAACTGTTCGGGGGCGACCACGAAAAGGTCAAACGGCTGGACAAGCTCATCGCCGAAAAAATGGGATTTGCCGACACCGTGCCCGTCAGCGGTCAGACCTATTCCCGCAAGACCGATTACAATGTGCTCACGGTGCTCTGCGGCATTGCCCAGACGGCGGCGAAATTCTCCAACGACATCCGCCTGCTGTCCAACCTCAAGGAAGCCGAAGAGCCTTTCGAGAGCAAGCAGATAGGTTCGTCCGCAATGGCGTACAAGCGCAACCCCATGAGAAGCGAAAGGATTGCGTCACTCGCGCGTTACATCATGTGCAACAGCCTCAATCCCGCGTTCACGGCGGCGACTCAGTGGTTCGAGCGCACCCTCGACGACAGCGCGAACAAACGCATTTCCGTGCCCGAGGCGTTCCTCGCCACCGACGCCATACTGTCGCTGTATGTCAACATAATCAAGGGGCTGAAAATCTATCCGAGAATCATCGAACGCGACCTCAACCGCGAGCTACCTTTCATGGCGACGGAGAACATTCTCATGTATTGCGTCAAGGAAAAGGGCGGCGACAGGCAGGAATTGCACGAGGCAATTCGCCGTCATTCCGTGGCGGCGGCGGCGGTCATAAAGGAAGAGGGTGGCGAAAATGACCTTTTCGCACGGATACTCGCCGACCCCGTTTTCGGGCTTACCCGCAAGGAACTCGACGACATAGTCGATGTCAGGCAGTTTGTCGGCAGGGCGCCCGAGCAGACCGAGGAATTCCTCGACGAGGTGGTGCGCCCCTTGCTCGCCGCCAACAAATTCGACGCTTCCGCGCCGTCCGAAATCAAAGTCTGAGCGCACTTGCGCCCCTGAATAAAACGGAGGTTTTATGCTTACAGCAATCGTCGGTATCAACTGGGGGGACGAGGGCAAAGGTCGTATGGTCGACCTGCTCTCGGAGCGGCAGGACATAATTGTCCGCTATCAGGGCGGCAACAATGCCGGACACACCGTCATGAACGACAACGGCAAATTCGTCCTCAACCTTTTGCCGTCCGGCATACTCCGCGCCGACAAGGTCAATGTCATGGGCGGCGGTATGGTGGTGGATGTCGAGCACCTGTATAAGGAAGTGGGCAGACTGCGCGACGCCGGCGTCTCCATAAGCCCCGACAATCTCGTCATCAGCGACCGCGCGGTGATATGCTTCCCGTTCAATGTGATGCAGGACTGCCTCGAAGAGGACAGGCTTGGCGACAGGAAATTCGGCTCGACCCGCCGCGGCATTGCTCCCATTTACGCCGACAAGTATATGAAGAAAGCCGTCAGAATGGGCGACCTGCTCGACGAAAAATATCTCGAGGAAAGGCTCGCCGAGGTGCTGGACTGGAAAAATATGTGCCTGTCCGCATACAATGGCGCAAAGCGGTACACCGTCGCCGAGATGAAAGAGTGGCTGGACAAGTACGCGTCCGCCTTTTTGCCCTATATCAAGGACGCGGGCAGATATCTCTCGGACGCGGCGGCAAGCGGCAAACGCATTATGCTCGAAGCGCAGCTCGGCGCGCTCCGCGACATCGACTTCGGCATTTATCCCTACACATCGTCGTCCAACACGATAGCCGCGTACGCTCCCGTCGGAGCGGGCGTTCCCAACCTGAAAGTGGACAGGACGGTGGGTATCATGAAAGCCTATTCCACCTGCGTGGGCGAAGGACCTTTCACCGCCGAGATGTTCGGCGAGGCGGCTTCGCAGCTGCGCGAAGCGGGCGGAGAATACGGCGCGGCGACGGGCAGACCCAGAAGGGTGGGCGGCTTCGACGCGGTGGCTTCCCGTTACGGTTGTCGCGTGCAGGGCGCGGACACCGTCGCCCTCACCAAACTGGATGTCCTCGACTATATGGACAAAATCCCCGTGGTGGACGCCTACGAAATCGACGGCGAACTCGTCGGCGACTTCCCCTTCGGCGAGAGGCTCGTCAAGGCAAAGCCCCATATTGTATGGTTCGACGGCTGGAAGGCTCCCACCACCGCCTGCCGCAAATTCTCCGACCTGCCCGTCAAGGCGCAGGAGTATGTGCGGTATATAGAAAAGGTGACGGAGTGCCCCATAGGCTATGTCTCCGTCGGCGCGGAACGCGACAGCATAATCGTCATGTAATTGCACAAAACGCGGTTTATAATTGAAAAAACGCCGTTCAACGGCGTTTTTTCGTATGTTGCTGCATGGCGCGACGCCGTATGGCACGGCGGCGCGCCATGCGGCGAGCCGACAAAAATTTGTGTAAATAAGCGCACAGCGGCAATCCGTTGTTGACAAACGGGTGCGCGCCGATTTATTATCTTTGTGTAACAGTTGTTGCCATCGTTTTCGCGTGCGTCCGCGCGCGTCTCGGGGCGACATTCGGACGAAAAGGAGGCATATATGAGAAAGTACGATGCGGTCGTCATCGGCGCGGGCAACGGCGGTCTTGTGGCGGCAATCAGACTTTTGCAGGGCGGCGCCAAAGTGTTGCTTGTCGAAAAGCACAACCTTCCCGGCGGCTTTGCAACGAGTTTCAGGCGGGGCAGGTTCGAGTTCGAGGCGTCATTGCACGAGCTCAACGATTTCGGGACCGCAGACAACGCCGGAGATGTCAGGGTGCTTTTCGACGAACTCGGCGTCACCGACAAAATCGATTGGATGGAGATCCCCGAGGCTTACCGCGTGATTTGCACTGCGGAAGGGCTTGACGCAACAATGCCCTTCGGCGTGGAAGCCTACATCGACAAGATGGAGAGTTATGTGCCGGGCAGCCGCGAGTCCGTGACCAAGTTCTTCGACCTCGCCGAGGAGGTGCGTCTCGCTCAGGCGTATTCCTCGTCCGTCAACGGCAAGACCGACTCCAAGGTCATGATGAAGGAGTACGGCAACTTCGTGCGCGCGGGGTCCTATTCCGTCAACGAGGTTCTCGATGTCCTCAAGATGCCCCAGAAGGCGCGCGACATTCTCGGCGCGTACTGGTGCTATCTCGGCGCAAACCTCAGCGACATGAGCTTCGTGCATTACGCGTCTATGGTCAACCGCTATATGAAACGCGGCGCGTCCATGCCCAAGATGCGCTCGCACGAGATTTCGCTCGCGCTCGTGGACAGAATTCTCGAGCTGGGCGGCGATGTACTCATGAACACCGAAGCCGTCAAAATCCTCACCGACGAGAGCGACGGCGGGGTCGCCGGAGTCGTGCTCGACGACGGCACCGAAATCGAGACCCGTCATGTCGTCGCCAACTGCGCGCCTCATGTCGTCTACGGCCGCATGATGGACAATGTGCCCGAGGATGTCGTCAAGGCAACCAACACCAGAAAGTTCGCGGGCAGGGGCTTCACCATGTTCCTCGGCCTCGACAAGACCGCCGACGAACTGGGTATCGAAAATCACAACTACTTCATCTACGACACCTCCGACACCGCCAAGCAGTACGCGCTCATGCGCACCATACGCGACAACAGCGCGCAGGCGACCGTCTGCCTCAACCGCGCATATCCGGAGTGTTCGCCCGAAGGCACCTGCATGATGTACTTCACCACGCTCTACATGGCGGACGACTGGGGCAGGCTCAAACCGTCCGATTATTTCCGCGCAAAGGACTATGTCGCCAACAAGATGATAGACCGTTTCGAAAAGGATACCGGCGCGAAGATTCGCGGCAGCATAGAAGAGATTTCCGTCGCGACGCCCGTCACCTACGCGCGTTACTGCGGACATCCCGAAGGCGTCATCTACGGCTACGAGTCGCAGTATTGGGACGGACTCATGCCGCGTCTGCTCATGATGGGCGAAGACTACAAGGTGCGCGGTCTGCGTTTCGCGGGCGGCTATTCCATGAGGTTGTCGGGTTACTCCAGCGCCTATTTCTCGGGCGACATCTCCGGCAGACAGACCGTCGGCGACATCAAAAAGGAGGGCTAAACTATGTCATTCGTTTTCAAAAAACAGGTTCTCGGCTTGCTTGACCTCATCCGTTTCAAGAAGCTCGTTCCCAACCGCAGAGAAAGGTTCAAGAACGGTTCCGACAGCCCCCTTCCCAAGACCTACAAGGTCAACGAAGCGGCGAAGATAATTCATCCCGGCTTCCGCAAAGCCGTGCTGACGGAAATCCGCGACGAGACCGCCGACACCAAGACTTTCTTCTTCAGGACCGACAAGCCCTTCGTCTTCAAGGCGGGGCAGTATGCTACTCTCGGCTGCAAGGTGGGCGACAGCGAAGTTTCCCGTCCCTACGCCATAGTCGGCACCGCGTCCGACGCCCTCGACGGCAAACTCGGCTTCACCGTAAAGAAAACGGGCTTCTTCAGCGGCTATCTGTTCGACGAAGCCAAAGTCGGCGACGAATTCACCGTCGGCGACCCCTCGGGCGAGTTCTACTATGAGCCGGTGAAGGACGCCGGAAAGGTGGTGGCAATCGCGGGCGGCAGCGGTATCGCGCCATTCTACACCCTCGCTTGCGCAATCGCCGACGGCACCGAGAAATTAGACCTCACCATACTGTACGGCGCGCGCACTTCCGCGGACTTCGCGCTCAAGAAGGAGCTCGACGCCCTGGCGGCGATAGGCAAGATCAAGGTCGTCTATGTCACCAGCGACGAAAAGAAAGCCGGTTTCGAGCACGGTTTCATCGGGCGCGACCTCATCACCAAGTACGCCGACGGCGATTTCACGGTGATGATGTGCGGACCCGACGCGATGTACGCCTTCCTCGACAAGGAACTCGCGGCGTTGAACATACCTCTGCGCCGTATCAAGAAAGAGCCCAACTGCGTGGGTACCCGCGATGTCGCCGAAAAGGAATACAAACTCACCGTGCACATCGGTTTCGACACATACGAAGTTCCCGCCAAATCCACCGAGACCCTGCTTGTGGCAATGGAACGCGCCGGACTCAAGGTGCCGTCCAAGTGCCGCGCGGGCGGCTGCGGCTTCTGCCACAGCAGACTGGTGTCGGGCGAATATTCCATTGCGGGCGCTGACAAGCGTCGTCTTGCCGACCTCAAGTTCGGCTACATTCATCCGTGCTGCAGTTACCCCGACTCCGATATGGAGCTGGTGGTGCCCAAAGCCAAATAAGCGGACGAAATGCCGTAAAACACGCTATCTAAACGGGTAAAACCGCAAGCAAGCGGGTGTTCCCGTGTCCGCACGGCCGTGGCGGTTCGCCCTCGCGGTATGCCGCCGAAAACTCCCGTACGGTACAAAAAACCCTTCCTCGTCGAGGAAGGGTTTTTCTTTTGGATTGTCGTTCGGAGCGGCTCCGACATCCCGCGGGGCGGAGAAGCCGCACCTCGCTGTGAAGCCGCGCCTCGCAGTCGCTTTTCGCGACGCATGGGGATGTGCGCCTCAGTACATACCGTCCATTCCGCCCTGCGGCATTGCCATCGGGGGAGCGGGCTCCTTGATGTCGGTGACGAGGGCTTCGGTGGTGAGCAGGGTTGCCGCCACGCTTGCCGCGTTCTGGAGCGCGCTTCTGGTGACCTTCGTCGGGTCGAGAATACCTGCCTTTATCATATCGCAGTACACATTCTTCGCCGCGTCATAACCGAAGTTGGGCTTGTTCTTCGCGGTGATGGTCGCCGCGACGACGCCGCCGTCCACGCCGGCGTTCTGAGCAATCTGACGAATGGGGGCTTCGAGGGCGGAGATGACGATATTCGCGCCCGTCCTGACATCGCCTTCGAGGTTCTTGCACGCTTTCTTGACGGCGGGGATGACGGACAGCAGAGCAATGCCGCCACCGGGGACGATACCTTCTTCCACAGCCGCACGGGTTGCGGCGAGGGCGTCCTCTATCCTCATCTTGCGTTCTTTCATTTCCACTTCGGTTGCCGCGCCTACGCCGATGACCGCAACGCCGCCCGCCAGTTTGGCAACGCGTTCCTGCAGTTTCTCTCTGTCGTAGTCGGAAGTGGTCTCGGCAATCTGAGCGCGTATCGCCGCGACTCTCGCCTTGATTGCTTCGGGGTCGCCCGCACCGCCGATAATGGTGGTGTTTTCCTTGCCGACCTTGACGGACTTCGCCGTGCCCAGCATGTCGAGGGTGACATTCTTGAGTTCGTAGCCGAGGTCGCTTGCAACATAGGTGCCGCCGGTGAGGATTGCGATGTCCTCGAGATACGCCTTTCTCCTGTCGCCGAAGCCGGGAGCCTTGACCGCCACGCAGTTGAACACGCCCTTGAGTTTGTTGACGATGATGGTGGTGAGGGCTTCGCCTTCGATGTCGTCGGAGATGATGAGCAGTTTCAGACCGTTCTTAAGCACTTGCTCCAGCACGGGCAGAATCTCCTGCACATTGCCGATTTTCTTGTCGGTGATGAGGATGACGGGGTTGTCCAGCTCGGCTTCCATCTTCTCGGTGTTGGTGACGAGATAGGGCGACACATAACCGCGGTCGAACTGCATACCTTCGACGACGGTCAGCTCGGTGTGCATTGCCTTGCCTTCCTCGATGGTGATGACGCCGTCCTTGCCCACTTTCTCCATGGCTTCGGAGATGAGTTGTCCGACGCTCTCGTCGGAAGCGGATATGGACGCAACCTGAGCGATTGCCGTCTTGTCCTCGACTTCCTTGGAAATCTTCTTCAGCTCGTCGACGGCAGCGTCGGTGGCGAACTGGATACCTTTCTTCAGCACCATGGGATTTGCGCCCGCGGCGACATTCCTGAGACCTTCCTTGACGATTGCCTGAGCCAGCACCGCCGCGGTGGTGGTGCCGTCGCCCGCGATGTCGTTGGTCTTGGTGGACACTTCGCGGATGACCTGCGCGCCCATATTCTCAAAGGGATCTTCCACCTGGATTTCCTTGGCGATTGTCACGCCGTCGTTGGTGATGAGGGGAGTGCCGTAGGACTTGTCGAGCACGACATTTCTTCCCTTGGGACCGAGTGTGATTTTGACGGTATTCGCCAGCACATCGACGCCCGCTTCGAGGGCCTTTCTTGCTTCGTCGCCGTATTTGAATTGCTTAGCCATAATTGCCTCCTGTTATTCGACCACGGCAAGTATGTCCGCTTGCCTGACGATGACGACTTCCTCGCCGTCGATTTTGAATTCGCTGCCGGCGTACTTGGAGTACAGCACCTTGTCGCCGACCTTGACCTGCATGACTATTTCCTTGCCGTCGATGAGTCCGCCGGGACCGACCGCGACGACCTCGGCAAGCTGCGGCTTTTCCTGAGCCGCGCCGGGGAGCACGATACCGCTTTGGGTGGTCTCGCTGGTCTCGATGGCTTTGATGACAACTTTGTCGAAGAGTGGTTTGACCTTCATTTATTAGCCTCCTGAGTCGTTATTTCGATATATGTTTGGCACTCTCTGCGCCGAACTGCTAACAGTTTATAACGCTGTCTGCCAAATGTCAATACTTTAGGACGGACTTTTTCGGAGAAAATGCCGTTTTTTCTCAAACGGGTCGAAAAGTACGCCGACACCTGTTGATTTTACCTTAAACCGCACGCGACATCAACAAAAATATGACGGCGACCCCCGAAAATTACAAAATTTTTGCAACTATTCGTAAAATGCTTAGAATTGCCTTAAAACGCCCTCGGACGGGCGCGGGGGCGCCGTTCGCCGTTGCGGCGCGGGGAAGAACGGCAAAGCAAACGCGCCGTCTCGGCGCGTTGTTCGTTGTGTGTTTTGCCTACGGGCGTTGTCTGTGTTGTCCGCGTTGTCGTTGCGCTGTGCGGGCGACGCCGTGCGGTACAGTGCGGGCGTCGCCGTCATTCTCCGTCTTCGTATCTGACGACTTCCAGTCCCGCTTCCTTGAGCAGCTGTTGCGCGAACTCGTCGGGATAAGGATATTTGTAGACGATTCGCGAAATGCCGGAATTGATTATCATCTTCGTGCAGATCGTGCAAGGCTGGTGCGTGCAGTACAGCGTTGCGCCCTCCACGGAAACGCCGAGTTTCGCCGCCTGAATTATGGCGTTCTGCTCGGCGTGGACGGCGAAGCATTTTTCGTGTTGCGTGCCGCTGGGGATGCCAAGTCTGTCGCGCATACAATACCCTTTGTCGCGGCAGTTGAAAATGCCCGACGGTGCGCCGTTGTATCCCGTCGTGAGAATACGCTTGTTTTTCGTGATGACAGCGCCGACGGCGCGACCTTCGCGCGCGCAGCTCGTCCAGCCCGCCACCGTTTCGGCAAGTTCCATAAACCTCTTATCCCATTTATCCATAGCGACCTCCGCTTTTCTTAGGCGAATTGCAAATATGATATCACACGCGCGCTTCGAATTCAACCCCGCGTGCGAAAAACGCGCGTTTACGCCCGCGCGCTCGCGCGTGCTTCACCGTCGTGTGTTGCGACTCGCCCGCAACTTTTCCGCGCGACAAAGCGCGAGATTGAGATACGGCGGGCGGATATTCGCGCGGAGTTGCCTGCGGCGCTTCCGTCACCATTCTCGACATTGCCGCGGGTTTATCCTTTCCGCGCGACAAAGCGCGAGTTTAAGATACGGCGGACGGATATTCGCGCGGAGTTGCCTGCGGCGTTGCCGCCGTAATTTACGGACAAAGTGCGGCATAAAATTCTGTATGCGGAAGTCCGCCGTAAAAAAAACCAAACAGCGTTACGACAAGAGCGACGCGCTTGCGATATGCGCCGTCGCGCTTTGTTTTCTCATAACCCTGGCAATGTGTTTTGTGCTGGGCGGCGAAGCATTCATCGCCGTCGTGCGCTCGGGAGGGAGCGACGGCACCGACTACTATCTTTTGTGCGGCGGCGCATACGAGAATATTTCACTTGCCCGCAACTACGCCGACCTTATGAAATCGCGCGGCGGCGCGGGCTATGTGCTGACGGGCGACGACAACTACGAAGTAATTCTGTCGGTGTATTCCGATTCCGCCGAAGCCGAGACGGCTCTCGGGGCAAGCGGTATGCAAGGCGCGTATCTTCTCGAATTAACTTTACTTAATCCATCCTGCAAGTGGGCGGGAGAGTACGCGGGCAAGGTGGAGAGCGCGCTCGGATATTTCGACATTGCGTACGACGAACTTAACGCGCTTGCGCGCGGAGTGGCGGAAGAAACGCTTACTCTGACCGACGCGCGCACGCGCCTCGATGTCCTCGGGGCGCGCATTGCCGAAATCAAGGCGGAGTTCTATGCGGCAACGGAGGATTGCGCGGATGGCAGATACACCGAGGTCAAGCTTGCGCTCGTCACCGCGGCGGCGCTTATTGACAACATAGATTTTTCTTCTCCCTCGGGCGGGGAGTCCGCGGCGTACGCCTGCGCGTCTCTGCGTTATCAGCTGGTGCAACTGGTGATGTGCCGAAAAGCCCTCGGCGAAAGCCTGTCCTGAACGCGGACGGAAAATGCTCTCCGAACGCTTTTTCCCTCTGTTTGCTGTTGATACACGAAAAGTGTTGCATTATAAAACACGATAAGTGTATCTAGTGTATCGACGGAGCATGAGAATGGAGCGGGCGCGGAGCGCTGCCGTGCGCTGCCGCGGGCGTCAAGCGCGAAAAACGGGTTTTCTGCACGCGCGGAGTTTGCGCGCGCTCTTGCAATCGCGCAGCGTTTAAGATATAATCTTTGCTATGGCATATACTTCGCTTTACCGCAGATACCGCCCCGACACCTTCGACGGCGTCGTCGGGCAGGAACACATAGTCCGCACCCTGAGGAATCAGATCAAGTCCGGCACGGTGGGACACGCCTATCTTTTCACGGGGACGCGCGGCACGGGCAAGACTTCCGTCGCCAAGATTTTCGCGCGCGCCGTCAACTGCACGCAGCCCGTCGACGGGTCTCCGTGCGGGAAATGCGATGTCTGCCGCGCGCTTTCGTCGCCCACCAGTCTCGACATCCTCGAAATCGACGCCGCGTCCAACAACTCCGTCGACCAGATGCGCGAGCTCACCGACAAAATCAATTTCCCGCCCACCGTGGGCAGATACAAGGTCTACATCGTGGACGAAGTGCACATGCTGTCCAAGAGCGCCTACAACGCTTTGCTCAAGACGCTGGAGGAGCCACCCGCGCACGCCATTTTCATCCTCGCCACCACGGAAGTGCAACAGATACCCGCGACGGTGCTCTCGCGCTGTCTGCGGTTCGATTTTCACCTTCTCCCGCTTTCGCTCATCGAAAACAGGCTGAAGTATATCTTTGACGACATAAAGGTCGGCTACGACACGGACGCCGTCCGTCTCATCGCTTCGGCGGGGCGCGGCAGTATGCGCGACGCGCTGTCCATTGCCGATATGTGCGTCAGTTACTGCGCGGGCAACATAACATACGACGGAGTGCTCGAAGTGCTCGGCACCGCCGACCCGTTCAAATTGCTGGGGCTTGCCGAAGCCGTGCTCGCAGGCGACGCCGACGCCGCGCTTGTCAGGCTGTCGGCGCTTTGCGATCTCGGCAAGAGCGTGCCCGTGCTGGCAAGCGACCTCGGAACGATGTTCCGCAATATGATGTACGCGGCGACCTGCAAGAACGCCCGCGAAATCCTCGCTTTGCCCGCCGACCTTTTCGGAGCAATAGCCGCCTGCGCGGCGCGTTATCCGCTGAAAAAGATATTCTCGTCCATGAAAGCGATGACGGCTCTCGAGGGGCAGTTCAGGTACGGAACGCAGCATCGCACCTTGCTCGAAGCCGCCGTCATAGAAGCCGCCACCGACGAGCCGTCCGCCGAAAGTTTCAAGGAACTTGCCGAAAAGGTGGACAAACTGGAGCGGCAGATAAAGGCGCTGACAAAGTCGGGTTTTAATCCCGCACCTGCCAAATCGGATGCCAAGCAGGTGTGGGGCAGAGTGGCATCCGCATTGAACGCGCAGGGTTACAGGCACGCGGCGCTTGCAGTCACCGACGCCGCCGTCAGCGAAACCGACGAAGTGTTCAGCGTGAAAATCGCTTCCGCCGCGTCGATGAGTATTCTCAACGACGAGACGCGCGCGGTCATAGACAGAATCTTCGCTTCGCTCAGCAAAAAGACGCTTGTGATCGAGCAGGGCGGCGTGCTCGTGCGCGACCGCGAGGAGCCGTATCTCAGAGAGATGTTCGGCGATCGCCTGGAAGTGAAATAGATGTCTTTTCGACGCAAAACGGCGTTTATATGGCGGAAAATCGCGTTCAACACCGTTTTGTGTCGGCAAAATAAAAACGAAAAAATTTTGACGAAGTCGCGGACAGGGTCTTTCGTGGGCAAAATCCGACGCTTCGCATATAATAGTCACCACACGGAGGCAATATGGGATTCAACGGTTTCGGCGGCAATATGCAGCAGATTATGAAACAGGCTCAGATGATGCAGAAGAAACTGCAGGAAGCGCAGGCTCAGCTTGCGGAAGAGGAAGTCGTCGGCACGGCGGGCGGCGGTATGGTGGAAGTCACGCTCAAGGCTGACAAGACCCCCGTCGGAGTTTCCATAAAACCCGAAGCCGTCGACCCCGACGACACCGAAATGCTCGAGGATCTTTTCCTCGCCGCGCTCACCGACGCCATGGAGAAGGCCGACGGCCGCTCGCAGGAGTTGCTCGGACCTCTCGGCGGAGCGGCGGGAATGTTCTGATAATCCGCTTCGGGCGCGGGTACGGCTCTTTGTGCCCGTCGCCCTTGCGCACGCCGCTTTGCCCGCGCTCGGGCGGGCGGTTGCGCCGTCCTGCACTCTGACGCGGATTTCCGCGTAACGATTATGAAATACATCGAACCGCTTGCAAAACTCATTGCGGAACTCGGCAAACTTCCTTCCGTCGGCGAAAAGACGGCGGCACGCTATGCCTACGCGATTCTGGAGTCCACCGACGAAGATGTCGACGCTCTTGTGGAAGCAATAAAGAATGTGCGCGAGAAAGTGCATTTCTGCTCCGTCTGCGGCAATTTCACCGAGGGCGACATCTGCGAAATCTGCGCCACCCGCAAGCCCACCACCATCTGCGTCGTCAAGGAACCCCGCGATGTCACCGCACTCGAAAAAGTCAAAGGCTACGAGGGTGTTTATCATGTGCTTCACGGGGTCATTTCGCCAATCGACAGGGTGGGCCCCGACGACATTCGCATAAAAGAACTTCTCGCCCGTCTCGACGGTGTGGAAGAGGTCATCCTCGCCACCAACCCCGATGTCGAAGGCGAAGCCACCGCCATGTACATTGCCCGACTCATCAAACCTCTCGGCATCAAAGTCACCCGCATAGCCCGCGGTCTTCCCGAGGGCAGCGTCATAGAATACGCCGACGAGGGGACTTTGATGAGGGCTTTGAATAGCCGCATCACCCTGTAAAACGCCGTCATTCGGCGACCTGCTTTGTCAGCCCCGCCTGCACGACCGCTTATGTACGCCAGAGTACACCGCGCGTCCGTTCAGGCGGGGCTTTCGCGCATCTCATCCGAATGGCGGCGTTTTCAACCGCGCGCTGGAATTTGACAATCACCGCTTATTGTCTCATTGTTTCGACAAGCGCCCCTCCGGGGTCCCCGCAAACATCGCGCAAGCGATTTTGTGGGGCAAAGTCCGCGGGCATTTTGTTTCCTTGTCTGACGCTCTGATATCGCGGTTTTACGCTTTCCGTAATTTGTTGAGAGCAAGAACGCAAAATCCGCTCCTGTCCATAGACGGGCGCTTTCCTTGCATCTCATCCGAATGACGGCGTTTTGCAAACCGCGCGTTTTTGCTCTGATATCGCGGTTTTACATTTCCTTTTGTTTCGACAAAGAAATATAACCTTATATTCCTGTCTCTCTAGGAGTCGGGGCTTTCGCGCATCTCATCCGAATGGCGGCGTTTTCAACCGCGCGCTGGAATTTGACAATCACCGCTTATTGTCTCATTGTTTTGGCAAGCGCCCCTCCGGGGTCCCCGCAAACATCGCGCAAGCGATTTTGTGGGGCAAATCTCGGGGTCCCCGCAAACATCGCGCAAGCGATTTTGTGTGGCAAAGTCCGTGGGCATTTTGTTTCCTTGTCTGACGCTCTGATATCGCGGTTTTGCCGTTTCCGTCGGTTTGATAAAAAACGCAATTTATTCGTGGTTGCAAGGAAAGCGGGAGCCGTTGCGGCTCCCGCTTTTCGGTATCGTTGGCGGATTTTGTCATCCGTGTCGCGCAGTTTCGCGGGCGCAAATCTTTCGTCAGAAGTTCACGCGGGCGAAGTACAGCACTTCGTTGTAGTTGACCTTGCCTATCTCGGCGAGCAGGTAGATGTTGC
>CALVTH010000007.1 GCA_944360115.1 uncultured Clostridia bacterium
TTGGTGGGCCTTCACGGACTCGAACCGCGGACCAATCGGTTATGAGCCGACCGCTCTAACCAACTGAGCTAAAGGCCCTCATCCGGGGATTATCCCGCTGTCGCTCGTCGTGGTTGGTCGGGGTGAGAAGATTCGAACTTCCGACCCCATGGTCCCAAACCATGTGCGCTACCAAGCTGCGCCACACCCCGAGGTTAGGGAATCGATTCGCGACTAGGACAATATACAATACGACGGGAAATATGTCAACTTTTTTCGCGCCGAAATTTGCAAGAATTATCGACAAACCATTCCTCGGAAGGCATAAAGTCGCCAAAATCTCCCATTTATCGCCGCGGGACGGGATTTAGTATTGTTTCGGAGGCGCTATGGACTTTGAAAGCAGTTGGAACGGTGCCGTGCTGACGGTGTCGGTGGAGGGGGAAATCGACGAGTTTTCCTCGCGTTCGCTCCGCGCCGAACTCGACGGACTCATCGAAAATTCCCGTCCGCGCCGCATGGTGCTGGATATGTCGAAGGTGTCTTTCGTCGACAGCACGGGACTGGGGCTCATATTCGGCAGATACAAAAAACTGAACGCAATGGGCGCCGAACTGGCGCTCAGAAATGTGCCGCGGCAGGTGGACAGAGTGCTTGCCATGAGCGGCGTATATTCCTTTGTGGAGAAGACGGATGTCAAAAAGTAACAGCATGAAAATGTACATCCCCGCGTGCGGCAGGAACGAGAGTTTTGCGCGCAATGTGATAGCGGGATTCACCGTGGACTGTTCGCCCACGCTCGGGGAAATCAACGACATCAAGACCGCCGTTTCCGAAGCGGTGACCAACGCCGTCGTGCACGCATACGACGACGAAAACGCCGACAATCTCATAGAAATCGCCGCCGACATCGACGACGAGGGCACGCTCACCGTCAGCGTCAGGGATTTCGGCAAGGGCATAGAGGATGTAGAGACGGCAAGACAGCCGTTTTACACCACCGCGCCCGACGAGGAACGCAGCGGAATGGGCTTCACCATAATCGAAACCTTCATGGACGAAATGAGCGTGGAGTCGCAGCCGGGCAAGGGTACCACGGTCGTGATGAAAAAGAGGATAGGCGGCGATGCTGAGCGTTGAGGAAACCCTGAGCCTCATATCCGCCGCGCAGCAAGGCGACGACGAAGCCAAGGAAAAACTCGTAACGGAAAACCTGTCGCTCGTCAAAAGCATAGTCCGCCGTTTCAAGGGCAGGCTCGAGTACGACGACCTCATGCAACTGGGCGCCATGGGCTTCATAAAAGCCGTTATGGGCTTCGACAGCGGCTACGGAGTGCGTTTCTCGACCTATGCCGTGCCCATGATTACGGGCGAGATAAAACGCTTTTTGCGCGACGACGGAGCCGTCAAGGTGTCGCGGTGGGCAAAGACGCTTGCGGGAAAGATAGCGGCGTATCTCGACGAAGTGAGAAAGACCGACGCGCGGGAGCCCACCGTTGACGAACTCGCCGAAAAATTCGGGTGCGAGCGCGGCGACATAGTTTTTGCCCTGGACACGGCGCAGTTCGTCGTGTCGCTGTCGGACAGCGGCGGCGACGAGGACGGCACTCCGCTGGGCGAGCGTATCGCGGGCGGCGAAATGCCCGAGGAGAACATAGACGGGCTCATGCTGCGCGACAGCATAATGGAACTTCCCGAGCGCGAGAAGAAAATCATAATATTGCGTTATTTCCGCGACAAAACGCAGAGCGAAGTGGCGGGAGAACTGGGGGTGTCTCAGGTGCAGGTGAGCCGTCTCGAAAACAAAATCCTGAAAAAAATCCGCGAAAAGATAGCCGATTGAAAGGCGTTTATTCTCAAAAGCCGCCGCAAGGCGGCATTTTTGCATATTTTCGCGCGTATCGCCCACACTTAAGTCGTGGACCAATTCATGACGGAAAACCCCGAGTGTAACGAAATTTTCTTCGACCGCCGTTTCGACGACGGTTGTCCGCGCGCGACTGAAAAGCGTGCGGACGGGAAAACGGAAGGCGCGGCGCGCGCCGCAGTCGGGCGCGAGGTGAAGCAATGATTGCCAAGGACGCATACAAACGCTATGTGGAAGAAAATTCGCCGAAATCGCCGATGTGGCGGTCGATGATTGCCGCTTTCGTCGTGGGCGGGTTGATATGTATGGCGGGACAGGGCGTGCACGACGGCATAGCGGCGATTTTCCCGCAGATGGCGGAGGAGGAAGTCGGCGCGTGGACGACGGTGGTGATGATACTCTTCGGCGCGTTTTTCACGGCGGTGGGAGTGTACGACAAACTCGGGCATTTCGCGGGAGGAGGATCGATAATCCCAATAACGGGTTTTGCGAACTCCGTCGTTTCTCCCGCAATGGAATACAACCGCGAGGGCATTTTCTTCGGTATATGCGCAAAGATGTTCGTCATCGCGGGTCCGATCATAGTGCTCGGAATAGTGGCAAGCGTGCTCGTCGGCATAATCGGACTGTTTTTGTGAGGGGCGTATGAAAAAGGGCAGACAAAGTTTCATCCTCGACCGTCCCGTCTATTTCCGCTCGTCCTGCACTATAGTGGGGCCCAAAGAGAGCGAGGGCAACTACGGCGGACTGTTCGACATGGTGCTCCGTGACGACAGGTGGGGCGAGAAATCGTACGAGAAAGCCGAGAGCAAAATGCACCGCAAAGCGGTGGAAGGCGCGCTTGCCAAGAGCGGATTGTCGGCGGAGGATATAGATTTCATACTTGCGGGCGACCTGCTCAACGAAATAAGCGCGTCCAACCTCGCAATGCGTCACTTCAAAGTGCCTTTTCTCGGCTTATACAATGCCTGTTCGACCTTTACGGAAGCCGTGCTTCTGGGCTCGCTGCTCATAGAAGCGGGCGCGGCTGGGGCGGTGTGCTGCTCGACCTCCAGTCATTTCGCTTCGGCGGAAAGACAGTACCGCTATCCTCTGGAACTGGGCAATCAGCGCACCCCGACCTCTCAATGGACGGTGACCGGCGCGGGCGCCAGTGTGCTGACGGCGACCCGCCCGACAATGGCGGAGCGGGAAGCGGGCGAGGAGAAATTCGCGGAATATCTCGGGGAAACGGCGGCGGAAGAGCGGGAAAACTGCGGCAAACTCAAAAAACTGGCGAAAAACTGCGCGGGGAAATACCGTCCCGATTACGCCGTGAGCTGGCGACGGGGCGAGGGCGGAAGAAAGTGCGCCGTGCGCGTCGTGGGCGGCACATTCGGCAGGGTGGTGGATCTTGGTATCGACGACGAAAGCAATATGGGCGGCGCAATGGCGCCCGCGGCGGCGGACACCCTGCTTGCGCACTTCGAGGACACGGGAGCGACTGCGTCCGATTACGACGCAATATATACGGGCGACCTCGGCAGATTCGGGAAACAGGCGCTTGAATATCTGCTGTCCACTCAGGATGTGGACCTCGGCGACCGCTATCACGACTGCGGCGCGGGATTCTACACCCCCGAACAGCAGACCTTTCAGGGCGGCTCCGGCGCGGGGTGCGTAAATGTCACATTCAACGCCGACATACTGCGCCGTATGGAGCGCGGCGAACTGAAGAGGGTGCTTGTGCTTGCTACGGGCGCATTGCTCAACAAGGACACGCCACTGCAGAAAGAGACCATTCCGGGCATAAGCCACGCTTTCGTCGTGGAGGCGGAGGAAATCGCCGAAGAGGAATGAAAGAGGAGCGAAAGAGGGCAAAAGTATTCTGAAAAACGGCAAATAGTATTATACTTTTTGCCAAAATCGAGAGTAGTTTTGCCTTTCCTGCGGAGAAAATATGGAGATTTTCCTCGTTTATCTCAAAGTGTTCGCGGTAGGCGGCGCGCTGTGCGCGCTGGGTCAGCTGCTTATCAACAAGACGAAAATGTCCTCGGCGAGGATACTGGTGTCGTTTATGCTTCTCGGCGTTTTGCTGGAAATCACGGGAGCGTTCGACTACATCAGGGAGTTTGCAAACGCCGGCGTCACGGTGCCGATAACGGGGTTCGGCAGTACGCTTGCAAAAGGCGCGCTGGAAGGAGCAAAGGAAGACGGACTTTTCGGCGCGGTCACGGGCGGTCTCAAAGCCGCTTCGGCGGGGCTGGCTTCCGTCATTTTCTTCGGCTTCGTATTCGCGCTGATTTTCCGTTCCCGCAGCAAGAAAATCTGACGAACAGAGGTTAATAACCGCAAAAATACGCGGACGCGCCGCAAAACCGCGGTTGTCGTGCGGGGCGCGGCGTGCTGCGGCGAGCGCGTATTTTCTCAGCCTTCGGTATTCGGGAGCGCGGGCGCGGACATTTCCCTCTATTTTTTCGGCGCTTTTCGGGGTGGTTTGCACCCTCTGCGCGGGGCGGTTACAGCTGCAACATACCGTCGCCGAGTGCGCCGCCTTGCAGATAGAATTCCGGCACTTCGCCGACTATCAGGTTCTCGCACACCAGCACTTCGGCGTTGACCGTTATCGTCGGTTCGTCTATCGGGGTGACTATGCTCACCACGGCGACGACATTTATGTACAGTTTGTGCAAGGTCTGGTTTATCCCCGCCGCAGTGAAATAACTGACGAAATCGCACAGCGCCGAGCCTATCGGCGCCACATTTATCACAACATCGGGTCCCAGTCCAATAAGCAGGGTAAGCCCCGTGAAAGTGCCCACGGCGATGGAAACTTCCTGCACTCCGATTGCGTCGAGATTGGCTTGCGCAAGGTTGGCTATTTCGCGGGAAATCATGTTTATCCTCGGCGAATTGGCTTTCACCATTGTGATGTTGCCCTCGTTGTCGCGCTCGAGAGAAAAAAGGTCGTCGTAATCTAAACCGTCGCCGATGACCGAAGTTACGGCAAGGTTCACGCAGTTGGTACATATTGCCCGCACCTGCGCCACCGCGCTGCCCATTACCGTGGGCACTATGTTATTGCGGAAATACACTGTGCAAAAGACGAAAAGGCTGATGAAAATCACCAGCGCCACGGCGATTCTGAGAAGTTTCGGGCGCGTATTCGCGCGCTTTTTGCCACTCATAGCACCATTATATGCGCGCCCTTTCGCCGCTGATTGCTTTTTTCGCGCTGTCGCTCCGCCGCGCTTGACTTGACGGCGAAATATTGCTATGATTTTCGGAGTATTAAATTGCGTGCGCGCGCTTGCGCACCTATCGGAGTTCAAATGAAATCACGCATCGACGAGGTAAAAGGTGAGGCTCTCGCCGCCGTTTCTGCGGCGGAGACCTCGCAGGCACTCAACGAAGTGAGAGTCCGTTTTCTCGGTAAAAGCGGCGAGTTCACTTCGCTGATGAAATTGCTCGGCACCGTCTCCAAAGAGGAGCGCCCCGAGGTGGGCAAGATTCTCAACGAGGCGAGGGTGGCAATCGAGACCGCGCTCTCTGCCGCCACTTCCGCGGTGGAAGCCAAAGAGCAGGCGGCGAGACTTGCCGCCGAAGCCGTGGATGTCACTCTTCCCGGCACGCGCCGCGAGACGGGAGCGTTTCATCCCGTGACGAAGATCCGCGAAGAAATCCTCAAAGTCTTTCTCGGAATGGGCTTTTCCGTCGCGGAAGGACCCGAAATCGAGACCGACCTTTTCAACTTCCAATTGCTGAATGTGCCCAAAGACCACCCGGCGCGCGATATGCAGGACACTTTCTATATCGGCGACAACCTCGTTCTGCGCACTCACACCTCGCCCATGCAGGCGCACATTATGAAGACCGAGAAACCGCCCATCCGCGTCGTCATCCCCGGCAGGGTCTACCGTCCCGACGACGACGCTTCGCACAGCCCCATTTTCCACCAGATAGAGGGTCTTGCCGTCGACAAAAAAATCACCGTCGGCGATTTGCAGGGTTGCCTGCAGACCTTCGCCGAACAACTTTTCGACAAGGATACCAAAATCCGTCTCCGTCCGTCCTATTTCCCGTTCACCGAGCCGTCCGTCGAGGCTGACGCCACTTGCGCGATATGTCACGGCAAGGGCTGCCGCGTGTGCAAGGGCACGGGTTGGGTGGAACTTCTCGGCGCGGGTATCGTCAATCCCGCCGTGCTGGATATGTGCGGCATAGACAGCAAGGAGTACAGCGGCTTCGCTTTCGGTCTCGGTCTCGAGAGAATTGCGATGATCAAGTACGGTATCCCCAACATCAAACTTTTCTACGAAAACGATGTCCGTTTCCTCGGACAATTCAGATGAGGGAGGCGTGATATGCTTGCACCTGTTTCCTGGCTCAAAGATTTCGTCGATATAAATGTCTCTCCCGAGACGCTTGCAAAAAAACTCGTGGCAATAGGCTTCGAGGTCGAGGACATTCACTATCAGTCCCGTCAGGCAAAAAAGGTCGTCACGGGCAAGATTCTGTCCGTCGAAAAGCATCCTTCCGCCGACAGACTGCGCGTAGCGCAGGTCGATGTGGGCAACGGCGTCATCCAGGTCGTCACCAATGTCGCGTTGGAGGGCGGCGAGTATGTCGCAGTCGCGCTCGACGGCGCTGTGTTGTACGGCGGCGCCACCATAAAGCGCGGCGAATTGCGCGGCGTGCCGTCCGAGGGCATGCTTTGCGGTCTCGAGGAAGTGGGCGTCGAGGCGGACGCCGTTGAAGGGCAGACCAAGGGCGACATTCTCCGTTTCCCCGAGGGTACTGCGCTCGGACAAAACGCGCTTGTCGCGCTCGGCTGCGACGATGTCGTGCTCGATGTCGCCGTCACCGCCAACCGTCCCGACTGCAACAGCATTTACCGCCTCGCAAAAGAGGTCGCCGTCGCGCTCGGCAAGGATTGCCGCGAGCCCGAAATCGACTACGAAGTCTCGGACGACAGCGTCAACGATATGGTCGCCGTCGAAGTGCGTGACGCCGATTTGTGCCCGCGTTATATGGCGGGCGGCGTGAGAAATGTCAGGATTTTCCCGTCGCCGCTCAAAATCCGCGCCCGTTTGCGCGCCGTGGGTATCCGTCCCATAAACAACATCGTCGACATCACCAACTATGTGCTGACGGAAATCGGTCAGCCCATGCACGCGTTCGACCGCAGTTATCTCGAAAGCGGCAGGATAATCGTCCGCCGCGCCGACGAGGGCGAGCATATCGTCACTCTCGACGGCAAGGACAATGTGCTTTCCTCCGAAATGCTGACCATACGCGACGGTGCGAAACCCGTTGCGGTAGCGGGCGTTATGGGCGGCGAAAACAGCGGCATAAACGACGCCACCACGGAAATAATATTCGAGTCGGCGCGGTTTGCGCGCGACAGCGTCCGCAGGACTTCCCGCGCGCTCAATCTGCGCTCCGACAGTTCGGCGCGTTACGAAAAGGGCGTGGATTTCTCGGCGCAGGAATACGGACTCAAGCGTGCGCTCACGCTGGTGTACCGCACGGGCAGCGGCGACATAGCCGCCGACCTCATCGATGTCGCCGTCGACCACGACAAGGACAGAAAGATTGTCTTTACCGTGCGCGAAATCGAGGATATTCTCGGTTGCAAGGTGCCTGTCGGCAAGATGAAAGCCATTCTTTCCCGCCTCGGCATAGCCGTCGAAAAGGGCGAGGGGAAGACCTATGCCGCGCACATTCCCGACGCGCGCGAGGACATCGTCCTCGTCAACGACATCGCCGAGGAATTCATCCGCGTCTACGGCTACGGACACATCGAGCCCACGCTGTTTGCCTATTCTTCGCTGACCAAAGGCGGCAAACCCGAGTTCATCCGTTTCCGCGACGCCGTCAAGGAAACGCTTGTCGACCTCGGCTTCGACGAGACGATAACCTATTCCTTCATCTCGCCGTCCTTCGTCTCCAAACTCAAAATCCCCGCCGACAGCCCCGTGGCTCGTCCCGTGCCCATTCTCAATCCTCTCGGCGAGAACATGAGCGTCATGCGCACGACGCTGTTGCCCAGCATGATAGAAACGCTGTCTTACAACATCGCGCATTTCAACAAGAGCGCGCGCCTGTTCGAGGCGGCGAAGGTATATTTTGCCGACAAACAACCGCTTGACGATTACGCCGACGAAAAGGACCACCTCGTCATAGGCGCATACGGCGACGGCTTCGATTTCTTCGCGCTCAAAGGCGCCGTCGAAGGCGTGCTCGCCGCATTGCAAGCCGAGGGAGAGTTCCGCCGGTCGGAACTGCCTTTCCTGCACCCCGGCAGGGCTGCCGACATCTTTGTGGGCGGCGTGAAAGTGGGGTATCTGGGAGAAATTCATCCCGATACCGCCGCGGCATACGACGCCGAGGAAAGGCTTTATTGCGCCGAAATCGACCTTGTCGCATTGCACGGCGCAGAGCGCGGCGCAATATCCTTTGTTCCGTTCTCCAAATATCCTCCCGCCGAGCGCGACCTCGCAGTCGTGGTGGCGGACGGCGTGCCCGCGGGCGATATGCTCGCCGCGGTCAAGGCCGGCAAAATCAGCAATCTCGTGTCCGCGGAGATATTCGATGTCTACAGGGGCGCGCAGGTGGGCGAAGGCAAGAAGAGCGTTGCGCTCGGTTTCGCGTTCGCGTCTCCCGTCCGCACCCTCACAGACGAGGAAATCGCCGCCGAGATGAAGAAGATACTCGGAATACTCAGGCGCGGGTTTGCGGCGGAGATAAGACGCTGACCCGAGAGAGGCAATTTTGTTCGACAAAAAGAGTCTGGACACCTTGGAATACGGCAAAATACTCGCCGAGCTCGCCGTCTTCGCGCAATCCGAAGGCGGCAAGCGAGACGCGCTTTCGCTTGCTCCGAAGACCACGCTCGAAGCCGCCGAACACGAACTTTCCCTCACTGCCGAAGCCGACAGAATACTTTTCGACTTTTCCGTCAATCCGTCGTTCGCGGTGGACGAAATAGACGAAGTCCTGCAAAAAGCCGACAAGGGCGCCGTGTTGTCCATACCCGAAATCCTGAGAGTGGGACGCGCGTTGCGAATTGCGCGCAGGGTGTCGTCGTCCGTGGCGAAGGTCAACGGAATCCCGCTGGTTTCCGAGATGACGGCGGCGCTTTACTGCGACGACGCGTTGGAGAAGCGCATTTTCGACGCGTTTATCTCCGACACCGAGATCGCCGACGCCGCCTCCGACGAACTGCGTGAAATAAGACGGCGTGTCCGCAAAATCGGTGACAGAATAAAGACCGCGCTTCAGGCTTTCGTCGGGTCTCCGACATACAGGAAATATCTGCAGGACGGCATTGTCACCGTACGCGGCGACAGGTATGTCATTCCAGTGAAAAGCGAGTTCAAGGGTATGATTGCGGGGCTTGTGCACGACCAGTCGGCTTCTGGCGCGACGCTGTATGTCGAGCCGATGCAGGTGGTCAACCTCAACAACGACCTCAAGACCGAAAAACTTGCCGAGGACGCCGAAATAGAGCGTATTCTCCGCGCGTTTTCCTTTACGGTATCGGGGCTTTCGGAAGCGTTGTCGCGCAGTTACGAGACCCTTGTCGCCCTCGACCTCGTGTTCGCGCGCGCGCAGCTTGCACGCGCTCAGAAAGCCGTCCGCCCCGTCATAAACGAACGCGGCGAACTGTCCATAAAGGCGGGCAGACACCCGCTCATAGACTCGCGCACCGTCGTGCCGCTCACCGTGCGACTCGGCGAGGACGACAGAATGTTGCTCATCACTGGACCGAACACGGGCGGCAAGACGGTCACGCTCAAGATGTGCGGGCTGTTCGTGCTCATGGCGCTCTCGGGGCTGTACATTCCCGCAAAAAGCGCTGATTTGCCGCTGGTGGACGGAGTCTACAGCGACATTGGCGACGAACAGAGCATTGAGCAGAGCCTGTCCACATTCTCGGCGCACATAAAGAACATTTCCGACATTCTCGGACGGCTGACCGACAAGTCGCTCGTGCTGTTCGACGAACTGGGCGCGGGCACCGACCCGAGCGAGGGCGCGGCGCTTGCGGTCGCGGTGTCGGAGTATGTCATGAATACGGGGGCGAAGTCTCTCGTCACATCGCATTTCAACGACCTCAAGGAATTCGCGCTGACCGCAAAAGGCGTGGTCACCGCGTGCATGGAATTCGACACCGCCACATTCCGACCGACTTTCCGACTGGTCATGGGCGCAATCGGCACATCCAACGCGCTCGACATAGCCTCGACTCTCGGACTGCGCCCCGAGATTGTAGAAGCCGCCCGCGCCAGAATATCGGCGGACAAACGCGAGTTCGACAATGTGTTGTCCGCGGCGGAAGAGACGAGAAGGCGCGCCGAAAAACTGGTGACCGACGCCGACGCCGACCGCGAAAAGGCGGCGAGTGTGCTCCGCGAAGCCGAAGCACACAAGCGCGAAATCGACGAAAAACGCGAGAAACTCAACGAAGCTATACGCAAACGCACCAAAGATCTCATCGAGGATTCCGTCGCAGAAGCCGACGACATCATCGAACAACTGCGCGATATGCTGGACAAGGACGAAGTGACGGACGCCGACATATTCGCGGCGCGCGCCCTGCGGCGCAGGCTGGAAAAAATGTCGGCAAAATACGACGAGGACAGCGTCGTCGAGGACGAGCCCGACGACACGCCGTTGAAATCGGGCGACCCCGTGTGGGTGAAATCGCTCGGCAAACGCGGTGTATTCGTCGGAGCCAATCCGCGCGGAGAAGCGCAGATTGCTCTCGGCAAAATCACCGTGAAGATTAAAAAAGGCGACTATTACAAAGTCAGAAAGTGACGAATCCGCGCCGTGACGACGGCGCAGGCGACAAACTAGTCGGCGCCGACGGCGCGCCATGCGCCGATAATACGCAGCGTTCGGCGGTCGCGGGCGGGCATACTTGCGGCGTGACGGCACGCCGCGGACGGGCGCGGCGTCCGCGCGAGAAAGCAAAGGAAAGCGAATATGACCAACACCTACATTCAGCAGGAAGAAACGGCTTTGCCCCAGGGGGCGAGATACAACCAGATTTTCGGCATTGTTCTGCAACTCATCGGACTGGGACTCATTGCCGTGGTCGTCGTGTACAGCCTTTACGCGCTGATTGCCGTGGTGGCGCTGTTTGCAGCGGGGCTGTGGCTCACTCAGCGTTTTTATTCGCTTGCGCGCAAGTACGAATACGCCTTCAACGAAAAACGCCTTCTCGTCGTCAAAACCAATCTCGTGGGGCAGACAAAGCAGATTGCCAATGTGGAGTTTTCCGCCGTGTCGGAGTTCGGACATTTTTCCGACACGGTGTATGTGACGGACACCGTTGCGACGGGCGACCCGTCGGCAAGCGGCGTGCGTGTGCTGGTTTTCGGCGACGAAACGGCAAAAAGCCGTCTGTTGTTCGCACCCGACGAATATCTGACGACGCTCATCGACGACCGTCTGAAGTGCCTGCGCGGAGAACCCCCCGCGAAAAAGGACGACGCGACGGAGGAGGAGGGCAGATGATTTATCTCGACAACGCCGCAACGACGAGAATATATCCCGCCGCCAACGAAGTGCTGGCGCGGACCAATGACGAATTCTATTTCAACGCTTCCGCGCTGTACGGCAAAGCCGCCGAAGCCGAGAGACGGCTGAGCGCGGCGCGCAAGTCCTTGTCGGACCTGCTGCGTGCCGACGACGGCGAAATCTATTTCACCTCGGGCGGCACGGAATCGGACAACACCGCGCTGTTTTGCTCGAAGAAAGCAAAGGGCGGCAGGATAATAGTGGGCGAGGGCGAGCACGACGCCGTCATCAATCCCGCAAAACAACTGCAACAGCAGGGCTTCGATGTGGTCTTTGCATCCATAAAGAAGGACGGCTCGGTGGACGAGGACAAATTCGCCGCGCTGCTCACTCCCGACACGGCGCTTGTGTCCGTAATGCATGTCAGCAACGAGACGGGCGCGGTCAACGACATAGGCAGACTGGTGGCGATGACAAAAAGCGTTGCGCCCAAGGCGCTTTTTCACAGCGACGGGGTGCAGGCGTTTTGCAAAATTCCCGTCAATCTCCGCGCTCTCGGCGTGGATATGTACAGCCTGTCCGGGCACAAAATCCACGGACCCAAGGGAATAGGCGCGTTGTATGTGAAAAAGGGCGCGTCCGTCCACCCCTTGCTTTACGGGGGCGGGCAGGAAAAGGGTTTCCGCTCGGGCACGGAAAATACGCCGCTGATATTCTCGTTTGTGACTGCGGCAGAGCAGTACGCCGAGAGTTTCCGCGAAAAGAATTCTGAAAAACGCGCTTTAATAGAATACTTGGCGGGGCTTCTCACCGACAAAATCGCCGACACCGTCGTTATAACCGACCTTTCCGCCTGTGCGCCGCACATTCTGACCGTGGCGTTCAGGGGCGTGCGCGGCGAAGTTGTGGCGCACGAACTGGAAAAGAGCGACATCCTGGTCGGAATAGGCTCGGCGTGCAGTTCGCACCGCGAAAGCCGCTTCAAGAAACTGCTCGGTCTGGACGACAGCCACCGCGACGGCATTGTGCGTTTCAGCGTGTCGGAGTTCAACACGCGCGACGAAATGGAGTTCGCCGCGGAAAAGGCGGCGGAAGCCGTCGCAAGACTGCAAAATTACGCCGCGAAATAGCGCGAGCGTGGTAAACGGCGCAAAATCGGACATAAAAATCATAACCGAAGTCAAACGGAACGCGGCGGAGCGCGGAAAAACGCTGCCGTCGGCGCGGGAGGAATATGGACAAGGTAGTCGTCATCCGTTACGGAGAACTGTTTCTCAAGGGCAAAAACCGCGAATATTTCGAGTCGTTGCTCATAAAGAACATAAAGAGCGCGCTGGAGGGCATTCCCTGCAGATTTTCGCGCAGTCAAGGGCGTTACGCCGTCGAGGATTTCGATTCAGCCGACACCGACGAGATAGTGTCGCGGCTGAAAAAGGTGTTCGGAATCCATTCGCTTTCCGTTGCGCTCAAGACGAAAGTAGGAGCGGATGAGGATTTCGCGCCCGTGCGCGCCGCGCTGTCCGAGTGTGCCGCAAAAGCGACGACTTTGTGCAAAACGGGCGAAAACGGCAAGAGAATTCCCCTCCGTTTCCGCGTGACGGTAAAGCGCGCGGACAAGCGTATCCCCATGACTTCTGCCGAAATTGCCGCTTCTCTCGGCGGTACCGTGCTGGAAAAGGGCTGTTTCAAGGTGGACCTAACCGATTTCGAGGTGGAGTTCAAGGTGGATATGCGAGAAAACGGCTTTGCCTACATCTCCAGCGAGAACATCGCGGGGGCGGGCGGTCTGCCCGTCGGGTGCTCGGGCAGGGGTATGCTGTTGCTGTCGGGCGGTATCGATTCGCCCGTCGCGGCTTATCTTATGGCAAAACGCGGCATGAAAATCTTTGCCGTGCATTTTTCCTCGCCGCCGTACACCTCGGACAAGGCGCGCGACAAAGTGGTCGATTTGCGCGACAAACTCACCCCTTACACGGGGGATGTCAGACTTATGGTGGTGCCGTTTACCGACATTCAACTTGCAATCCACAAGTTCTGTCCCGCAAGTTTCATGATAACGATAATGCGTCGTTTCATGGTGAGGATTGCCTGTCGGTTGTCCGAAAAGTACGAGTGCGGCGCGCTGGTGACCGGCGAAAGTCTCGGTCAGGTGGCTTCGCAGACGGTGGAAAGCATGACTTGCACGGGCGCGCCCGCGACATTGCCCATTTTCCGTCCGCTTATCGGTCTGGACAAGGACGAAATCACCGAAATCGCCAAGAAAATCGACACTTTCGACATTTCAATCCGTCCTTACGAGGATTGCTGCACGATATTTTTGCCCAAAGCTCCCGCCATTCACCCCGACATAAAGGCGGTGGAGAGAGCCGAGGAAGCCCTCGACATCGAGTCGCTTGTGCAGGCGGCGGTGGACGGAGTGGAATTTTTCTAGAAAATTTGCGGCGCGACATTCATCTCCGCAAAACCGATTGATTGCAATGTTTCGGGCGGCGCGGACGACGGTAAATCCGATTGCCCGCGCTGCCTTTTCTCAACCATGGTAAAGAATTTTATTTACCGAAAACGGCGTTATTCAACTGCGGCAAAAGCTTTTTTCTGCGCTTTTCTTTAGCCGCGGCAAAGTCTTTCTTCATTTTGAAAAGCGGTTTTCTTTAACTGAGGAAACGGCATTTTCTTTGCTTTCGTCAACGACATTTGCTTTATCTCAGGCAAAGGGCTTTCTTTATCTTCGGAAGAGATACGGCGATACGGGCGCGGACGAAGGGGGATAACACATTTTTTCGGTGTATCCGCATTCGGCGTCGGTGCCTTTGACGCGCGAGCGCACGGTGTAGACCGCCGCACCACCGAATGTGAAGGGGCAATGAGCGACCGTCTTTTCGTCGGTGGACAGGTCGATGTCGGCGTATGTCGCGGAGTCGTCTCCCTCCGTACAACCGCCCTCGAAGTGCGCCACCAGCCTTTCGCCCAACAAATCGCGGCAAAACACATCGTATTCCAGCGCGGCTTCCGTAAACACGGTGAGAATGACCGCGCCGTCCCTGACCTCCGCGTCCACGCGCGGGGGATTGTTTTCGAAGCGCGATTTGCCGTCCGCTCCCGAAAACCGCTTCGACATCAGGCGTTTTGCCACATATTCGGCGGGCGTCGACGGGGTGGCGTATGTCAGCGTGCCGCCGACAAAGGTGGAATAGACATCGATGTCGCGCTCCTCCGTCTCGGGAGAGGGCGTGAAGTCCTCGGGCGGATTGTCCGCGTAGATTTCGCGCAATATCTTTGCCGCTTGCAGGGTGGCGTGACCGCCGCCCAGTTCGGTTATCGCACTGCCGCCGTGCCAAAGGGCGAATGCGTGACGCGAGGTGTAGCCCGCGCACCACGCGTCGGTGTTGTAGTTTTCGTCTTTCTGCACCGTGCCCGTCTTGGCAGCGACTGCAAAGGGCAGCGCGGACAAAGATTTCGCCGTGCCGTTTTCTACCGTGTTGACAAGGCTGTCCGTCACAAGTGCGGCGGCGTCCTCTCCGAAAACCCGCGTGTGCCCGAGCGCGGCGGAGTAAATTTTCCTGCCGTTCATCGCGGCGTATTTCACGAAATACGGCTCGACATATTCTCCTCCGCGCGACAGCGCGGCGTACGCGCCCGCAAGCACCCGCGGATTGACGCCTTTTTCGGTGGCGCCGAGAGCGAGGGCATAGTTGGAGTCGGCGTCCGACAGTTCAAGTCCCAGTTTTCTGCCGTATGCCACGCACCTGTCCGAGCCGGTATAACTCATGATTTTCACCGCCGCCGCGTTCATTGATTTCGCCACGGCGTCGTAGGGGGTCGTACAGCCGTAATACACTCCGCCGAAATTCTGCGGGATGTAGCCGCCGTAATCGCACGGCTCGTCGACGACTGGGGTGAACGGTGTGACCGCGCCCGCGTCGTATGCGGGGGCGTAAACGACGAGAGGTTTTATGACCGAGCCGCCCTGACGGCTGATTTCGTAACCCGCGGTGGAGTAATACGCCGCTATGCCGCCGCTCAGGTTGTCGACGACGGCAACGGAACATTCCGTGCCGTTTTCTTTGTAGAAAGAGCGGTCGAGGGCGTTTTTGCCGACTGCGGTCTGCACGGCGGGGTCGAGACAGGTGTGGATCGTTATGCCGGAATTGTCCAGCGCATAACGGGTGATTCCCAGGGCTTTGCACACCTCTTCGGCGGCACATTCGATGTAGAAGTCGGCATAATTCTCGCTGTCGCCGTCCTTTTTGAGACGGAGTTTTTCGGACTTTGCCTCGTCTCTTTCCGCGGCGGTGATATAACCCTCGCGGCACATGAGGTCAAGCACGAGATTGCGCCTGTCTGTGGATTTTTGTATGCTGTTGGCAGGAGAATAACGCGAAGGGTTTTTGAGGATACCCGCAAGCGTCGCAGCCTGCGCCGTCGTCAGTTGCGCGGGAGTGCACCCGAAATAGAGTCTGCTGGCGTCGGCAATGCCGTACGCGCCGCCCCCGAAATAGATGACATTGAGGTACATCGCGAGAATTTCGTCCTTGGAATACGCCTTTTCTATCTTCCGCGCGATTGCGATTTCGTTGAGTTTGCGCTTTACGGTGCGCCCCGAATCGAGGTGAGTGTTCTTGACCAGCTGCTGAGTTATCGTCGACGCGCCTTCCACGACGGAACGGCTTTTGATGTTGGCGACAAGCGCGCGCCCCATTGCGCGCACATCGTATCCCTTGTGGTCGTAAAACCGCCTGTCCTCGAGCGCAACGAAAGCCGCCGCCACCTTGTGGGGTATTTCGTCGGCGGTGACATAGCGCGCGTCGTCGGTCTCGATACGGTTGCCGTCGGCGTCGAGATACACGGGCAACGCCTTTGCCGTGGGAAGCAGGGCGGCGTCGAATTCCGCGTCGTCCGCCCACACGAAAAACCCCGCCACCGCCGCCGTCGCGAGCAGGGGAAGGGTCATAAACACCACGGCGACGGCGATTGCCGCGCGCCGTGCGCGCCGCTTCCGCGCGAGTTTCTTTCTTTCCTCGGGAGAAAGGGCGACCTCGTCGGTCCTGTTCTTGCTTTTGCGCCTTTTGTCCTCTCGTGCTTTCACGCAAATTATTATTGTGTTTTGAGGCGTTTTTATGTATAATTGTTTATCACGAATAACTTACGCACGAGGACGCGCGGGCTTGCCCGCGCAGGCGCAATGAACTACAAAATCGTTACTTACGGCTGTCAGATGAATGTCCACGAGTCCGAGAAGCTCGCGGGACTTCTCGAACGCGCGGGATATTCCGAGACCGACGACGCGGAAGACGCCGACATCATAATTTTCAACACCTGCTGTATCCGCGACACCGCGGAGCGGCGCGCGCTCGGCAACATCGGAGTGACCAAGGGACTCAAGCGCCGTCACCCCGACCTCATTGTCGCCGTGTGCGGATGTATGCCGCAGCAGAAGGACGCGGCGGAGCGCATAGCGTCGCGTTATCCCTATGTCGACATAGTGCTGGGCACCAGAAACATAGCCTCGCTTCCCGCCGAAATCGACAGGGTGCTTGCGGCGCGCAGGAAAACCTCGGGTCGTCGTCGCTTCGCCGACACCGAATATCCCGAGGATTATCTCGACATCGACGAAAATACGCCCGTTTTCCGCACCAGTTATCCCAACGCGTGGGTCAACATCATATACGGGTGCAACAATTTCTGCACCTACTGTATAGTGCCTTATGTGCGCGGGCGCGAGATTTCCCGCAGTCCCGAAGCCGTGCTCGACGAGGTGAAAAGGGCGGTGGACGAAGGCTACGGCGAAATAACCCTCCTCGGACAGAATGTCAATTCCTACGGCCACGACCTCGGCGGCGGCGTCAATTTCGCGCGGTTGCTGCGCGAAATCGATAAAATCGACGGCAAATTCCGCGTGCGGTTTATGACCTCTCACCCCAAGGACCTCGACGAGGAAGTGGCAGACGCAATGGCGCAGTCCGACAAGATATGCTCGCAGATACATCTTCCCGTGCAGTCGGGCAGCAACGCCGTGCTTAAGGCGATGAACCGTCGTTACACGCGCGAGCATTATCTCGGGCTTGTCCGTATGCTGCGCGACAAAATGCCGGACATCGGCATAACCACCGACATCATGGTGGGATTCCCGACGGAGACGGAAGAGGACTTCGAGGACACCATGTCGCTCGTGCGGGAGGTGGAATATTCCAACGCGTTCACCTTCATATTCTCGCCGCGCGCGGGCACTCCCGCCGCCGCCATGACGGGGTTGCCGTATGAAGTCAAGAAACGCCGCATAGGCGAACTCATAAAGTTGCAGAACGGCATAACCAAACGCCTTTCCGAAAACTATGTCGGCAAGGTGTACGAGGTGCTTGCCGAGGATGTGTCCGACTCGCACGCGGGTATGGTGTGCGGCAGGACGGAGAGCGGCAGGCTCGTCAATTTCGCGGGAACCGCCGACGATGTCGGCAAGTTCTTCGATGTGAAAATCACGGCGTCGCGTTCGGCGTCTCTGTTCGGACAGGCGGAGGAAAAATGATAATAGACCAAAGCAAACTTTCACCCATGATGAAGCGGTATATGGAGATGAAAGCGCAGTATCCCGACTGTCTTTTGTTCTTCAGGCTGGGCGATTTCTACGAGATGTTCTTTGAGGACGCCGAGAAAGCGTCGGCGATACTCGACCTCGTGCTGACGGGGCGCGACTGCGGTCTCAAGGAACGCGCGCCGATGTGCGGAGTGCCGCACCACGCCGTCGACAATTATATCCGCAAACTCATCGACGCAGGATGTCGCGTCGCGATATGCGAGCAGCTCAGCGACCCCGCCACGACAAAAGGTATGCTGGAGCGCGATGTCGTGAGGGTAGTCACACCCGGCACCGTCATAGAAGAGGACATCCTCGACGAAAAGAGCGCAAATTATCTGGCTTCCGTCTACGCCGCAGGCGACGCGTTCGGTCTGGCGTGGGCGGACATCAGTACGGGCGAATTCTGCCTGTACGAATACGCGGGCGACGACAGGTGGGACAGGCTTTCGGATATGCTGGGGTCAATCGGTCCCGCCGAGTGCGTTTGCAACGAAAAATTCCTCGGAGTCTACCGCACGGTGCAGTATTTCCGCCGTCACGAGACCAAGCCCGTGTGCTATCACGATTTCGCCTATTATTTCGCGGGAGCGACCAAAAAACTGTGCGAAGCCCTCGGCGTGTCGTCTCTCGACGCATTCGAGTGCAGCGACAAACAGTACGCCGTCCCCGCCGCGGGCGGACTGTACGAATATCTGGTGCAGACCCAGAAGCGCGCGCTCAGGCAGCTGCGCAGCCTGACTTATCTGCACGACAAGTCATTTATGCTTCTGGACGAAGCCACCCGCCGCAATCTCGAACTGACCTCGAGAATACGCGACGGCAAGAGGACGGGCACTTTGCTGGGCGTGCTGGACAAGACGCACACTCCGCAGGGCGCAAGGCTTCTCGGCAAATGGATAGACCGTCCGCTGCAGGACGAAAAAGCCATAAATCTCCGTCTCGGCGCGGTGGAAACTCTCGTCTCCAACCGTCCCGCGCGTGAAGCGCTTGCCGCCTCTTTCAAAGGCGTGCGAGACCTCGAAAGGCTTTGCGGCAGGCTGGCTTACGGCACGGCGCGCACCAAGGAACTGATCTCCGTGTCCGACACTCTGAACGCCGTCCCCGAGATAAAAGCCGTGCTCAAAGGGCTGAAAGACCCGCTGTTCAGACAGACGGATTCGCTTCTGCGTCCGCTGGAAGCCGAAGCGGCGGTGCTGGACGCGGCGCTGGAACGCGGCAGACAGAACGACGACGAGGACAAAGGCGTCATACGCCGCGGATATTCCGACAAGCTCGACGAACTGCGCGACATAAAGAAAACCGCCAAGGTGTGGCTTTCCAATCTTGAAGCGCAGGAACGCGAGGAGACGGGCATACGCACGCTCAAGGTCGGATTCAACAAGGTGTTCGGCTACTATATCGAGGTGTCGAAGTCGTTTGCGGACAAAGTGCCGTACCGCTATCAGCGCAAACAGACGCTTGTGGGCGGCGAGCGTTACATCACAGACGAACTCAAGGAAATCGAGACCCGTATTCTCACGGCGGCGGAAGAAGCCGACGCTCTCGAGAGCCGTATCGTCGAAGAATTGAAGTCGATGTTGCTTGCCAAACTGTCCGATTTGCAGGACACCGCGACGGCGATTGCCACTCTCGATGTGCTGTTGTCCTTTGCCAATGTGTCCGCCGCAAACGGATATGTCCGTCCCGTCATAGGCAAAAAGGTCAGGAATATCAACATAACCGCGGGGCGTCATCCCGTCGTCGAGACCATTCTCGACAGGGGCGCGTATGTGCCCAACGACACTTTGCTCGACGGTGAAGAAAACCGCACCGTCGTGCTCACGGGACCGAATATGGCGGGAAAAAGCACCTATATGCGCCAGGTCGCGCTCATAGTGCTTATGGCGCACATCGGCTGTTTCGTGCCGGCAAAGAGCGCGGAAATCTCACTTGTGGACCGCATTTTCACCAGAATAGGCGCCAGCGACGACCTCGGCGGCGGTCAGTCAACATTCATGGTGGAGATGATAGAAGTCGCCACCATACTCAATTACGCCACATCGTCGTCGCTCCTCATTCTCGACGAAATCGGGCGCGGCACCTCCACCTACGACGGACTTGCAATCGCGTGGGCGGTGCTGGAGCACATCACATCCAACATCCGCGCCAAAACGCTGTTCGCCACGCATTTTCACGAACTCACCGACGCCGAAAACTTCGGCGGGGTCAGGAATTACCGCGTGCTTGTCAGCGAAAACGAGGACAGGATAATTTTCCTGCACAAAATCGTCCGCGGAAGCGCGCCGCGCAGTTTCGGAGTCGAGGTGGCTTCGCTCGCCGGCGTCAAGCCCGAAGTCGTCGAAAAGGCGCGCCGCATACTCAAAGAACTTGAAAAGGAAGCCGAATGGCGCGACGCCAACAGTATGCTTATGGCGGCTGACAAGGCGCCTGCCGTGCAGATAGGGCTGTTCGACCGCGAGGAGTCGACAGTGGAAAAGGAACTCAGGGGCATAGACCCCGACAACCTCACGCCTATGCAGGCGCTTGCGGTCCTGTCCGACCTCAGGAAAAAACTCGAGGAATGACGGCGCGTCGCCGAGAGTGACATTATGGGAAAAATCAACATTCTTCAACCCGATGTTTTCAATATGATTTCCGCGGGCGAGGTGGTGGAACGCCCCGCGTCCGTCGTCAAGGAACTGGTCGAAAACAGCATTGACGCGGGCGCCACCGTCATCGACATTTCCGTCGCGGGCGGCGGGATAAGGCGTATCAGCGTCAGCGACAACGGCGGCGGAATAGCCCGAGAGGATATGCGCACGGCGTTTCTTCCGCACGCCACCAGCAAACTCAAGGAAATATCCGACCTCGACACGGTGTCGACTCTCGGTTTCCGCGGCGAAGCGCTGGCAAGCATCGCCTCGGTGTCCGAGGTGACCGCCGTTTCCCGCTCGAAAGGCTCCGCGGTGGCGACCGAGGTCAGGCTGAACGCCGGAAAAGTCGTCTACGAGGGCGACAACAGCCGCGCCGAAGGCACGGTAATCACTGTCGAAAACCTCTTTTTCAACACTCCCGCAAGGCTCAAATTTCTAAAAAAACCGTCCACCGAACAGGCGTATATCCGCGAAACGGTGGAAAAAATCGCGCTGGCAAATCCCGCACTGAGACTGACTCTCTCCGACGAAAACGGCGTGATAATGCAAAACGAAGGCGGCAGCCTCATCGACGCAATCGCTGCCGTTTATCCCTCGCTTGACGCGGGGCGACTCGTCGCCGTCGACAGAATCTCGTCGTCGGGCGTGGCGGTGCGCGGTTATGTCTCCGAGGTGGATTATACGGCGCCGACCCGCGCGCGTCAGACCGCCATTGTCAACGGCCGCGTGGTCGAATGCGAAACGGTGACTGCCGCGGCTGAAAAAGCGTACAAGGATTTTCTCGTAAAGCGCACATATCCGATGTTCGTGCTGGACATTCTTGTGCCTTTCGACGAGGTGGATGTCAATGTTCATCCCGCCAAAACCGAGGTGCGTTTCAGGAACGGAAACGCCGTTTTCGGCGCGGTTTTCCGCGCCGTGGACGAAGCCGTGCAAAGCACTCTCGGTGGCAGACAGGCGGGATTCGCCCCCGCCGCGTCGGCTGCGGAATCTGTTCCCGCGCCGTCGCTTTCGCCCGAACAAATAGCCATTGACGCCGAGGCGTTCTATGCCGTGCAGGATGCCGTCGGACAATCCGAAAAAACTTCCGAATCGCCCGAGCACGCCGCGACAGTGTCGTCGGATGACGGCGTTTCGCTGTCCGGGCTCAGGAAAAAACCGCTGGACATTTCGTCCTTCGAGCGGCTTGCGCCGTACGGCAAACGCCCGCGCACCTTTGCCGCCGAAAGACCCGTCGGGTCTTATCAGGTCGGCGGCGTAAAGGACGATTCCGAGAAAAACCTCGCAAGTTCCATGGACAGTCTGTTCGTAACAGAGGCCGCCGTCCGCGGCGACGAGGATTTTGCGAATAGTTCGTCACCCAAATTTCTGGACTTCGACGGCGTAATTGTCGGACAGGTTTTTTCCACCTATCTCATCGTAGAACGCAAGGATTGCGTTTACATCATCGACCAGCACGCCGCACACGAACGCGTGTTGTACGACAAGCTGATGTCAAGCATGACGGCGGAATATTCACAAGGTCTCATTCTGCCGTACAAAAAGCGCTTCTCGGGCGCGGAAGAGGAGTATCTCGAAAAACTGCTTCCGTCGCTCAGGGAAATGGGCTTTGACATAGAGAAAAAGGACGGCAACTTCTACATCTACGCCGTGCCCGCGCCGCTTGTCAGAATGGATTTCGACAAATTCCTCGGGCTGTTGTTCGAGAATATGCTCGACGACGGCGAAATCTCCATTCGCTCCCTGCTCAGGGAAACGGTCAGCCGCGAAGCCTGCCGCGCCGCAATCAAAGGCGGCGAAACGCTGACGAGACGGCAGATACAGTATGTGCTGTCCAATCTCGTCGACGAGGACGGCAACCTGCCCGCAAGTTGTCCGCACGGCAGACCCGCCGTCGTCAAACTCACAAAAAAAGATTTCGAGAAGATGTTCAAGAGGATTGTGCGATGATTCCGTCGGATACGCTTTTGCCGTCCTCGATTACCGGTATTCCCGCCGAAACCGCGTCGAGCCGCGACTCCTCAGGACGCGCCCGCGTCGGAATGTTCTCCGCGCCGCGCGCCGTAATGGTTGCGGGGCCCACCGCTTCGGGCAAATCGGCGTTTGCGTTGCGTCTTGCCGAGAAAATCGGCGGAGTCGTCATATCTGCGGACAGTATGCAGATTTATCGCGGTCTGGACATAGGCACCGCCAAAGAAACTCCCGAAGGCCGAGCCGCAATTCCGCACGAACTCATCGACATCGTGGACGCCGACAAGTCTTTTTCCGTGTCGGAATTTGCTTCCGCCGCGCAACTTGCCGCCGAAAAAGCCCTTACAGACGGCAGAATACCCGTTGTCGTCGGCGGAACGGGGCTTTATTTCGAAAGTCTGGTCCGTCCTCTCGGCTTCGGCGGCACTCCGTCCGACGAAGCGCTTCGCGCGCGGCTTTCCGCACGCTTCGACGAGGAAGGCGGCGCAAAAATGCTGGAACTGCTGCGCGAGACCGACCCCGAAACCGCCGCGCGACTGCACCCCAATGACAAAAAGCGCATCGTTCGCGCTCTGGAAATCGTCGAACTGACATCGTCGCCGATGTCGGCGCAAAAAGACGAATACGACGGCGACTTCATAATGGTGTGTTTCAATTCCTCGGACAGGCAAAAGCTTTACGACCGAATCGACGCCCGCGTTGACGAGATGTTTTCGGCGGGTTTGCCGCAGGAAGCCGCGTATTTCCTCGGGAAAATCGGCAAAAACGCCCAAAGTATGCAGGCAATCGGCTACAAGGAATTTGCCCCGTATATGGACGAATACGCCGCAAACGGCGCGTTTTCGTCACAATCACTTTCCGAAATCGCCGAAGCCGTCAAGAAAAACACCCGCAATTACGCCAAACGCCAGATAACCTGGTTCAGGCGCTATCCATTTGTGAAGTGGTTCGAAATCGGCGATTTCGACGGCGCGGAAAACTATGTGATGTCGCGCCTGCGCGGCGAAAACGCCGCGCCGTGACGATTTTGCCGCGCGGGGGCTAAACTGCGCGACAATAATGACAAAACCTGCGCCGTCCTGCGCCGACGGCAACGGAACAGGCGCGGACTATTATAAAAAATAAGCGAAAATATAATACTCTCGACGGAAGGAAAAGCAATATGAGAAAGGAAAAAGCCGCCGAAATCGTCACAAACGCCGAGCGCGACCTGGCAAAAAGATTTGCCGAAATCGACGAAATCGCCCTTTTCAATCAGGAAAAAGTGCTGAAAGCGTTTTATAACAACGCCGTACAGGCGCGCCATTTCTACGGAAGCACGGGTTACGGCTACGACGATGCGGGGCGCGAAACGCTCGGAAAAGTGTTTGCGGACGCCCTCGGTGCGGAAAGCGCGCTGGTTTCGCCGCTCATTTCGTCGGGAACGCAGGCAATCACACTGATGTTGTTTGCCGCGCTCCGCGCGGGCGATAAACTTCTGTCCGTGTCGGGCAAGCCTTACGACACGCTGTCCGATGTCATCAGCGGCAAAAATTGCGGGTCTCTTGCCGATTACGGCGTAAATTTCGACTGCATTCCGCTGGACACATCGGCTCCCGAAAACCCCGATTTCGATTTTCCCGCGATAGAAAAAGCCCTGAAAAAAGAGAAAATCAAGGCGGTTTTTGCGGGCAGAAGCAGGGGATACGAGTGGCGCGACGCCATAAGCGTCGAAAAAATCGGCGTCCTTGCTGATTTCGTCAAAAAAATAAGCCCCGAAACGCTTGTTCTCGTCGACAATTGCTACGGTGAATTCGTCGAAAAGACCGAGCCGACCGAGGTCGGAGCCGATTTGATTGCAGGATCGCTCATCAAAAACATAGGCGGCGGCGTGGCGCCCACGGGCGGTTATGTCGCAGGAAAGGCAGATCTTGTCGAAATGGCGGGGAAAAGGCTCACCGCGCCGTCTCTGGGCACCGAAGTGGGGTCGTTCATCGGCGGTTATATGCAGTATTTTCAAGGCATTTTCCTTGCGCCGCAGGTTGTGAAAAACGCCGTAAAATCCGCACATCTATTCGCAAAATCCTTTGCTACGCAAGGATTCGACGCTCTTCCTGCCGATAAGCGGGCGGCGTACGACATCGTTGCCAGCATAAAAATGAATTCCGAACAGCAGCTTGTCAGATTCTGCGAAGCCGTGCAAAGCGTTTCTCCCGTCGACAGCAATGTCGTTCCCGTGCCGTGGGCGATGCCCGGGTATCAGAACGATGTCATAATGGCGGCAGGCGCGTTCGTGCAAGGCTCGTCGATAGAATTGTCCGCCGATTCTCCGATAAAGGAACCGTACATCGTCTATGTGCAAGGCGCGCTCACTTACGAACACGCCGTAATTGCCGTGCGCAAAACGCTGGAAAAGGTTTTGCCTTGAGGCTCGGTGAATGTTTCCGCGACTGATTCGTTGAAACGGTTGCCAAACCTTGCAGTCGTCTAAGCCTTATTATTTGTCGAAATATTAAGTCGAAACCTTAAACGGCTGAACGGTATAAACAACAATTGAAATTTCGCAAACAATATTCTGAGCCTCAAAAACTGTCGGAGCCTAAAAACAATCGAAGGCTTAAAAAACAGTCGGAGTCTCAAAAAACTTTGCGAAGTATGAAAAAGCGTTTTTCTACTGTTTAGTGCAATTTCGCCCGCTTTCTATGCGTAAAAGCTGTGTTTTGCGAATAGTTAGAAATATTTGTCTACTCTCGATTTCCGACTTTTCGGGTGCTTGCAAACGCGAATATGCGCAAATTGTCGGAGGGAAATTCGGCGTCAAAGTTCGCTACAAATTTAAGTGCCGACAACCTATGCGGTTGGTCGGCACCGTAAACGGGGATGTTGTGCGGGCGTGTGATTATGTGCGGGTATGTGAATATTGTATTATTTTTCCGAGGACTGCCCGCGTGCCGTGCGGGTTAAGCAAGGCTGACGGCGAATACCGAATATCGACCGCTCTGTCAAAGCGGTCATTGCAGAGGTTATTTGGTCATCTGTTTGCAACGGCACGCCAGGCGTCGCGCATATAGGCGGCGTCCTCGGCTTGCGTGCCTGCAGATTCCGAAAGAATGTGCGGCGTGAGACTGCGCGCGACGATAGCTTCGGCGAAAGGCTCGAACTCCGGGCCGTAGATGTCATCGGCAAATGTCAGGTGCCTTATCTCCCCTTTTGCTCCGAACTGTATCTTGGAAAAATGCACATGCATATTGCGTGTCTTGTGCTCGCCTATTCTGTCTCCGAGTTCGTCGATTATGCGGAGAAAGTCGTCTTTTGTCTTCAAAATTCCGCCGTAAAGCGAATTTATGTGACCGAAATCGACGCAGGGATAGACATTGTCGCCCATGAGACAAAGTTCAGCCACCTCGCCGACCGTGCCTATCTGCGCCTGTTTGCCCATTGTCTCGGGGCAAACTATCATATCGTCGTAGCCTTCGGCTCTGATTGCTTCGAGAGTGCGGGCAAAGGCGTCTTTTGTGCGCCCGAAAGCTTCGTCGCGCGGTGCGCCGCCCTGTGCTCCCGCATGAAAAACGCACCTTTTGCCGCCGAAAGCGCGCAGCACTTTGAGCGACGAGGTGATGTAGCGCACGGAATTGTCTGATTTTTCGGGTTCGGGTGAGGCGAAATTGACGAAATAAGGCGCGTGAACGCTGATTTCTATGCCTTGCCGCGCAAATTCATCGCCGATTTTCTGTGCCGTCGCAGAACTTATGTTGACTCCTCTGCCGAACGAATATTCGAAAATGTCCAGACCGCGCGCTTTCAGCCACGCAGGCATCTCGACGGTGGCGGAATGTCCTTCGGCGGCAAAACTCTCCGACGACCCCGAAGGTCCGAAAAGGGGTCTGCCCTCCTTTTCGAGCGGATTTGCGAATGATTTCGCATTGCCGCCGCTGGTGACAACGCCGTTTATTCCGTATGTATCACTCATCTTTTTCTCCTTTGTCGCCGTTTTCCGAACGGTGGGCGAAGAATTCTTTTGCCGCGCCGCAATCGCGACCGAGTTGCTCGGCGAGCGCGACGCCGTCGGCAAATCTGCTTATGCCGCGCAGGCGCTTGAAAAAGGACAATTTGACTTTCTTTCCGTACAAATCGCCGCAGAAATCCAGCAAATAGGTCTCGACGGTCGGATTGTCTTCGCCGAAAGTGGGTCTGCCCCCGACATTGGTAATGCCGATTTCGCTTTCCCCGTCGCGGGTGAGCAAGGTGGCGTAAACACCCTCGCAAAGCGGAAGTCTGTCCGGCGGAAGAGGGATGTTTGCGGTGGGAAAACCTATGCGTTTGCCTCTGCCGTGAGCGTGTGACACCGTTCCTTGCATGAAATATGGCTCGGCAAGCAAGCGGTTGACGGCTTCAATGTCCCCTGCTTCGACCAGCGTTTTGATGTCGGTGGAAGCGATTTTGCGTCCGTCGGCGGTGACAAAGGGCAAAATTTCCGTCGTCACGCCTCTGTCGCCGAAATATTCGCGGAGAGTCTCCGCATTGCCGCCGGCGTGCGCGCCGAAAGTGTAATCGGCGCCGGCGACGACGCCTTTCACCGTAAGAGACGACGAGAGAATGTCCAGAAAAGACTTTGCGTCCAAGCCTGCAACGGCGGCAAATTCCGCATGAATCACCGCGTCGACGCCGAGATTGCCGAGCGCCGTCGTCCTATCATCGAATCCGTAAATCTGCGGCTTTTTGCCGAGCGCCGCAGCGGGGTCGTCGGAAAAGGTGAAAACGGCGGTCAAAGCGTCGTTTTCCCGTGCGATTATGTTCGCACGGTTTATCACCGAGGCGTGTCCGCGGTGAACGCAATCGAAAAATCCTGCGGCAAGCACGACGGGACGGTCGAATTTTTCTCCGAAAATCAGTTTCAGCATAGCACCGCCCTCATAGTCAGCATTTTGTCGTCGTCGATTGCGCCCATTCCCACAAAAGCGCCCTCTTCGTCGTACACCGCCACCGCGTCGTCTTCCGCATTGTCCTTGCGGGTGACCGAACAGGCGGCTTCCGCCGCAACGGGAACGCCGTTTTTCAGCAGTCTTGCGTGCTCCGACGGGAAATACATTGCGGTGAAATCGGCAAGCGGGAAATCCGTCGGGAGAATGTGCGCCGTCGGATTGGTTTTCAGTTCTTCGAGAGTGACGGCGTTGTCGAGGTCGAAAGCGCCGCTCGATATACGCCTGAGCGCAGTCACATAACCCACGGTGCCCGCAGCTGCGGCAATGTCGCGAGCAAGCGCGCGTATGTAGGTGCCCGAGCCGCAGGTGATGACGAAATCGAACTCCGCCGCGGTTTCGGCGGGCTTTATGTCGTCGAATTTCACGAAAACGGTTTTGGGCGTCAGGGAGACGGTTTTGCCTTCGCGCGCGAGGTCGTATGCCCTTTTGCCGTTTACGGACTTAGCCGAAAAATCGGGCGGAATCTGGTCGATAAAACCCTCGAACAGCGTTGCAGCCGCTTTGATTTCCGCAAAGTCGGGTATCCTGCCGCCGCTCTTAGTGATTTTCCCGGCGCGGTCGAGGGTGTCCGTCGTCTCGCCGAAACGGAAACGCGCCGTATATGTCTTGCGTTTGCGCAGCAGATAGTCGAAGAGGCGCGTCGCTTTGCCTATAGCGACGGGCAAAACGCCCGAAGCGGCGGGATCCAGCGTGCCGAGGTGTCCCGCCTTGCACCGCTCGCCGACGGCTTTGGAAAGAACGCCGCGCACAATGCACACGACATCGGACGAAGTCATGCCCTCGGGCTTGTCGATGTTCATGAATCCGCTTATCACAGCAGTCTGTCCCTTGCCGCTTTAAGGAGTTTGTCGACGATGTCCTCGTAAAAACCGTTGAGGCGGCAACCCGCGGCGCGAGCGTGCCCGCCGCCGCCGAAAGTAGCGGCAAGGTCGCTGGCGTCGACATAATCCTTTGTGCGCACGCTGATTTTGAAATTCTTGTCAGCGACTTCGGAGACGGAAAAAGCCACTTCCACACCCGCGACTTCAAGAGCGGCGTCGATAATGCCGTCCGTGTCGGCGGAAGTGGTGCCCGTTTCGTCGAAATCGGCCTGACGGAAGGTTATGAGCGAAATTTTGCCCTCGTCGAAGAATCTGCACGCGGACAACACGCGTTTTTTGAGGTTGAACACCCGCTCGGGCATACGGCGGAAGGTCTTGTAGACGAGTTGCGGCGCGTCGATGTCGTACTCCATCAGGAATGCGGCTATGCGGTGAGACTCCGCCGTGGTGGACGAAAACTGGAAGCAACCCGTGTCCGCGACGACTCCGACGAAAAGCGCTTCGGCGACGGAGTCGGTCACCCACCCCGCCTGTCTGAGAATACGGCATACGATTTCCGCGCACGCCGCGGCGTCGGATTCCACTTGCGAGATGTGCGCAAAGGGCGTGTGACTCTTGTGGTGGTCGATTGCAATGCGCTTCGGCGACGCGAGAAAGGCGCGTTTGCCGCCGCCCATACGGTCGGCGTCGCTGCAATCCACCGCGAGGGCGAGTTCGTAATGCTTCTTGTCGGCTTTCCCGAAAAGTTCGCTCCCCTCGAGGAAACGGTATTTTTCGGGTATGGGGTCCTCGGAAAAGAGGTGCACCGTTTTGCCGAGAGGGGTCAAAGCGCGATAAAAAGCAAGAGCGCACGCGATTGTGTCGCCGTCGGGTGAAGTGTGACAAAAGACGGCTATTTCGCGCGCGCTTTCAAGTGTTTCGATTATTTTTGCGTAATTATTTTTCATCGTCCGATGTGGTTTCGGCGGGAGGAATGGTCAGTTTGGCAAGAATACTGTCGATTTTCCTGCCGTATTCCGCCGTGGTGTCCAGCTCGAAGTGAAGTTCGGGAATGAGACGGATTTTGACACATTCGCCGAGGCGACTGCGTACGAAGCCCGCCGAGCGTCTGACGCAGGCAAACGCTTCGTCACGAGCCGCTTCGTCGGCGGCATAGACGGAGACATACACCTTGGCAAAACGCAGGTCGGGAGTGACCGCCACCTTGGTGACGCCGACCAGCCCGTCGCCGAGACGGGGGTCTTTGACCTCCGTCGAAATGATACGGGTGATCTGCTTTTGCAGTTCGGAGTTTATTCTCTCGAATTTAATTCTCATCGAGTTTCTCCATACGGAAGACTTCGATTATGTCGCCGACCTTGACATCCTGATAGTTCTGCAACATTATGCCGCAATCGAAGTTCTTTGCGATTTCCTTGGCGTCGTCCTTGCCGTGACGGAGGGACGCGATTTCGGAAGTGATTTCTACGGCTCCGTTGCGAATGAGACGCGCCTGCGCGCCGCGTACGATTTTGCCGTCGGTGACATGGCAACCCGCGATGACGCCGACTCCGGAAATGCGGAACAACTCTCTGATTTCGGCGGTGCCGAGGACGACTTCCTTGAACTTGGGCTCGAGCATACCCTTGACCGCCTTTTCGATGTCCTCGATTGCGTTGTAGATGATTTCGTAGTAGCGGATGTCGATTTTTTTCTGCGCGGCAAGCAACTTGGCGTTGGCGTCGGGACGCACATTGAAGCCGATGATGATTGCCTTGGCGGTGTCGGCAAGGTTGACATCGCTCTCCTTGATTGCGCCGACTGCGCCGTGCACGATGTCGATGTCCACTTCGTCGTTGCCGAGTTTGGACAGCGACTGCTTGACGGCTTCGAGAGAGCCTTGCACATCCGCCTTGATGATGAGTTTGACGGACTTGAGTTCGCCCTTCTTGATTTTGTCGAAGAGGTCGTTGAGCGAGACGGAGCCGCTGTCGTCGCCCTTTGCCGCGAGACGGAGTTTGCGCTCCTGTGCCAGTTCTCTTGCGAACTTTTCGTCGGCAACGACATCGATGATGTCGCCGGCTTCGGGCACTTCGTCCCAGCCCGTGACCGACACGGGAGTGGACGGACCCGCTTTCTTGACCTGCTTGCCCTTGTCGTCAATCATGGCGCGAATCTTGCCCGTGGACACACCCGCCACGACATTGTCGCCGACGCGCAAGGTGCCCGTCTGGACGAGGATGGTTGCGACTTTGCCGATACCCTTGTCGAGACGCGCCTCGATGATCGTACCGCGCGCGGGACGGTCGGGATTGGCCTTGAGTTCGCGGATTTCCGCCATGATGAGAATGTTCTCCAACAGACTTTCGACGCCTTCGCCCGTCTTTGCCGAAACGCGCACGACGGGGGTTTCACCGCCCCATTCTTCGGGCAGAACTCCCTGTTCGTTCAACTGGTGCAACACCTGGTCGGGGTTGGCGCCCACTTTGTCTATCTTGTTGACGGCGACGATGATGGGCACTTCGGCTTGCCTTGCGTGGTTGATTGCCTCGATGGTCTGCGGCATGATACCGTCGTCCGCCGCAACGACGAGGACGGCGATGTCGGTGACCTGCGCGCCGCGGGCACGCATGGAAGTGAACGCTTCGTGACCGGGCGTGTCGAGGAAGGTGATGGGCGACCCTTTGAGCGAAATGGTGTATGCGCCGATGTGCTGGGTTATACCGCCCGCCTCACCGCCCGCGACATTGGACTTGCGGATATAGTCGAGAAGGGATGTCTTGCCGTGGTCGACATGTCCCATAATGGTGACGACGGGAGGACGGGGCACGAGTTTGGTCACATCCTCGTCATCGATGACGAGTTTTGCCGTGAGCGCTTCCTCGAAGGTGGTCTCGGCTTTGAGTTCGAGAGTTATGGGATTGTTCTTGGTGATTTCGCCGATGATGAGTTCGGCAGTGGCGAAATCTATGCTCTCGTTTATGGTCTTGATGATACCGAGTTTGAAGAGATTGGAGATAATCTCGCTTGCGCCGATACCCGTCTTTTCGCTGAGAACCTTGATCGGCACGGGGTCGGAAGTGATGACCGCGTGGTCGACGAAAGTCGCCGTGCCGCCGGAGGAATTCTTGTTCTTGCCGCCCTTGTAAACGCGCACACGGGGGTCTTCTTCGTTGAAAGTGCCGTATTTGTCGTCCACGAGGAAACCGCGCTTTAGAAGTGCGCGCTTGTTCATCGTGCTGCGGTCGCCGTCGCGCTGACCCGTCTTTTGCGGTGCGGACTTGCCGCCCTTCTGCGCGGGCTTGGTCGGAGGCGCGTTCTTGGCGGCTTCGGCAAGACCGGAAGCCGAAAGACCGTCGCGGCGGGGATATGCGCCGCCCTGGGGACGGGGCGCGCCCGTGCCTTGCGGACGGGGTCCCCTGCCCGAATTGTAACCGCCCTCGAAAACGCGGGTGGTCACGCCCTTCTTGACGGGAGTCGGCGGGACATATATTCTGCGGATTTCGCCGTTGGGAAGAATTTCCGACTGAATGGCGGGATTGGAAGTCGCGGTCCTAACGGGTGCGGTAGGCTTCGCGGGAGCCGCTTTTTCTTCCGTCGCGGGAGCGACGGGGGCGGATTCCTCCTCCGCTTCGGCTTCGGGCTCGGCGGGGATTTCTTCCGCAGGCGCGGGCGCTTCCTCGGGTGCGACTGCAACGAGTTGCTCCGCCGCGGGTTTGTCTGCGACGGGTTCCTCGACGACGGCTTTGGCGGCGAGTTTTTCCTCTTCCGCTTCACGCGCCTTGCGCTCTTCCTCCTCTCTCAGGGCGAGAGCGTCGCGTCGTACGACTGCCGCCGCCATAAGAGCGGCCACGCGCGATTTCTGTTCCGCAACGAAATTTCTGAGTTGCGCAAACTGCCCGACCTTGTACTGACCGAGTTGCTTGACGGCTTCCTGTGCGTTGTCCTTCTTGATTTCGCTCATTTCTACCTCAACAGGTTTATTACGGCGTCGGCAAGAGCTTTGTCTGTTATGCCGACGGCTTTCACATTGTCTCTGTGAACGAGCTCCGAAAGTCTTTCGACTTCGAAGCGGGGAACGCTTTCCCCGATGTGCCCCGCTACGCGGGACTTGAGTTTTTCGGGCGCTTCGGCGTCGACCAGCGCGACCTTGACTGCGGCGGGATGTCTGCCTACGGCTTCTTCCCCGAACAGCACCGACGAACTTTTGACGGCGAATCCCACGAAAGTGGCGAGTTTAGACCTTTGCATACAGTTGCTCCCTGACCTCGTCGGGAAGCGGCGCGCCCAGCGCGGCGTTCACCGCCCTCTTCTTTATCAGCGTGTCGACGCACGCCCGAGTGGGGTGCACCCACACACCGCGACCATCCGCCTTTCCGCTTTCGTCGAGGAAAATGCGTCCGTCGGGAGCGCGGCATATCCGCAACATTTCCGACCTGTCCGCGTGCTCGCGGCAGGCGGCGCAACGGCGGGTGCCGACGGGATTAGGCATTTTCGCCCTCGCCCGCACTTTCGGGCATTTCGCCGCCTTCTGCGGTGGAAACGACCGAGGAATAGGACTTGACATCTATCTTCCAGCCGGTGAGTTTGGCGGCAAGACGGGCGTTCTGACCGTTTCTGCCGATTGCAAGGCTGAGTTTCTCGTCGGGGACGACGACGGACGCGTGCTTCTCTTCCTCGTTTATGGAGACCATAAGCACGGGAGCGGGACTGAGCGCGCGGGCGATATACTCTATGGGGTCGGCGCACCATTCGATGACATCGATTTTTTCGCCGGAAAGTTCGGCGACGACGGCGTTGACGCGCACGCCCTTATTGCCTATGCAGGCGCCGACGGCGTCCACATTGGGGTCTTCGGAGTAGACGGCGAGTTTGGTGCGGAAACCGCCCTCGCGCACGATGGACATAATCTTGACGAGTCCCGCCTTGATTTCGGGCACTTCGATTTCGAAAAGGCGTCTGACGAAGCCCGCCGAACTCCTCGACACGACGACCTGCGCCGTCCCGCGGGAATCGCGGATTTTCTTGATGTACACCTTGATGACATCGCCCACATTGTAGGTCTCGCCGCGCACCTGGTCGTTCTGCATCATGATGCCTTCCATCTGGGTGCCGCTGATCTCGACATAGACGGTGGTGCCTTCCTTGCGACGGACGACGGCGTTGAGGATTTCGCCCTGACGCTCGCTCATCTCGTTGAGGACGAACTCTTTTCTGGCGTCGTTGATGCGCTGCATAATGACCTGTTTCGCGGTCTGTGCGGCGATACGCGAGAATTCCTTGGGGGTGATGTCCTCGATGACGACATCGCCTTCCTTGTAGGAATCCTTGATTTCGCGGGCTTCTTCGAGGGAAATCTGCGAATCCTCGTCCTCGACTTCGGCGACCACGAGCCTGTGAGCGTAGACCTTTATGGACTGCTTCTCCTCATTCAGGCGGACGGTTATGTTCCTGCTCTCGCCGTATTCCTTCTTGTAGGCGGACACAAGTCCCGCTTCGAGGGATTCGATGAGCAACTCCTTGGAGAGTTTGCCGCCGCGTTCGAGCTCGTCGAGTGCCTGAAAGAACTCTTTGTTGACCATTTTTTCCTCCTAAAACCTGATGTACGGTTGTACTGTGGCTTTGTTGTTTCGTGAGATAGTGATTTCCGCGGGCTTTTTGCCTTCGGTTACCAGCGTGAAAGTGTCGGCGTCGTAACGCGCCAACACTCCGTGGGTTTTCTTTTTGCCGTCCGTGACCTCGAGTTCGACGCCGAGCGAGCGGCGGAAATCGTCGTCGGTGACGACGGGGCGGTCGAGCCCCATGGAAGAGACATTGAGAATGTATTCGTCGGGGAACAGCTTCTCGATGGCGTCGAGAGCGTCGGAGAGCGCGTTGTGCACTCTTTCGCAATCGTCGAGGGAAACGCCCTCCTCGCGCCATATAAAAGCCGTCAGCACCGCCGAATGGTGCTCCTCGGAAAAGCGCAGCTCGACCAGTTCGTCGCCGTCGGCTTCCACCACGGAAGACACGCACTCCCTTATGCGCTTTTCGTCCTCGTCGGAAAGATATTTCCACTTGTCCGCAAGCACTTTTTGCCTCCTTATAAAACGAAGAGTGAGCGTCGGCTCACTCAATAAGTTCTTATTAAGCACAAATAAATTAACATAAGTAAAGGAATATTGCAAGCGTTTTGACGAAATTGTGCGGCGAAGTCCCGCAATTCGCGGGAAAAAGGCGCGTTTCCCCTTTCGGTCGCGGATTTCGCGGCGTTCCTCCCCTGCGCTTTTGGCGCGTTTCGAGGCTTTTCTCTTCTGTCGCCGCGTAGCGCCGCCGCGCTATGTCTTTACGAGGTGGAAGATGTCGAGGAACACCGCAAGCAGCACGATGAGCACCAGCCCCACCGTGTGAATGACGGCTTCCACTTTGCGCGGCACGGGCTTTCGGAATATCATTTCTATCAGCGTGAACACCATACGCGAGCCGTCCAGTGACGGTATTGGCAACAGGTTCATTACCGCGAGATTTGCCGAGATTATCGCCATTACATACAGGAAATTGCCGAATCCGCCCGCGCTGACATCCGCCATTGTCTTGATGACGGTGACGGTGCCGCCTGCGGCTTCCAGCCCTATCTTTCCCGTCAGCAATGCGCCGAGAGACGCCAGAATCTTGAACACTATGAAGAACGAAAAGCCGAAAGACCGCCCCAGCGCACGGAAAAAGTCCAGTTTGACGGAAGCCAGACCGTAGCGTATGCCCATTCCCGTCTTGGTCTCTTCCACGCCGTCGTTGTCCTCGGCGGGCAGGGTGTACTCCCCTCTCTCGACGGTGACCTTGACGGCCTTGCCGCCGCGGAGCACCTTTATCGTCACTCCGTCCGCCGCATCGTCGAACACGGCTTCGTAGTCGTCCTGCGTCATTATGTTGACCTGTTTGCCGTCGACTGCGAGTATGACATCGCCCGCCTGAAAGACATTGCTTTCGCCGTTGACATCGTACGCCGCGGATATGACGGGAAGCAGTTGTCCGTACGCGCTGAAATATATCGTGATGACTATTATGGCGAACAGAAAATTGAACAGCGCGCCCGAAAACAGCACTATGAGCCGTTGCCACGGCTTGTGACTATTGAAACCTTCCTTGTCGTCGCTGTCGGAGTCCTCCTCGTAAAAGCCGCAGAAACCGCCCAGGGGAAATACGCGCAAGGAGAAAAGTTCTCCCGTCTTTTTGTTGCGCCGCTTGAAAATGGCGGGTCCGAATCCTATACCGAATTCCTCGATTTTGAAATGCAGGAGTTTGCCCGCAATGTAGTGCCCGAATTCGTGCACCACAATCATAATCATCAGCCCGACCAGCGCGAGCAGGATATAGCCGATATAAGTGAACACTTCGGCGGCGGTTGCGGACAATGCTGCGGAAAACAAGGTTACTTTACTCCTACGGAATAAGTGTATTTGCGCGCGTCGGCGTCTATGCCGAAAATATCCTCCAGCGCAACATCCCCAACCTTGCGGAATTTGTCGTAGACCTTGCCGAGCACCGTCGCGATGTCGCCGAATTTTATCTTGCCTCTCAGGAAAGAGTCGACGAGCACTTCGTCAGCAGCTGACAAGGCGATTTTGACGCCCTCGCCTGCCGCCGCAGCTTTGAGCGCGATGTGCAGACAGGGGTAACGGTTGAAATCGGGCGTGTCGAAGTTGAGCGTGCCGTACGCCGCGAGGTCGAGAGGCGGCACGGCTCCCGCACTTCTCTCGGGACTGAACAGCGCCGTCTCGATTGCAAGCGCCATATCCGGCACCGACAGCAGGGCTTTGACGCTGCCGTCGTCGAATTCCGCCATACCGTGCACCACGCTTTCGCGGTGCATGAGCACTTTCACCTTGTCGTGCGGCAGAGAGAACAGATACATAGCCTCGATGACTTCAAGTCCTTTGTTGAACAGAGTCGCCGAGTCTATTGTAATCTTTTTGCCCATGTTCCATACGGGGTGCGCAAGGGCGTCTTTTGCGGTCATTCTGGGCAGACGCTCGACGGGAACATCGCGCAGCGCGCCGCCGCTTGCGGTCAGCACCACGCTTTTCACGCTCCTGTGATTTTCGCCTTGCAGGCACTGCATTATGGCGGAATGTTCGGTGTCGAGCGGCAGTATCTTGCCGCCGTATTTCTTTTCGAGTGCTTTGAGGTGCCGTCCCGCGCACACTATCGTCTCTTTGTTGGCAATTGCGAGAGTGCCGCCGCGTTCAAGCACGGCGACCGCCGCCCACAGTCCCGCTATGCCGCTGACTGCGGAAACGACTATGTCGGCGGGGAAAGACGCCAGTTCGGCAAGCGATTTCGTGCATCGCGAAGTGAATTTGTCGTCCTCGAGAAAATCGAACAGCGTGGTCTGGATTTCCACTCCGCCCGCGGGAAAATAGTAGTGTTTGGGAGAATATTTCTCAATCTGGTCGCGCAGCAGCGTTTCGTTGGAGAACGCCGACAAACCCACGACCTTGAAGCGGTCGCGGTGTTTGTCCACGACGGCAAGCACCTGCCTGCCCACCGAGCCCGTGCTGCCCAGCACGGTTATCGTCTTGACTTTATCGCTCATCTTATGCCTCTTGCGGAGCGCGTGCCCGCACCCCGCCGATGTCCGTCACGCCGTGTAGCGCGCGCGTCAACACCGCCGTTTGTCTTTTGCCCGCGCTTGTCAGGCGTATATTGCAAGGAAAGCCACCGTCAGCACGGTGATACCCGCGGTTATGCTGTCGAAGCGGTCCATAACTCCGCCGTGACCGGGGAATATCCTGCCGAAATCCTTGACGCCGAGCGCGCGCTTTGTGCGCGAAGCGGCAAGGTCGCCGAGTTGCCCCGCCAGCGCACCGACGAAGCCTATCGCCAGATATACGAGCACGGATTTCCACACGGCGTCCGTGAACGGGACATAGACCAGTCCGTCCGCGGGAGCCGCGGGAAGCGCGGCGGCGTATTCGAACACGAGATAGAACACCGCCGCCACCGTCATACCGCCTATTATGCCGCCGACGAAGCCCGCGACGGTCTTTTTCGGGCTTATGGAGGGGCAAAGTTTTTTGCCGCCTATCATACTGCCGAACCAGTACGCGAAGGTGTCCGCTCCGACGGGAAGGAAGACGGCGAACAGCACGGAATACACCGCCACATATTTTGCCGTCAGCATCCACGCCAGCGAAATGAAGAAGGCGGGATAAACCAGCACGAAAAGCGTGGCGAGCAGATCTTTCAGCTGCATACGCTCGGGGTTGGAGAAGGTGAACTGCACCAGCGCGAAGAGCGCGCTTGCGGCAAGGCAGACGGCGATGCCTGCGTAGCCGGCGTATCCTCCGACGAATTCCTGAAGCACATAGGTGACGGGATATGCCGTCAGCATATAGAACGCCAGCGGCAGTCGCATGACGCGGTATCCCGCCGACTGGAAACAGAAATACATCTCGCGCAGCGCAATGGCGAGAAGTATCCAGATGAAGATGTCGATGAAAGCCCTGTCGACGAAATAACTTGCGGCAAGCACCCCGCAAAGCAATGCAATAAGCGATATTGCCGTAACCGTTCTTTTCAGCATAACCCTAACTTTACGCGCCGAATTTGCGCTGTCTGCCCTCGAAATCGGCGATTGCCGCGTCGAGGTCGTCACCGTCGAAATCCGGCCACAATTTGTCCGTGAAGTACAGCTCGGAATACGCCGCTTCGTACAGCATAAATCCCGAAAGCCGTTTTTCTCCGCCGCTTCTGATTACGAGGTCGAGGGGCGGCAGCCCCGCTCCCGAAAGGTTGGCTTCGAAATCCTCGCGGGTGAATTCCCCTTTGTCGCAGCACCTTTTCGCGGCATTGATTATGTCGTCTCTGCCGCCGTAGCCGAATGCGATGTTGAGGTGCAGTCCGCCGTTGTTTTCCGTCCGCTTTTCGATGTCCTCGACGCTGTCTGCGAAATCCTCGCCGAAAGCGTAGACATCACCCATATATGTCACCTTCATATCGCCGTCGTAACGACGGTTGAAGGTCCGCACGACAGAGACAATCGCCGTGGTCTCGTCGTCGGGACGGGCGAAGTTTTCCGTGGAAAAGGCATAGACGGTGACGGCTTGCACTCCCCTTTCTGCGGCGCGTGCAAGCGTCTTTCTGAGGGCTGTCAGCCCCTCGGCGTATCCGTCCGTCCTCGGCAGACCGCGCCCTTGCGCCCACCTGCCGTTGCCGTCCATTATCAGTCCTATATGGCGCGGTATCATCAGACCGCAAGAATCTCCTGTTCCTTTTCCTTGGAGAGTTTCTCCACATCTTCGATGTGTTTGGCGAGCGCCTTGTCCACATCGGCGGTGAAATCCTTGAGGTCGTCCTCGGTTATCGTGGAAGCCTTCTCCAGTTTCTTGAGTTCGTCTATCGCCTCGCGGCGGGCGTTGCGGAGCACGACTTTGGTGTTCTCGGTGTCGTTGCGCAAATCCTTGACGAGACTCTTTCTGCGTTCCTCGGTGAGTTCGGGGAAGACGAGGCGGATGACATTGCCGTCGTTGTTGGGGGTGATGCCGATATTTGCTGCGAGGATTGCCTTTTCGACATTCTTGAGCGCGCTCTTGTCCCACACCGAAATGACGAGAAGTCTGGCTTCGGGGACGGTGATGTTTGCCATGTTGTTCAAGGGAGTGGGCACACCGTAGTAGTCCACCATAATCTTGTCGAGAATGTGGGGGTTCGCCCTGCCCGCGCGAATGGATTGCAGGGTGCAGGAGAAGTTGTGTTCCGAGCGGTTGAATTTCTCTTCCATTTCCTCGAAAATCAAATCGACTTCGTCGATACCGTAAGACATATTTACCTCCAATGATACGGGTTTTATATATTATACCAAACCCACGCGCGCTGCGCAAGACAAAATAAGCGGGGACGCGCGCCGCAGAGCCTCGGAATGTGCCTGAAAAGACGGCAATACGGTCTCGGAGCGCGAAAACACCGCGAATGGGCAAAAGTAAACGCCGCCCGAGGGGCGGCGCTTGTCCGTGTCCGATTGCTCGACGCGCGGCACGACGACGGGTCGTCGTCCGTGCGAACGGCGCGGGGGGGGGCGGCTATTTGCCGATGTATGTGCCGATTTTCTCGCCCAGCACCGCCCTCTTTATGCCGTTTTCGGCGTTGAGGTCGAAGGCTATTATGGGAATGGAGTTGTCCATGCACATCGTTATCGCCGTGGTGTCCATTGCCTTGAGTCCTTTGGCGATGACCTGCATATAAGTCAGCGTATCGAACTTGACGGCGGCGGGGTTGGTCTTGGGGTCGCTGTCGTACACGCCGTCGACATTCTTTGCCAGCAGAAGTGCGTTTGCGCCCACTTCGGCGGCGCGAAGCGCCGCACCCGTGTCGGTGGAGAAATAGGGATTGCCCGTGCCGCAGGCGAACACCACGATTCTGCCCTTTTCGAGGTGGCGCATCGCCTTGCGCAGAATGTAGGGCTCAGCGACCTTGGTGACGGTGATTGCCGTCTGCACGCGCACCTGCACGCCCTTTCTTTCCAGACAATCCTGCACGGCGAGGGCGTTGATTATGGTGGCAAGCATACCCATGTGGTCGGCCGTGGTGCGGTTCATTTCGCTGTCCGCCTGTCTGCCGCGCCAGAAGTTGCCGCCGCCGATGACTATGCCCACTTCGACGCCGAGATTCTTGACTTCGATAATCTGGTCGCACACGGCGGACAGTTTGGAATAGTCAATGCCTGACCCGTTTGCGGTGGCGAGGGCTTCGCCCGAAAGTTTGATGATGACGCGCTTGTATTTCGGTGTATTCATATCCTGTGTCGTTTGCCCGACCGTTGCGGGCTCGTCTTTGGGCGTGAAAAAAAGGAACGCGGATGCGTTCCTTTTCGTCGTTATTTCGTCATTCCCGCCTGAGCCATTACTTCACCGACGAAATCGTCTTCGCGCTTCTGCAGACCTTCGCCCATCTGATAGCGGACGAAACGCCTCACGGTAATCTTTTCGCCGATGGAAGCGATTGCTTCGGTGACCAGCTGGTTGACGGTCTTGGAGCTGTCGCGGACATACACCTGCTCGAGCAGGCAGACATCCTTGTAGTATTTCTGGATTCTGCCGTCCACCATCTTCTCGATGATTGCGTCGGGCTTGGGATTGGGCTCGTTTTTCGCCTGAGCGATGAGGATTTCTCTTTCCTTCTCGAGTTCGGCGGAGGGGACTTCGTCCTTGCTGACATAGGAGGGCGCGGCCGCCGCGATGTGCATTGCGATGTTGTGCACCAGTTCCTTGAACACGGGGCTCATTGCGACGAAGTCGGTCTCGCAGTTGACTTCGAGCAGAACGCCGATTTTGCCGTTCATGTGGATGTAGCTGTCGACGATACCCTGAGAAGCAATTCTGCCCTGCTTCTTGGCGGCGGAAGCGATACCCTTTTCACGGAGATAATCGATTGCCTTCTCCATGTTGCCGTCGGTCTCGACGAGCGCCTTTTTGCAGTCCATCATACCAACGCCGGTGCGCTGGCGGAGTTCCATTACATCTTTGCTTGTGAATGCCATATCAATCTCCTTATTCTTCTTCGCTTTCCTTCTCGGCGATGGCTTTCTCGAGAGCCTGTTCGGGGGTGAGAGCAACCTCTTCCACGACGGGTTCCTCGACGACGGGGGCTTCCTCTGCCGTTTCTTCGACGGCTTCGGCGGCTGCAACGGGTGCGACTTCGGCAGCACCGCCGAAGGATTCGCCCTGCTTGCCTTCGATGACCGCGTCGGCGATTATGGACGCGAAGAGCTGAATCGCGCGGATTGCGTCGTCGTTGCCGGGGATGACATAGTCGACGAGGTCGGGATCGCAGTTGGTGTCGACGACGGCGACGATGGGGATACCGAGTTTGCGCGCTTCACGCACGGCGTTCTCTTCCCTCTTGAGGTCGACGATGAAAAGGCACCCGGGGAGATTGCGCATATTCTTGATGCCGCCGAGGTTCTTCTCGAGCTGGTCGCGCTCGGCCTTGAGTTTGAGGACTTCCTTCTTGGGGAGCAGCTCGAACTCGCCGATGATCTCCATCTGGTTGATTTTGTTGAGTCTGTCGATACGGGTGCGGATGGTCTTGAAGTTGGTCAGGGTGCCGCCGAGCCATCTCTGGTTGATATAGAACATATCGCAGCGTTCGGCTTCCTGCTTGATGGCGTCCTGAGCCTGCTTCTTGGTGCCGACGAAAAGGACGGACTTGCCTTCCGCGGAAATTTCCTTCACGAACTTGTAGGCTTCCTCGACGAGGTCGACGGAAATCTGAAGGTTGATGATGTGAATGTCGTTGCGGGTTGCGTAGATGTACTTCGCCATCTTGGGGTTCCAGCGTTTGCTCTGATGACCGAAGTGCACGCCTGCCTCGAGCAGGGCTTTCATTGTGGTGACTGCCATGTTAGGCCTCCTTGGTTTGTTTTTACCTCCCTCGGGTTCAGCGCCGAAACTACCTGAAAGGAACAATCCCGACTCCGCCGAGGTGCGCGGTGCTTTAAATTATAAATTATTATTCATCTCTTGGCAAGAAAAAACGCGCAAAAAAATCGGCGTTTTTCACGAAAATTCCCTGCCCTGTCGGAACGCGCCGCCGCGCGGCGCGGAAGGGGTTATTCCCCGTCCTCGCCGTCGAGGCCGTATTTCTCCATTTCCTTGACGAATTCGTCGAAAACCTTCTGCAATTCCTCTTCGCTTTCGATCGCGACGAAAATGTCGTTGCCCGCATCGTCCTCGCGGATTTCGTAAATGAGGACTTCGTCCTCTTCGATGTCGGGAAGTTTCTCGACGGGTTTCATGACGACATACCACTTGTCGTCGACATCGAGAGTGGCGAGATGATAGAAATCCTCGTCGACATCGCGCTCTTCGTTGTACAGCGTGATGATATCGTCGTCTTCGTTCATGTTTTCCTGATCTTCGAAAAAGTCGGACATAAATTGCTCCTTTGCGGCGTGCGCTTTCCGCGCCGCGCCGCGATAATCATACCCCGAGTCCGCCCCTGCCGTCAAGATAGGATTGCAGTATGATCGTCGCCGCCACCTTGTCGATGACTTTCTTGCGTTTGTCGCGTCGGACATCGGCTTCTATCAGCAGTCTTTCCGCCGACACGGTGGTCAGCCGCTCGTCGGTGTAAAACACGGGCAATCCGCTTTTCTCGCCCAGCAACGCGCCGAATTCCCGCGTGAGCGCGGCGCGCGGTCCTTCCGTGCCGTCCATATTCTTGGGCAATCCCAGCACGAAAGCGTCGGCGTCCTCGCGTCCGGCGTATTCCGTGAAATATTCCGCGTCCTTCGCGGCGTCGCCCGACCGCACATAGGTCTCGCGCGGGTTTGCGCATATACCCAGCAGATCGCTTACGGCAACGCCTATCCTGACATCGCCGACATCCAGTCCTATCTTGCGTTTCATCCCAGCATACCTCCTCTGTTGCCGCCGCCGAAGCCGCCCTTTCCTCCGTCGAGGAATCCGCCGCCGCGCGTCGGTCTGACCGCTCCGTCCGACGACCTCTCGCCCATTGCCGCGTACAGTTCTTCCGCCCTGTCGAAAAGCAGATAGCACATCACGCCCGCGACCACCGCGGCGACGATTATGCACAGCGCCCAGTATATGGCGAACGCCGCCGTTTCTCCGAGCGTCGGCACGAACATCATAGCAAGCACGGCGAACGCTATGAACAACGCTCCCGCCGCAAAGCCTATGAGCACGGGCGCAAGCATACGGGTGTTCTGGCGCTGCACATCGTACAGACTCTGCCAGTCGAAATACGGTCGGCGCATGTCGAACATAATGGACATTGCGTTCAGCCCCGCGCATACGGTGAACATCACCACTCCGATAAGCAGGGCGTTGACGATGTGGATTTTGTCAAACGCCGCGATAATGACGAAGAGCAACACGGCGCTGACCGCGTTTGCTATGTTGGCGAGGACGAATTTTGCAAGCACCGCGGTTTTGCCCGAAATGGGCAGCGAGCGCGTGACATAGAAGGACTTCCCTTCCCGCGTGAACGCCATGAGCGCGAAATAATTGCTGCCTCCGAGCATGACTCCCAGCATGAGCAGTATGCCCGTCTGCATCATCTCGTCGAGGGGCACGAAGTTCTCCCCCTGATTGGTGCCCGCGTCCGTGCTTATGAAGAAAAACACCGCGATCAGCGAAGTGACGAAAACGCTTGTGGACATCGAAAGCGCAAGCGCGGGGAAACGGAAAATGTTCTTGACATCGGCAATCAGAAGCGCGGACAAAAGGCTGTGTTTCTTGCAGATTTTGTCGGATTTGTCGGCGGTGGCGGAGGTGCTCTCCGAACTCACTCTGACCGCGCGCTTGTAGAAGGCGGCGGACAGCGCGAACACCAGCGCAACCAGCCCCGCCCAGATCCCGAAAGATATGCCGAGATTGACCCACGGGTCGATCCCCAGACACATAGACGCCAGCGCTTTGTCGGGATAAAGCACCGTGGCCACCCTTCTGAACGCGCGCACCACCGTTTCGCTCAGCGTCTCGATGTCGCCCACCGACGACAGATTGGGTATGAGCAGGAAGTAGGCGGCGAACAACGCCATATAAAGGATTATGAGCGCAACTGTGCTGAACAGGGTTTTTTTCTTGAGGAAGGAAGCCACCCACATAGCGGGCAACGACAATAATGTCGCAATCGCCAGCGGCAGTATGGGCGCGACCGCGGCAATGAACGGCACCAGAGCGAAAAACGCCGCCGAAAAAGTTCCGCCCGCCGCATACGCCGCACCCGAAAAAGTGTAAAGCGTGGGCAGGAGAAGATAGGCGGTGATTGCCAGTTCGCCGATGTAGACTTTGGACAGCCGCGCGAAGAAAACCGCCGATGTGCGCAAAGGAAGCGCCGACACGAAACCCGTGTCGCCCGCCGTGTACAACGCGGATGTGAGCGTCGGAAGCGCAAAGAACAGCACCATGCCCTGCGCCGCCGCGGTGAGGACGACGACGCCCTCGACCACCAGCGAATAGCGCACCGCGAGCGGTGCGACCGACGCCACCGAGGTGCATATCATCACCATAAGCGGCAGACAGCAAAGCCCCATGATGACGCTTTGCGGCAGTTTGAACCGCCCCATGACATGGCGACGCGAGCCGTCGCGGAGCAACACGCGGAGCATGAGGCGGTAGTCTTTCAGCCACGCTTTCACGCTTTGTCACCTCCGTCGGCGGGAGTGTCCGCGCCCGATTTGCGCACTCCGTCCGTCGCGGCGGACTGCGCCGCGCGCCCGTCTCCGCTCCCCTCTTCATCGAAGGCAAACCCGCGGGAGTCCTTGTCCGCGGTTATCGACAGGAACAGTTCTTCCAGCGAGGAATCCAGCCCGGAGGAGCGCAACTCCGCCGTTGTGCAGTCGGCAATCAGTTTGCCGTGGTCGATGATTCCGACCCTGTCGCAGATTTTTTCGACGACATCGAGGACATGCGAACTGAAAAACACGCTGTTGCCCTTGGCGGTGTGTTCTTTCATCAGCATTTTGAGGTTGTAGGACGACTTGGGGTCAAGCCCGGTCATCGGCTCGTCGAGCACCCACAACTGCGGCTCGTGTATAAGCGCGCCGATAATGCTGAGTTTCTGTTTCATTCCGTGCGAATACGAGCTGATTGGCTTTCCGATGTCGCCTTGCAGGTCGAACAAATCCACATACCGCGCAAGGCGTTTCCTGCGCTCGGATACGGGCACATCGTACACATCACACATAAAGGTGACGAATTCCGTTCCCGTCAGCCTCTCGTACATGGCGTGGTCGTCGGACACATAGCCGACGAAACGCTTGGCTTTGAGCGGCTCGGAGCGCATATCCGCGCCGTTGACGGCAATCGAACCCTGCGTGTAATCCAGCACGCCGGTGACGCACTTTATCGTGGTGGATTTTCCCGCGCCGTTGGGTCCTATGAACCCGTATATTTCACCGTCTTTGACGGTGAGCGACAGATTGTCGACGGCGGGAATCCCGCTTTTTGCGTATGTCTTTGTGAGTCCGGAGATTGTAAGCATAATACCTGTCCGAATCGAATTTGTATTGCGACGGCAGTCGTCCGTCGTCGGTTGCCGTGTTCCGTGTCCGCCGCGCGCGACGGCGCGAGCGTTGCGCCGCTCCGCGCCGATTTGCCCTTATTTATGCGGCGAAGTGTTGCCCGCGGGCTTGGTTTTCGCGCTCTTGACGCGCATTTCCTGCCGCTCTTTTATGACCTGCTCGAAGCCGTTGTCGGACGGCGTGTAGAACACGCTGTCCTTGATTTCGTCGGGCAGATACTGCTGCTCCACCCAGCCGCCGTAATCGTGCGGATATTTGTATCCCGTGATTTTCTCGCCCCTGTAGTTGGGGTCGCGCAGATACACCGGCACGCTCTCGTGCACGACGGTCTTGACCGCGCGCTCCGCGGAATACAACGCGCCGACCACGCTGTTGGACTTGGGAGCTTCCGACACATATATTATGGCTTCGGTGAGCGGTATTCTGCCTTCGGGCAGCCCGATTTTCTCGAAAGCGTGCATTGCGGACACCGCCACGACGAGAGCGTTGGGGTCGGCAAGTCCGACATCCTCGGCGGCGTGAATGACTATACGGCGCGCCACCAGCATAGGGTCGGCGCCCGCTTCGATGAGCCGCTCCGCCCAGTAGACGGCGGCGTTGGAATCGCTGCCGCGCATACTCTTTATGAAAGCGGAAATGATGTCGTAATACATACTTTCGTCAAATCCGAGAGCCTTCTGCTGTATGGATTGCTCCGCCACGACTTCGTCGACGCGCACCACTCCGTCGGAATCGGCGTGCGTCGTGATTGCGGCAAGTTCCAGCGCGTTGAGCGCCGTTCTGAGGTCGCCGCCCGCCGTCCGCGCCAGATGTCTGAGCGCGCCGTCGGTCACCTCGAGTTTCATTGCGCCGAGCCCGCGCTCCTTGTCGGCAAGCGCGTGCCTGAGCCCTTTTTCGATGTCGGCGTCGGACAGCCGCGAGAATTCGAACACCCTGCAACGGGATACGATTGCGCGCGTCATCGAAGCGTAAGGATTTTCCGTGGTCGAGCCGATGAACACAATGAAACCCTGCTCGATTGCCTGCAAAACGCTGTCGGACTGGGCTTTGTTCCAGCGGTGGCACTCGTCGAGCATGAGATAAGTGCGCCTGCCGCTGACGCGGAGCCGCTCGCGCGCCTCCTCGATGACCTTTTTCGCGTCGGCAACCCCGCTTGTCACGGCGTTGAGTTTGGCAAATGCCGCGTTGGTATTCTGCGCAATTATGTGCGCAAGCGTGGTCTTGCCCGTGCCGGGAGGACCGTAAAAGATGCAACTGCCCAGCCTATCGGCGGCGATTGCGCGACGGAGCAACGACCCTTGCCCCACGATTTTATCCTGTCCGATAAATTCCTCGAGGGAACGGGGACGCATACGCTCGGCGAGCGGCGCCATGTTTTCGAGGTTGTTCTGCAAATCGAATAAGTCCATAATCTTCCGCTTTTCCGTCCGTTTTCCGTCGGTTTTCCGTCCGCGGGTTTCCGCGCGCCTTCGAAAACCGCTCTGCGAGAACCCTTTTCCGTACGGTCGGGCAAACCCGACGACCGCCCCGCAAAACCGTTTTTTGCCGCGTCGCCTGCTTCCCGCCGTCCGTAATGGAAATTATATTGTATTTCGCGCGCAAAGTAAAGCGGCAACGAGCGCACAACGGGGTGCAACACTAAGGACAATCGAAATTCAAATCAAATTTTGTTAAATAAGGTTAATATCTGCCGTCAGAATTTTTTAGTCGATTTCTAATTTATTGTTATAGATAGATTATTGTACAGAAAGCAATAAAACAATGTAAATCAATGATTGTCCGTCTCCACAACGGGCGCAAAACCGATTTTTATGTCGAGCGGGATGCTTCCGAGTTTTACTGACGGCACGCCAAACATGGCAGTGCCGTTTACCGTCATCGCCCTGGTCTCCCCTTTCTCGAAGGTAATGCTGTGGCGCACGCCGTCGTGTATGAAATCTATCCTGGCGCCGTTCACGCAAGCGGGAAAAGACGGCTTCACCGTCATATTGCCGTCGCGCTCCGATATTCCCATTTCAACTGTATATTGCAGCATTTTCGGCGGTTTCGGACTCTTTATCAGCAGTTTTTCCATACTTTTCTTTTTACCCGTGCCCGCCCCGAACGCAAGTTGCATTGCCGTGTCGGATGTCAGCGCTCGCGCCAGCGTGACTATGTCGTCACTTTCGCCGACAACGCTTATGCGCCGCTTGCCGCTGCCGAGCGTACGCACATTCAGAGGCGGTATGAATCCCTTGTCGATATAGTTTTCCAGCCTCAGGGCGTACGCCGTCTCGTCGAGATTTTCCCTTTCGCTCTGCCTCGACAATGCATTGAAAAACGCCCTTATAGTTTTTTCATCCGATTTTTTCAACACCTCGTATTTTGCCATAATTTTCAGCGGATTGTAATATCGAGAGAAATCAAACAAAGTCAGAAGTCGCAACGACAAAAAACAATTCTCCGTGTAAAAAACCGTCTCGTCGGCAAGGTCGCCGAAAGTTTTTGCGAATGTCGCGCCCTCGTAACCCAGTTTTTCGGCGCATACCCTGTTGAACACCGCATTGCGCTTCAGCGCTCGGAAATCCGACGACGACGCGGCGCGTGCGGGGTGCGCGGCTATTC
>CALVTH010000008.1 GCA_944360115.1 uncultured Clostridia bacterium
TTGAGTTCGCAGTAGTCGTCGACGAGCTGAGAAGCCACCTTGGCTTTTTTGACGGGCACGATGTTGCGCCACTTGTAAATTTTGCCGTTTCTCTTGTCGAACCACACGAAAATGGAGAAGCCGAAAGGACCCGTGTTGTACACCGCCGAGATGAGCGCGCCTTCGTCGAGGTGCACTTCGAAGGCTTCCCACTCGGTGAGACGACCCTTTTTCATAAAGTCGGGCATACATTTGCCGCATGGTTTCTCGCAGTCGAGCAGATTGAGGTTTCTGAAGGGCTTGTCGAATGTGCCGAAATGCGCCTGACCGTTTTCCACGATGCTTTCGGGAGTGGGCACGGGACGCCTTTTCTCGGAGATATAGTCGGGATAATTGCTCATGTGTCTCTCCTTTCAACGCTTGTTATATTTTGAGTGTATCACGCGCACGCCCGCATTGCAATAGACATCGGCGGCGAAAAATCCGATATTGAACAATCGGGAAGAATTGTCGAAAAACCGCGTATCTATCGGCACGAAAGCCGCGTTCGCCCGCCGATTCGCGGCTTTTGTCCCGTCCCCGTTTCTCCCCGTTTCCCCTCATCCTTCCCCGCTTTTATTCCAATGCCCGAAAATCGCTTGACAAAATCCTCGCCCCGTCGTATCATTTACAAGCATCTCGGCGCGGGGTGGAGCAGTTGGTAGCTCGTCGGGCTCATAACCCGAAGGTCGTTGGTTCAAATCCTTCCCCCGCAACCACAGCGACGGCTTCGTTTCGACGAAGCCGCCGCAAAATAAGGCGGCGTAGCTTAGTTGGTTATAGCGGCCGGTTCATACCCGGCAGGTCGTTGGTTCGAATCCGACCGCCGCTACCAAAAACGGCCCCATGGTCAAGCGGTTAAGACATCGCCCTTTCACGGCGGTAACCCGAGTTCGAGTCTCGGTGGGGTCACCAAACAAGAGAAGCCGCTCTTCAAGGAGCGGTTTTTTCATAGGCGGAATTTCCGCGCGGAGGCTTAGCTCAGTTGGTCAGAGCACTTGCCTTACAAGCAAGGGGTCATCGGTTCAAGTCCGGTAGCCTCCACCACCTCGCCGCAAGGCGAACTTCGCAACACCCTGCAGAAAAATCCTGCAGGGTGTTTTCGTTTACGCCTGCGGCTCGGTTTCCGCTCCCGTCACGCACTCCGACATAGCGACTGCCTGAATGTACTGTCATTCTCCGTGCTACCAACGCTCGCGGGTGCGCTTCGCGCGATCTTGTGCAAGGCGAACTTCGCAATCTTCGTACAATCCCTTGCTACGAGGCGACGGTTTGTCCGCCAGGAAATGGTAATTTGTCATGCAAAATCGCGGATCTGGAAAGAGAATAAGAATGTGTCTCGACTGACGACGACGCTTTTTTATTTGTTGTTTGCTGATATACTGACTCTGCCTGCTGAACACGACTGGGAAAATTAAACTGTGCCGTTCAGTCTTCAACGCCCAAGATATAGTCTGTCGTTACATCGAAGAACTTGGACAGCAAAATGATTGCCGTTGCCGTAGGCTCTGTTTTTCCGAGCTCCCATTTGGCAATCGCCGATTGACTGATATTAAGTTGTTTTGCCAGCTGCATTTGGCTCAGATTTCTTTCCATCCGCAACTCGCGCAACCTAGCCCCGAAACACATACATTCACAGTATATTTTAGTTGAGTCTAAAAATACTTGACAAGTCTTATAAGACTTGATACAATAACGATAATCTACATAGGAGGTGGCAAATATGCTGAAAATCACGAAGGCCGTCGGTCACGCCGTCGCGAATATGTCCGGTTGCGGCAAAATGACTGACAATCAATGTGGTATCCGAGCCAAGCATGGTTGAGCCTCTGGCACAAGTAAGGATAAAGCCGTCAGCCTCACCGTCTGGCGGCTTTATTCTGTGCAAGCTATGTTTTGAATTGTTTGAATAGTCGGACGAGAACGATTGGGTTATGATCAAGATTGAAAAATTCAAAGTATTCGGCAGCCAAAATGCGGGGAGGATTTTATTGCCCGACGGCTTATGCTACGACAAGGTGTCGGCGACGCATATTTCTCCGTGGCACGGCAGAGCGGTGGCAATCAAAACTGATGATTTCGACTGGATATCCGTCAAGGGCGGAGGATGGAATTACGGCGGTCCACAGGTCTACATTTCCAACAAAGATGAAGAATTGATTTTCGGATTGTATCCGCTTTTGTCGGCGCAGAGGGAATTGGAAGTAAGCAGAGAAATAGAAAAATTCTCGAACGATTTCCCGAAAGTGTTGTACTACAAAAGACTTGGCGACTATGAGTTGCCTAAAAAATTCAAGATTTTAACCGAAGTGACTTTCAGAAACGGTGTGCCGGTTAATCCCTGTTTGCTCTATACTCGCGTAAAATGTCCTTACCGCATTGCCGATTTGGCATTTTTTTCCGATAGTGAGAAAGAGAATATCGTGAAACATTGTGGCGCGTTCTGGGGGGGAGCGGGCAGGAGCGATTTTCTGATGAATTTTGTTGCGCAACTTGCAAAAAATGTTGCTTTGCTGCACCTACACGGTTTTATAAACGATACGCTTGACTGGGGCAACATAACATTATTGGCGGAAGTCATGGATTACGAGTGGGTCACCGCTCCCGGAATACGGCTTACAGACGGGAGCGATGGGCAGGAACTTGCTGCGGAGAGGAGAGAAAAGGAAATTTTGTACGGCGCGGAAGCGTGCCTTCAAATGGCCGCGCTATTGCATGAGGAGTGCAATCTGTTCGACATTTACGACTGCTTTATAAAGTTCTACCGAGGAGTCAATCCGGAGTTTGTACAAGAAAATGTCAACATACGAAAAATGCTGGCAAGGGAGAGAATAATCATATGATGCACAACGGCAGAAAAATTGCAATTCCCAAGTGGATATCATGCCATACCTATCTGTTTGGAAAGGAAGAAAGCCGCACATACATTTCTAACGAAAGAAGCCACAGATATGTGCTTCTTGACGGACTTGCAAGCGATATGTGGAAATTGTTGTCGGAAGAGGTATCGGAGGAGGAGTTGTTCGTGTGGGCGCAGGAGAACGGCGTGACGGATCAAGTAGACTCGTTTCTGGCTCAGTTAGAGGGTGAGGAGCTTATTTCGTTCGGGGAATACTCGGCGGGAGCGAATGCGGGATATGAACGCCTCGGAGACAGTTCGGATAACGGGGAAGAGGTGAAGTTTGTCGAGGAGATGCAGCGTTGGCTGTACGAAAACAATTTTATGTATTCGCTGTTCTTCGAACTGACTTATCGGTGCAATCTTAAGTGTGTGCATTGTTATAATCCTAAAAATATCGCCGATTCCGAAATCGACTTCGACATGTGCAAGAAAGCTATTGACGACGCATATTCCGCAGGGTGTTTCCGCATAACCTTTTCCGGCGGCGAGGCCGTATTGCACAATCGTTTTCTTGATCTTGTCAAATACGCGAGAAGCAAGCGTATTTCGGTGGAGATATTCACCAACGGTCAGATACTGGCGCGGGATAACGATTTATACAATGATCTTTTGGCACAATACCCGTACAGGATAGGCGTGAGTCTTTACAGTACCGATGAGAAAACCCACGAGGTAGTAACCGCAGTAAAAGGTTCCTTCCGCAATACCTACGAACTGATTGAGCGGTTAAGGGAAGATAATGTCAATGTGCAGATTAAGAATTTTCTTCTCAATATCAATTGCGCGGATTGCATAGCGGTAAAAAGATTTGCACAGAAAACAGGAGCGATGTATGTTGCCGATATTTCGCTCATTCCGACTATCGAAGGAGACAAAAAGACATTGCACTATGTGCTTGAAGAGAGCCAGTTGTTTGAACTTTACACGAATATCGATTCCCCGCTTTATGTGGGAGCGGATTATAAAGTCCGCGATTATGAAAAGATGAAAGATTCTGCCCCATGTTTTGGGGGATTCACCGGACTTACGGTAACGCCAAACGGGGAGGTAATAATATGCGTCTCTTTGCCGTTGTCCGTGGGAAATCTGAAAGAGACTTCTTTGTGGGAAATCTGGCGTGCCGCCGCGGAAAAGAGAAAGGACAGCAGACTTTACGCCTGGCGTGAAATAAGCGTTTCCGATTTCGAAGATTGTTATAAAGAGGAATACTGTGCGTATTGTGACTTTTGCCCCGGAATGGGTTTTCTCGAAAACGGGTACCTGAAAAAATCTGAAGTTTTATGCGCTCAGGCAAAGGTGAAAAAGAAAGCAGTTGATTTTTTGAAAGAAATGCAGCAGCGGAACTGACGGGCGTAGAATTTGCATTTCGCTGAGCGTAATGACGGCTCTGTGATTCGCCAACACAGCGTGTTGATAGTTCGAAAATTGTACTGAGTAACAACGCAGGCACCCCGCAAATTCCATTTGCGGGGTGCCTGCGTGTACGCCTGCGGTTCGGGATCGCTATGCTCATGTTCTTACCGTTTAAGTTCATGATTGTGCACAATCTGATTTGTGTCGCGGAAACTGCGACTTTTGCGCAGGAATAAGGAAGCGTATTGACACGGTATCGACAAGATGATAAAAACAAATCAATCGATTACTTCGGATGAATGGAGGAGACACTTGTGAGCGAAAAAGCGTACAGAATAGATTTCGACATGGAGTGGATTGCGGAGCACAAATCCGATTACGAGACCTATCCTGCGGAGTTTCTGGCAAGTCAGCTGAACAACAGGAAAATGTACAGGGCGCATGCCGAAGGCAGTTTTTCCGTTATAGTGCAATTGCAGGTCGAAGAGAACAATTCCGAGTCCGCCGAGAAGGCAATCGTCGACACGGTCGTTGATATTCTGGGAGCGTCGGTTGTCAACAAACTCACGCTCGGTCCTGCCGAACCGTCCGCCTCGGAGTCCGTGCCGGAATACGATGACGAGCAATCCCTGATAGATAAAATAGAGGAATGGCGGACGAAATTGTATGAGGAAATCGAGGCGGTGGAGAAAACCGAAGCCGAAGCGGAAGAGCCTGAGAAGCGTGTCGGCGGCAGGCGAGGCAAAAAGTCCGAAAATCTCGGCGAGGTGGCGGAGTTCACCGACGGGCTGCGCGAGAAGCTGCTCGCGGATGTTAAAGGACAGAATCATGCCGTCGACGCCTTTGTGGCGGCGATATTCAAGATGAAGACGCACGGCAATGCCGGCAAAGGGCCGCGTGCGGTGTGTCTGTTTGCGGGAGCGCCCGGCGTAGGCAAGACTTTCCTCGCGGAGAGGGCGGCGCATTATCTCCGTCTGCCGTACCGCAGATTCGACATGAGCGGTTATGCGGAAGACGATACCGGTCTTACGACATTCAGAGGCATAAACCCGAGCTTCAAGGCGGCCTCGGCAGGCGAAGTCACGGGATTCGTGGAGGAGAACCCCCGTTGCGTGTTGCTTTTCGACGAAATCGAAAAGGCGCACCCCGCCGTAATCAATCTCTTCCTGCAGATTCTCGACGCGGGCACCTGCAAGGATTTCTATCGCGACGAGAATGTCGATTTCTCGCAGGCGATAATCATCATGACGAGCAATGTCGGGCGCAATCTGTACAATTCGGGCGACCGCAAGAATTTCTCGTTGCTCACCCAGAGCGTGTTGATAGACGCCCTCGGCAAGGACATGACCGACAAAGGACAGCCTTTCTTCCCCGCGCCCATACTTTCGCGTATGTCGCGCGGCACGGTTGTCATGTTCAACCGCCTCGACACCGTCGCGCTCAACGAAATCACCGTTATGGAAACCGAGCGCGTGGCGTCGCAGTTCGGCAGGGTGTTCGGCAAGAAAATCCATGGCAAGAAAAACATATCCGCGCTCGTGCTGTTTGCCGCGGGCGGCAATCCCGACGCGCGCAGCATAAAGGGCAGAGTGTCCACCGTAATGGAAGACGAAGTGCAGAGTATGTGCGCGCAGCTTCCCAAGGAAACCAGAGCCGAAGCCATAGACAAAATCGAGAATATCAACTTCACGCTCGACCTCGACGGCGCGACGGAGGAAGCAAAAAGACTGTTCGTCACCGAAGAGAAGCCCGAGATACTCTTGTTCAGCAACGACGGAGCGCAACTCGCCGCCCGAGCGCGCAGGAAGGACTTCAGCCTTGCCGTGACCGACAATCTCGGCAAAGCCAAGGAACTGTTGCGCGGCGAAACGGGAATTGCCGTCGTGGATGTGAAGTGCAATCTCCGCGAAATGGGATATGTGCCCAGCGATGTGGAGGACCTCGATTCCGACGGCAACGCGCTGATAGAGTATATACGCGAATTCTACGAGGAAGTGCCCGTCTACATCCTCGACAGGGAATGGGGCGACAAGGCGGAAGAGGTGTGCCGCAGTTATCTGCGCAAGGGCGCGAGGGGTGTCGTGCGTTATGACGACGGCAAACCCGCGGCTTTCCTGAAAGAACTGGAAAGGTGCTGCCACGATACGCATCTCACGGCGGTCGCCGACTATCTCGGCAAGAACAACCGCGTGCTGGCGTACAACACGGCGCAGATTTTCTCCGACGACGGCAAGACGGCGGAAATCAGGTTTGCGGACATGGAACTGAAACGCAACCTGTACGCGGGCGACAGCGAGCATATCCTCGGCGACGCCATGCGCCCGACGGTGCGTTTTTCCGATGTGATAGGCGTTGCCGAAGCAAAGGAAGCGCTCAAAGAGTTCGGCGATTTCTTCGCCAACCCCAGGAAATATGCGGCAACGGGCGTGAAAATGCCGCGCGGCGCCCTCCTGTACGGACCTCCCGGAACGGGCAAAACCCTGCTCGCGAAAGCCATGGCGGGCGAATCCGATGTCACTTTCATACAGAAGAACGCGACCGAGTTCATGAAAAAATATTACGGCGAGGGCGTGGACGCGGTGCGCGAGATGTTCCGTCTGGCGCGCAAATACGCCCCGAGCGTGCTTTTCATCGACGAAGTCGACGCGGTGGGCAGGGAGCGCACGGGCGACGCGTCGGCCATTGCCACCGACCAGCTGCTGACGGCGTTCCTCTCCGAAATGGACGGCTTTGTCTATGACGAAAAGCGTCCCGTGCTGGTCATAGCCGCGACCAACTTCCACATCGAGCGGCAGTCCCCGGGCGACAACAAGGTGCTCGACCCCGCTTTTGTCAGAAGATTCGACAGGAGAATAGAGGTGGGGCTCCCCGGCAAGGACGAGCGCAAGCAGTTCATTCTCTATTATCTCGCCAAGCACGGGGTGACGGGTATATCGGACGACGCCGTGAACAATGTCGCGGTGCGCACCTACGGAAGCAGTCCCGCGGACATCGAGACGATCATCCAGTATGTGCTGCGCAAAAAGAGAAAAGACGCGATCACCGACAACGACTTGCTCGTCGCGGTCGACGCGGTGGAGCACGGAGCCGAAAAACAGTGGAGCGAAGAGGACATCCGCAAGACCGCCGTCCACGAAGCGGGACATGTGCTGATGGGATGGCTGGCGGGCAGAATCCCCGAATACGCCACGACGATTTCCCGCGGCGGCTACGGAGGATATGTCATGTCCGAGAGCGACGAAGGCAGAATGTCGCCCGACAAACGGGAAGTGCTCGACAGGATATGCATGGCTCTCGGCGGCAGGGCGGCGGAAATGGAGTTCTACGGAGATGACGGTATCACGGCGGGCGTGTCTTCCGATTTGCGGCACGCCACGGACCTTGCCACCCGCATGGTGTGCGAGTGGGGCATGGAGGGCGACCTCATCGCTTCCTTCGGCAACGCGGTCGGCGGCGAAGCAGGACAGAAGCGGTTCGCCGCAATAGAAGGCATACTGGCAAAACAGGCGACGAGAGCGGCGAAATTCGCCGCCGAAAACCGCGAGACCCTCGGCCTCATTGCGGACGAGCTGGTCAGACGCAACAGCATGACGAGGAAGGACCTCACCGAACTCCTCGCCGACAGGACGAGAAACCTGTAACATCGCAATGCAACGGCGCAGGACGCCGGGCAAATAAACACATCAAGGGAGTAACAAAATGAGCGACAAAAAGAAACAGGCACAACTTGCATTCAAGGCTATTTGCAAGGCACTCGACGACAACAACTGGCGGTACGACAAGGACACCGATAAGATGTCGATTGTCTGCGGAGCGAGAGGCGACGACCTGCCCATTCCTCTTCGCATAACCATCGACGGGGACAGGGCGCTGCTCAGGATGTCATCCTATGTCAACAGCATTCCCGAAAGCAAGAGAATGGAAGCGGCGGCGGTTATCTGCTCGATAAACTACCGCCTCGTGTCGGGATGCTTCGACTACGACATCAGGGACGGAGAGGTCTCCTACCGCCAGTCGATTTCCTTCGCCGACAGCGTGCTCAGCGACGCAATGTGCGAATATCTTCTCTTCTGCGTTTGCAGCACCGTCGACGAATACAACGACAAGATTGCCGATTACATCGGCGGCAAGATGTCCTTCGAGGAAATCATGAGAAAGGCATTCGAATGATTTGCTCCGTTCGAGCGGAAGCGCCGATATTCAACTGAAACGGCACTTCAACAATCGAATAAAACCGATAAACCGCGTTTTTTGCGGTTTGTCGGTTTTGTTTTTTGTTTTGAGACACGGCAGGCGCGGGACGGGAGTGCGGGTGTCAGCGGGCGGTAGCGGGTCTTGCTGCATTGACTGTCCGAAGAGGGACGACGGGATTGCTTCCGCCGTTGCGCGCGCAGCGCCGCACAAGGGTCTTGTGCGCGGGCGTGAAACGGGATATAATATGTAATGTTCGGGCATACTCCGTCTCGGAACGGGCGCGCGTTCTGCGCGTTCGGTCGACGCGGGCGTGTGCGCGGGTTTCGGCGACGAACGGCGGGGCGGCGGCGGAGTTTATCCGACGGCGAGGAGCGCCGCAAGCGCCGTCTGCGGCAGGGGCGCAAAAAATTGCGCAAAATGTGTAACCTTGAGCCGCGGCGGTCGTTTTATCGGTGTAATGCCAAGCGGCAGGACATAGGAAGCTAACCACAATGGAGGGTGTTTATGGAACTTAAGGACAGATTCAAAAAGTATCTGGAAGAGCAGTTCAGGAGCATCAAACCAACGGAAGCCGCAAAGGATTTCCGTATCCGCACGCTCAAAGAACTGATGGACAAGGTGCAGGACCTGCGCATAAAGGGCATCGAGGACGAAGAGCTCGTCTACAATATGTGCATCGAAAGCCTCGGCAATTTCCCCGCCCGTCTCAAGGACTTCGAAGAAGAGGAGCACAAGGTGGAGAACGCCAAGCGTAAAATCTCGTTGGCGGTCGCCTGTGCCGTTGCGGTCGCTCTTGCTCTCGTCATCGTCTATGTCGTCATAGGCGTGACCACGGGTGCGTGGCACCCCGCGTGGTTGCTGCTGCTCGGCGGCGCCTTCCTCGGCGTCATCGCCGTGGCGTGCGTGTTCATCGCCAAGTTCGGCAAGGCGCAGCGCTACGGGCTGATGAGACTGTTTCCGCCCGTCATCATAGTGCTGGTCAGCGTGTTCCTGTTCCTCGTTCTGAACCTTGTGTTCAAAGTGCCCAATTCCTGGTTCGTTTTCCTCGCGATGGTCATCGTGGGATTCGTGTTCGACACGGCGCTGGCTTACGCCACTTCCTTCAAATTCCGTCACATCGAACTGTGCGTTACCGTGGAGATATTCTGCGTGTTGCTCTATGTCATGCTCGGACTGACCGTCGCCGATTTCTGGCATCCCGGCTGGATACTGTGCCTCGGCGGCGTGGTGTGCGCAATCGCCATGATTATCGCGCTCATCGCAAAACGCAACAAGGAGAGCAACAAGAAAGAAAGAGCCAAAATCGCAAGAAAATACGGCAAAGAGGACGAAGCTTATTACACCATGTGGGACGACTGAGCGTCCTGCGGATTTCAGAGAGGTTGGTTTATGCCTAAGCTGATAAAAGCCGAGATGTGGGACAAGATGCAGTATCTGTTCCGCAACTACTACGACAGAATGGTGCACTGCGTGCAGTACTACGACGGACCTATCGACGTCAAGGTGCTCAAAACCGTGCTGGTCTATATGACAGAGAAAGTGCCCGTGCTGCACAGTTCTTTCCACGGCAACGTCATCGAGCCGTACTGGACCGTCGAGGATTACACGGTAAACGACATCCTCACCGTGCGCGACAGCGTCGACCTCGAAGGGGACATCAACGCTTTCATCTGCCAGTGCATACCCGTGGAAAGCAATGTGCAGTACCGCGTGGCGCTCTTCAACAAGGACGGCAAATCCACGCTGTGCATGATCGTCAATCACATGTGCATGGACGGCGGCGACTTCAAATACTTTATGAAGAAACTCGCCGAGAACTACAACAAACTGCTTGACGGGGACTACAACCTCGACATCAAGACGGGCAGCCGCAGTTACGACGCGGTGTACAGCAAACTCACCGAGGAAGAGGAAAAATACGCCCGCAGTCTGTACAAGAACATAAGCCAGATTAAGGACGAACACTATTTCCCGCTCACGCCTTCCTCGTCCGCCGATGTCACCCGCATAGTCAGGCGCAAGGTGGGCAAACAACTCTTTGCCGATTTCCGCAAAATCGGCAAGGCGCTCGGCGTCACCGTCAACGATATGATGCTGGCGTTCTATGTGCGCTCGTTGTACGAAATAGGTATGTTCCGCGACGACGAAAGGCTGACCATTCCCTGTATGGTCGACCTGCGCAGACACATCGTCCACGGCGGCGCGGAGACCGGGCTGACCAACCACACGGGCTTCATGCAGTGCTCGGTGGCGCAGAAGGGCGAGACCATAAACGACACGCTCGTCGAGGTGCTCCATTCCGTCCGCAAGAGCAAGGACGACCCGTATATGGGACTGTACAGTCTGCCTCTGCTCAAACTGGCGTATGCGATATTCCCGTTCGCAATCAGCGAGACGGCGATAAAGATAGGTTATCTCAATCCGCTCATCGGCATGAGCAACATCGGCGTCATGGACGACAAGGCGCTTGCCATGGGCGACGCCAACATAATAGACGGGTTTATGACGGGCGCGGTCAAATACAAGCCGTATATGCAGCTTGCGCTCACCAGCCTGCTCGGCGACATCACCATGACGATAGCCATACGCGGCAGCGACGAGGACGAGAAAATCGTCAACCGCTTCTTCGATATGATTATCGCCAACATGGAGAAGTTCGTCGAACTCAACAAATCCCGTCTCGAATAACAACGATGTTGACCCTTCGGGGTAGACATATCGACACCCTTGCAGGAAAACCTCCGCCGTCAGGCGGAGGTTTTCCGTTGCGGAACGGCGCGCGTCCGCGTCGTCCGCCGCGCAAAGGCGCGCATAGGCGCGTGCAAAAATGCGGTTTACATAACGAAACCGTTGTGCTAAAATGTTTTCATCAAAATCGAGAGGGTATTACCATGGGTTTGGCAAGAGCACTTTTCGTTGCAATCGATAAACTCTACGATCCGCTTCAGAACAAGAGGAGAATGACGAAGTTCAAGGATGTGGACTTTGTCATAAACACCGACATCGTTTACGACGAGTCCGCGCCCGATGTGTGCAAACTGGACACCTACAAGGTGGAGCGCGAGGGCAAATATCCCGTGCTGTTCTACATACACGGCGGCGGTTTCGTGGCGGGCGACAAGAAATATCGTCGCGCGCTGTCCCGCTGGAGCGCCAATCAGGGCTATTTCGTCGTCAATGTCAACTACGGTCTGGGACCTCAGTACCTGTTCCCCGAGCCGCTCCGTCAGATTGTCAGGGCGTTTAACTGGGTGGAGAAGCACGCCGAGGAACTCAACCTGGACACCGACAGAATGATTGTGTCGGGTGACAGCGCGGGCGGTTACTATGCCGCAATGCTGGCTTGCGTCACCACCAATCCCGTTATGCAGGAGCGTCTCGGCGTGTCCACCAAACTGCGTTTCCAAGGCGCTATATTCAACTGCGGTATCTACGACCTTGCGACGGCGCTTACGGCGAAGGTTCCGTTCGGGCTTGCGGACAAAATCCTGTGGGATTTCGCCAATGTCAAGAAGGACGACCTCAAGGATTACGAGTGGTACAATATGTGCGCGCCTCTCGACTTCGTCAACGCCGATTTTCCCGCGTCTTTCGTGACCTATGCGGGCAAGGACTTCTTCTGCGGCGGACAAGGCCCCAAACTCGTCGAGAAACTGAAGTCTCTGGGCGTGCATGTCGAGGAGTACGGTTCCGTCAAGTTTATGGACAACCATTGCTTCTCCCTCACATGGAAGAGCAAGGCGGCAAGAGCCAACAACGACGCAACCGCCGACTTTATGAAGAGATTTGCCGAAGGCAAAATCTGACGCGACAAGAATGCGCAAGGGGGAGCGGCAAGGTCGCTCCCTCTTTCGATTTGTGATAAGGGACGGAGAATTGCATTGAACAACCGTATCAGAGGTAAAGGATGAAAAAGATTTTCAAGGCCGAAATGTGGGACAAGATGCAGTATCTCTTTCGCAATTACTATGACAGAATGATGCATTGCGTCCTCTATTACGAGGGGGCAATCGACGCGGCGGCGCTCGAGCGCGCTTTGCTGTTCCAGGTGAACGAAGTGCCCGTCCTCCACAGTCGCTATCACAACAATTTCATAAAGCCGTACTGGGTGGTGCAGGATTTCGCGCTCGACGATTTCTTTTCCGTGCGCGAAAGCGACGACCTCGAACGCGATGTCATGGAGTTTGCCGAACAGCGTATCCCCATAAAGAGCAATGTGCAGATCAGGGTGGGGCTGTTCGTCAACGGCAACCGTTGCGCGCTAGCGTTCGTCGTCAATCACATGTGCTTCGACGGCGGCGACCTCAAGTATTTCATCATCAATCTTTGCCGCAACTACAACAAACTGATTGCCGGCGACGGGAATCTGGAAATCAAGCACGGCACGCGCGCCTATTCCGCCGTGTACGCGTCCATGAGCAAGGAGGACGCCGCGGCGGCGAAGAAACTGTATCACAATGTCAGCGAGGTCAAGGACAAGCACTATTTCCCGCTCACCGAGAAGTGCCCCGAGGACCGCAACCGCATAATCAAACGCAAACTGTCCGCCGAGAAGTTCAACGCGGCGCGCGCCGCGGGCAAGAAACTCGGCTTCACGGTAAACGATGTCATGCTGGCGGTTTACGCGCGCTCGCTTGTCGGCATAGGCGCGGTGGGCGCCGACGAGACCCTCACCATTCCCTGCATGGTGGACCTTCGCAGGCACATGGCGCAGGGCGGTCTGGAGACGGGACTGACCAATCACACGGGATTCATGCCCGTCACGCTCAAAGGCATCGGCGCAGACATGAAGGAGACGCTCGACAAGGTCGCCGCCGCCATGAAGACCAACAAGAAGGACAAATTCCTCGGGCTGTATTCTCTGCCGCTTCTGCACCTTGCCTACACCATTCTGCCGCATTTCGTCAGCGAGCAGGCGATAAAACTCGGCTATGACAACCCGCTCATCGGCATGAGCAACATAGGCTCCATAAAACCCGCCGAATACGCGCTCGGCGACGCCCGTCTCGTCGACGGCTTCTATACCGGCGCGGTCAAGGGCAAGCCCTTCATGCAGCTGGCGTTCACCACCTTCGACGGAGAGGTGACTTTCAGCATAGCCATCACGGGCAACGACGAGGACGAAAGGACGGTCAACCGTTTCTTCGACATATTCATGAAAAACATCGACGAAGTCATCGCCGCCGCGGCGAAGTGACTTCCTTAAGGGGGGAACAATGAGGAAAGACGCAAAAGAAACCAGGGAAGAGGAACTCGCGGTGTCCGCGGGTGCGACGGAAGCCGCGCTCCCCGCCGACGAAACCGCCGAACCGCAACCTACCAAGAAGCAGTCGAGAATCGCCAAGGTCAGTTTCGTATGGACGATAATCAGTATGATTTTCGCCATAGCCTCGGGCGTCACTCTCATTCTGAACAACTGGGTTCTCGCGCCCTATTCCTATATAATGCTGGGATTCCTCGCCGCCTACGCCGTGGTGTTCATCGTGGTGGTGGCGCTCAACGCGAAGGATTCCAAGACAGGCAAGGCGAGGGTCAAGAACCTCAAGAAAATGTTCGGCATTTTCAAGTTGATCACGACGCTCGTGTTCCTCGTCGTCACGGCGATGTCCATGGTCGGCGTGGTGCAGGCGGACACCGTCAAGGGGCTGTGGAAGTGGATTGTCCTCGGTGCCAACATCGCAATCGCGGGCGTTCAGCTGGGACTCAAGATAACCCTGCTCATACTCAAGGCGATTTTCAAGAAAAAGGGCAAAGAGTACGCCGTGCGCGTGTCCACCTATGTCAACGGACTGCGCAAGGAAAACGGCGTCGCCACCGCCGTGCGCGCCAAACTCTTCAACACTGAAAAAGTGACCGACGCGCCCGCGGTAGCGGCACCCGCGGCGACCGCAACGCCGTCGGCTCCCGCCGCGGAGGGACAGCCCGTCGAAACTGCGACGCCCGTCGTTGCCAAGGCGGTCAAAGCGGACAAGGCGGACGCAATCGGCAAACAGCCCACCGCAATGGAAAAAATCAAGATGTCCGGGCAGAAGGCGAAGGAATATGCGGCGATAGCCAAAGAGCACGCTGCCCGCGCCATAGCCGACATCAAGGCCGCAAGCAAAAACGGAGCGGAGGAGTCCGCGCCCGTCGCGGACGAAGTCGCGGCGGACAGCGAGGACACCGCAAAGAAGGGCGTTTTCGCCCGCAAAACCAAGGGCGGCAAATAACGGCGCAAGGGCGTTACGCCCGCGCGCGACGGCGCGCCGCCCCGTGCGGCGGCGGCTTGTGCGAAACGGAGTAAACAAAAGCGGGGGACGCTTCGCGTCCCCCGCTTTTCGTTTGCATAATCGTTTGATCTGTTTGCGCCGCGCGTTACAGCGAGAAAAATTCCCGCGCGAGGTCGGTGGGGTTGGAGTAGAACACGCCCGATTCCGCCGCCGCCTTTTCGCTGAACACGCAACCTTTCCCGAGCGCTTTTTCCGAACTCCACATTATGAAAGGCACGGGCTCGCGGGAGTGCGTGAGAATGGACACGGGCGTGAAATGGTCGGGCATTACGAGCATGGCAAAAGGCTCGCCTTTGGCTTTCAGGTGCTCGTAGACGGGGCGTATGATGCGCCCGTCGATTGCTTCAATGGACTTGGTCTTGCCTTCGGGGTCACCCTGGTGTCCGCACTCGTCGGGGGCTTCCAGGTGCACGAAAACAAAGTCGCAGCCGCCGTCGAGCAGGTCGCATGCCGCCTGTGCCTTGCCCTCGAAATTGGTGGCAAGGGTGCCCGTCGCGCCCTCGACATCCACGCTCTTCATCCCCGTGCCGATTGCAATGCCCTTGAGCAGGTCCACCGCGCTCACCATGCCGCCTTCGAGACCGTAACGCTCTTTGAAACTTTGCAGGGCGGGACGGGTGCCTTGTCCCCAAAACCATACGCTGTTTGCGGGATTTTTGCCTGATAAAACCCGTTTTCTGTTGATTGGGTGGTCTTTCAGCAGTTCGTATGATTGCTTTATGAACGCCGTAAGTTCCTCGGCGAAGTCGCCCTTGGGAAGATAATCGCCGATCCGTTTTCCGCTGATGTCGTGCGGGGGAGTCAGGGTCATATCCGTGGTGCCCCTGCCGATAATGAGACAGTTGCGGTAACTTACGCCCGCATAGAAAGCGAAGCGGCCGTCGCCCATTTTTTCGTTGAGATATTCGAGCAGTTCGCGTCCTTCCTCGGAGGTGATTTCGCCCGCCGAGTAGTCCTTCATCGTCTTGTCGGCGAAGTTCTCCTCGTCGCCGAGGGTGACCAGGTTGGTGCGTATTGCGACATCGTCGCTTTTCATGTCTATGCCTATGGACAGCGCTTCGAGAGGACTGCGCCCCGTGTAACATTCCGCGGCGTTGTAGCCCAGCGCGCCGAGGTTGGCGACATCGCTGCCGGGCTTGAAGCCGTCGGGCACGGTTTTCACCAGTCCCGTTTTCGCTGTTTTGCACAGCATATCGATTGTCGGCTTGTGCGCCGACTCCAGCGGTGTTTTGCCGCCGAGCGCGGGGACGGGGTAATCCGCCATACCGTCGGCGAGAATAAGTGCGTATTTCATATTCACCTCCCAGTCATCTTAATTCTTTTGACCGCCTTTGTCAAACCGTTGCAAAGGCTTGCAAAAGGCTTGTCGTTGTGTTAAATTTAGTTGCGTAAAGCGTGCGCGCGCTTGCCGCGTACGCGCGGTGGAGTTATGGCTAAGGATACCGACACTTTCTTCCGCCGCCTGCCCGTGGGGAGCATTGTCCCCGAGGGATGGCTGGGCAGACAGATTGAAATCGTCAACGCTCTTCAGAAGAGAATGGGCGCCGATACCGCGCTCCTGTCGGGCGAAGCGTGGAAGAGCGGCGAAATCTTCCCGCGGTATGTCCGCGGGCTTATTCTGCTTGCGGGAGCGCTCGGCGAGCCGCAGCTCCGCGCCAAAGCCGACGGATATATGCACGCCGTGTTCGACGCCGCGGGCGAGGGCGGAGACTTTCTCCCCGCCGACATCGACGGCACTGCGCCCAAGACGGAAGCCGTCAAGACTTTGCTTGCCTATTACGAACTCACGGGCGACGACAAGGCGATTGCCACGCTGAGGAAATTTTTCAAATACCGTTTCAACACTCTTTCGGTCACTCATCCGTGGTATCACGCCCGCGCCCGCCTGCTGGACGAGGTGGCGGCAATGGACGCCGTCTACCGCACGGGCGATTTCGAGTGGCTCAAGGACCTTGCGGAGGCTCTCCGCGACAAGAGTCCCGACTGGTTCCGTCTCGCCGTCAGATTCCCCTACAAGAAAGCCGCGGAGAAGTGCATTTCGCCTTCCGCCGTCAAAAAGGCGCTCAAAGTCATAGAGAACGCCGAACATCCCCGCGAGACCAAACGCCCCAAGCCGTTCACTCCCGAGAAAACGGAAGCGGAATGGAAATCTCCCGCGCACCAGTTCCTCGTCGAGACCGACGCCGTCAACCTGGCAAAGGCGGTCAAATATCCCTGCACATACGGCGCGTTCATGGGCGACAAGGAACTGAGGAAACTTTCCCTCAGGCTCATTGCCAATCTCGACAAATTCCACGGCAACGCCACGGGTATGTTCGCCGCGGACAGGAGACTGGGCGGCACATCGCCCGCGCGCGGCGTGGATGTCGAAGCGGCGGTGGAGATGATGGAGTCGCTCGTCACGGTGCTGGAACACACGGGCGAGTGCGTCTGCGCGGATATGCTGGAGCAGATAGCCTTCAATGTCGTGGGCGCGGCGGCTTTCGACGACGCGTCGGCGGTCGAGGACATCGTCATGGTCAACCAGCTGGAGTGCTCCGTCAGACGCAAGGAATTTTTCTCGGAATATCCTTTCGGCAACGCGTTTGCCCGCGGCGGCATAACCCGCGGCGGCGTGGCGTTGCTGTCTGCGTATCCCCTGTTCATGAGAGCGCTGTGTATGACGAGGGGCGCCGACGAACTGAACTTTTTCGCATACGCTCCCTGCACCATCGAGACCGAGGTGCGCGGCGCCAAACTCCGCATAAAGGAGGAGACGGGCTATCCCTTCCGCAACAGCGTCGTGTTCAAGGTGACCGAAGCCGACGGGGATGTGGATGTGCGCATAAACTTCCGCGTGCCGCGCTACACCACCATGCAACTCATATCGGGCGGACAGACGGTGGCTTCCGGCACGGGGCTGATATCCGTCAAGTGCACTTTGCGTACGGGCAGCACTTTCATGCTCAGGCTGGACATTCCGCTCACCGCGGTCACCAACCGCGACTCGTCGCTGTCCTTCGTCAAGGGCAGCGTGCTCATGGCGTCCCGTCTCGGCTTCGAGACATCCGCCAAGAATTGCCCCGCGGGCGGCGCGACCGAGGTCAACGCCGTAAAGAAATGGAGCTTCTCGCCCGTGGTCGCAAAGAAGAGCTCGGGCGGCAGACGCACGCTGTACGACAACGAACAGACAATCGTCAACAAAATGCCCGAAAAGCCGTTTGACCGCGACAATCCGCCGTTTGAACTGCGTTTTCAGTGCAAAAATGTGTTGAACTGGGATTTCGACATAAACGGTTTTTCCGCCATTCCGCAGACTCCGAAATTCTCGGAGGAAGCGTTGGAGCGCGCCTTCGTTCCCTTCGGGTGCACTTCCGTCAGAGTGGCGCAGTTCCCGCCGTGCTATCGCGGGTGAGAGACTTCGGAGGAGCGTATGCGCAGTCTTGAAAGAGTATATTCCAAGTCGGAGAGGATAGTGGTCAGGGCGAGGTTTTCCGCGTTGGTTTTCGTCAAGGAACTGTTCCTCGCCGCTGTGCTGGGCACGGCAATAGCCCTGCTGTGGGTGTACGCCGCCGACATCGAGCGCGCGCTCAACAAATCCTTCGACGGCACCCTGCAGTGGTTGACTCCGCAGAATCTCAGGTGGGCGTTGCTCGCCGCGGGATGTCTCGTCGTCCTTTGCGCGCTTTGCGAAGCCGTGAGGATGCACCGCAGGGAAATCATCGTCACCGAGGACAAATTCATCTTCAAGCAGGGCGTGTTCAACATCACCAGCGTTATGTTGCCCCTTGCGGAAATACGCTATATCGATGTCCACCAGAACCTGTTGCAGATTGCGCTCGGCTACGGCAAAATCCGCGTAATCACCGACGGCGAAACGCCTTTCGTCATAAAAGGGCTGGTGCGCCCAGAGAAGTTCGCGCGCAAGGTCATGAAGCAGAGCGGAGTCATGCGCGGACAGGCTTCGCGCCCGCAGTTCAGCCTTGCGGCAAAGACCAGATAACGACCTGAAACCGCCCCCGCGAACGCAGGACCTTTCGGCGTTCGGATACTGCGGCGCAAATACTGCGACGCAAAAGGAAACCCCCGTTCGGGGGTTTGTTTTTTTATTGTGCGCAGGGGGACCGTCAGAAAAACACCCAGTTGCCGGGGGAGACTATGAGTCCGCTGACCAACATCAAAATAACGGCGAGCACGGGAATGTGCAAAATGAAAAACCACAGCGAGTGTTTGCCGACGAAGTTGAACGGGATGTTCCATTTGCCGTCGAGGAAAGGCAGCAGGCTGTAACGGCGGGCGTACAGCACGGGCGCGAGCGCCGCCCCCGCGAAGAACGAAGCCGCGTTGGGTATCAGCGTGAAAAGGTCGCCCGGGGAGATGTCCGCCTGGTCATAGAACAGCGACGGATTGCCGTGGAAATCCTCGGACGGGAACACCACTCCCAGCCATGTCGGGGTGTCGGCGGGCGGCGTGTAGAAGAAATACACGAACACGACTACGACGACGATCGCCGCGCATATCAGCGAACGCGCGAGTTCGGAGCGGCGGCAGATGAGGTCCGTCACCGCGTAGGCGAGTATGCACACCGCATAGAAGTGCAGCACGCCGAAGTTGACGATTATGTCGGGCATACCCACAAACTCGGCAAGGGCGTGCGTGACGAGGGAATAGACTATGGCAAGCGCGGCGAGTATGCCGCCGCGACGGAAGTTGGAACGCGAGAATGTGCAGGAAATCCCCGAAATCGAGAAGAATATGAAGACCACCAGCGGGTGAAGCACCTGCCGCGCTTCGCTGTCGAAATAGAACCAGTCGCACCACCTGCAGAATTCCGCCAGCGACGAGTCGCCCGTGAGGTATCTGCCGAACCATGCGGGACCGAACACGAAAGCGATCAGCATCGCGAAATGGTCCAGCATCATGAGGATTATGGAAACGCCGCGCAAAAAGTCCAGCTCCCACACGCGGGTGCGGGGGCGTTTGGGGACGAGCACTATCGAGGTGTTTTCGGTGATGAGAGACGCGGCGTCGTGAGTCATGATTCTGTTCTGGACGGGGCGCGCCCGCCTTGATTTCGGTGGTACGAGGATAGCACAAGCGCGTGCGTATGTCAAACGCGCGGGCGCGCAGTCGCCCGCACATATTGACCTCGCCGACTTGCTTTGTTATAATGATACGAGGCGAAATCGCCTGAAAAAAGGGAGGAAATGCGTTATGAATATTATCCCCAGACCAACAACCGTGAAAGAGACGGACGGCAAGTTCGTTTTCGGCGTGAAGAGCGCGGTGGAATGTCCCGTCCCCGCGGCGGCGGAACTGCTGTCGGGCGTCATTGCCGCTTCAGGGCGTGACGGAGTCGGCAAAATGAGTTTTGCGATTGCGCCCGTGGCGTCCGATTACGAAATGGACATTACTCCCGACGGAATATCGGCGCGTGCTGCGAACGAATCGGGTCTTTTCCACGCGGCCGTCACCGTCGTACAACTGCTTTTCGCTTATCCCGACGGAATCCCTTGCGCGCATATCGAGGATAAGCCCCGTTTTGCTTACCGCGCGGTGTTGCTGGACGTGTGTCGTCACTTTTTCGACGTCGCGACGGTCAAGAAATTCATCGACTCGATGGCGCTGTTCAAGTTCAATTATCTGCATTTCCACCTCAGCGACGACCAGGGGTTCAGGCTGCAGGTCGACTGTATGCCGAAGTTGCACGAAATAGGTTCGGTTCGCGCCGAGACTTTGGGCGACGGAAAGGTGCATAAGGGATATTACACAAAAGCGGAAATAGCCGACCTCGTCGCCTACGCCGCGGCGCGCGGAATAGAAATCGTGCCCGAAATTGATGTGCCCGGGCATATGGGCGCCGCAATCGCCGCATATCCCGAATTGTGGTGTTCGGGGCGTCCCATAGAAGTGCCCACGGATTTCGGCATACACGACAAGGTGCTTTGCGCGGGCAAGGAAAAGACTTACGATATGCTTTGGGAAATGCTTTCCGAAATAGCGGCGATGTTCCCGTGCAAACTGTTTCATCTCGGCGGCGACGAGGTGCCGAAACTCGGTTGGGACAAATGCGAGGACTGCCGAAATCTTATGCGCCGCGAGGGGCTGAAAAACTATGAGCAACTGCAGGGCTATTTCACAAACCGTGCGGTCAGAATGCTGGAAAAACTGGGAAAGACCGTCATTCTCTGGAACGAGGCGCTTTTCTCGGGTCTGGTTGACGACAGCGCGATTATTCAGTACTGGGCGTTCGGAAAGCGTTCGGCGGACGCCGTCGCGAAAGCGGTGTCGGAAGGCGGGCGCAAGGTCGTGGTCAGCCGCTGTATGAACTATTATTTCGATTATCCCTACGGCGTGACTCCGCTCAAAAAGGCGTATAAATTCGAACCCGTGCTGGCGGAATTCGGCGCAAACGGCAACGACTGCGTGTTCGGCGTGGAGTGCACGCTGTGGACGGAGCACATCGCCGACGAGGAATTGCTTTTCCAAAGGACGCACCCGAGAGCGGCTGCCGTGGCGGAAAGCGGCTGGAGTGCGGCGAAAGACAAGGATTACGCCGATTTCGAGGCGCGTCTGAAAGCGGTACTGCCGATGTTGGATTTCTTCAACGTGCCGTACACGCCGCCTGGCAAGTGCAATCCGTCGCTGTTCGGCAGAATACGTCAGAGTTCCGCGTGGGGCGTCACCAACCAGAGCGGCGCGAATAAGGATTCGGCGCGCAACTGGCGCAGTTCGCACATGACGCCGCGTGACCTTTGAGGCCGCGTGTGCGACGGAACCGACGCGCGCAAAACGGCAGAAATCCGCAATCTAACGCGGTAAAACGACAAAAATATGCTTCGTCCGAAAGACGGAGCGTTTGGAAAAATTAACTATAATCAACATCCGCAAGGGCGTGAAAACGGTGAGATATGAAGACCGAAATTTACGGAAACTACGGCAAATGCGCGCGCTTCGAGCGCGGCGGCACCAAGGTGCTTGTCACCCTTGACCTCGGTCCGCGTATTATTTGGTTCGGCACCGAGACGACCAATTTCCTGAACGAAGACCGCGAAAGGAATGTCGACAAAGGCGGCGAATATTTCGACGAAAGGTTCGGCAAAGGCACAAAGTGGTATCTTTACGGCGGACACCGCGTGTGGAAGTCGCCCGAGGATCTGGAGACCTATGTGCCCGACAACGCCCCCGTCGAGGCCGATGTGCGCGAGTACGGCGGCACTTTCACCTGCCGCGTCGCAGAACACCTCGACTACACCCTCGACATCGAACTGGACGAAAGCGGCGCGCTGACCGTCAGGGACATTGTCGCCAACAAGGGCGAAGAAAGGTCGCTTGCCGTGTGGGGATTGACCGTCATGGCGAAAGGCGGCGTCATGGTGCTGCCCACCAACGACCCGCAGGACGAACTCAACCCCGTTCAGAATCTCGTGTTCTGGCCGTACGACGACCCGCAGGACGCCAGACTGTCGTCGACGCGTAAGCGTATCGCGCTCAGGTGGGCGGACAATCCCGCCGCAATCAAGATAGGCACTTTCACGAAGAAGGGCGTCGCGTACTATGTGCTGGGCGACAAGGCGATGAAATGGGAGTGCGTGCCGGAGGAAGGCGTATACGGTGACTTCTGGTGCAACTTCGAGAGTTACACCAACAATCATATCCTCGAGGTGGAATGGCTGTCGCCCCTGCGTCGACTGGGCAAGGGCGATTGCGCCGTGCTGACGGAGAGGTGGAGCCTGACCGCGCCGCCCGCCGACCTGCTCGACTGAACGGCGTCGCGGTGCGCTTTCGCGCCCTTGCGGCATAAAACACGAATCGTGCGACGATTTTGCGGGCGGTTCGGACAAAAGCCGCAGCAACGGCGTGCCGACTTGCATTGTGACGCTCGGATGTCGGGCGAAAAACACGAAATGTGTTATGTGCGGCGAGAGGCTTTGCGCTGGCGAACGGGGCAGAGTACACGAAGCGTGTCGCCATATTGCGCGGTGCGCGAATATCGGGATATGCGTGATATCATGTTGTCGCGCAGGGTCCCGCTTGGGAAATAATATTTGGAGACGCGGTCTCCGTTCGGAGGAATGCTTTATGGAAAAATTCGTGCCGTCGTCGGCAAGAGACGGCGATGTGGCTTTTCTCGCCGTGTCGGCGCATAAGGACGATATGGAGATGTTCGCGTTCGACGGTATTCTGCGCTCCGCCCGCGGCGAAGGCGGGTTTGCGGGAGTGGTGCTGACGGACGGCGGGCAATGTCCGCGTGCGCCGCAGTTTGCGGGAGTGTCCGACGAGGATATGGCGCAACTGCGCACCGCAGAACAGAAACGCGCCGCCGAGGTGGGCGGATATTCCGCGCTTTATCTGTTCGAGGAGACCTCCGCGGCGGTGAAGTCACGCGACGGAAAACTGGTGCGCGGTCTGGAGGAAATACTGCTGGAATTGCCCCGTCTGGAGGTGCTTTACACGCACAATCCTTTCGACAGGCACTCCACGCATGTCGGCGCTTTCTGCATCGTCATGGACGCCGTGCGCAGGCTGCCCGACGACAGAAAACCGCGGCGCATATACGGCTGTGAGGTGTGGCGCGACCTCGACTGGCTGCCCGATTCCGTCAAGACGGAATTCGATGTCGGCGGAGAGGAGAAATTCGCCTCCGAACTCATGTCGTGCTTCGTCACCCAGAACGCTGTGAAGCGGTACGACATAGCCGCGCTCGCCCGCCGCAAGGCGCACGCGACCTTCGGCAGGAGTCACGAGGGTGACACATCGACGGGGCTTATCTATGCCGTTGACATGACGGCGCTCGCCTGCACCGACGACGCGGGCACGGAGAAATTCGTCGGAGACATTCTCGCCCGCTTCGACGGCGACTTGCACAGGCTCTGGAAGTAGGCGACGGGGCGGCGCGTCCGCATCCCCGCGGGGCGGGGTTTTCAGGCGGATTTGTCAAGAGGCAATCCGAAAAAGGCGGAAGGAAATTTTTTCCTGCCGCTTTTCTTTTTCTGACGGTGGCGGAAAGCGTCGCAAAACCGTCGTCGGAATGGCGGGAAAATTCCGTCGGGCGGCGATGTTTTTCCGTTTTACTCGGCAGGGTATAATTGCTTGAAAACGCGGTTTATATCTTTGTTTTGACCGTTTATCGTGCTTTTTCGGCAAAATTCGCGTGCGGTTCGGCGGGGAAAAGCGCGGCGCCGAGGGGCGGGAAACGGGGGCGTCGCGAGGGGGCGCGGGCGGCGAAAAAGCGCGGCGAAAAAATAGGATTTAATGGTTGTTAAATGTAATTAACGGGTATTGACGAGCAGGCGATTGTGGCTTATAATTCATACTGTCTATTAGTCTCACGTGCATCGCGTGTGCGCAATGTGTGCGGAGGCTCTTGGAGGGAATTATGAGAAAACTCAAGACAGTCCTGCTCATCATCGTGATGCTGTGCCTCGTATGCGGTACTCTTGCCGCCTGCAACCCCAAGGGTGGCGGCCCCGCCGATCCCGGTACGCCCGATGACACCACGCCGTCGAATGTCAACGCCATTTCGAGTACGGCAGCGTACGCCGCGTTCAGAGAAGCGGCGCTGAATACATACCCCGGGAATTATTACAATTTCGGGTTGACGCTGGGCCTCGATTATGTCAAGGACGAGAACGGTCGTTATTATTCCGTCAAGATTCAGGCGGCAATCGACCCCGAAAACGACGAGAATTCCCAGCTGCTCATCGAGCTGTGGAGGACGACTGCGGACGGAGCGGACGACACTCTGCTGCTCGGCTTCTACTACTATGACGGCACCGTCGTTTACGACTGCACCGGCATAAAGAAGGGCGCCACCGTCGTCAAGACGCAGGACCTCAACATGACCGCCGTCGCCAAAGCCGTCAACACCGCGCTCGGCGGCACCAGCATCGGCAGCCTGCTCATCGAAAACCTCCTCGGCATCGAACTCGGCGACCTCGGTACGGTCGAAGGTCTGTTGAGCATCCTCTTCGGAAAGACCGCCCGTATGATAACCGCGGCGGACGGCACCGTCGAATATCAGATCCCCCTCAATCTGGCTTCCCTCCTCAGCGTTGTGGGCGGACTGCTTGCTCCCGACGGCCTCCTCGGTTCTTACAGCGATCTCGTCAATCAGATCGGCGACATCCTCGGTCTCGACCTCTCCATGCTTCCCGCACTCGTGGATTCTTCCGCGATTTACATGATTTCCTCCGTCAGGAAGGGCGATGACGGCGTCACCAGACTCGTCAGCGGTCCCACTTTCCAGATAGGTCTCGACTTCAACACCGCCGGCACTTCCCTCGAAGGAAGCGTGGGCATTATCCAGAGCGAACTCGACATCAACCTCGGCATCGACGAAATCTCCGTCGGCGCGGACGCTCCCTCCATCAATGTCAGGGATTATCTCGTCTCCGTCAGGGAACTCGACATCGACGACCTCGACGAGTATTCGCCTCTTACCCTCGAACTCGGTCTCGAACTCAATCTCGACCTCAAGAAGAACAGCTTCGAGGTGCAGACCATTCTCGCGTCTCTCGGCTCGCTGTTCGGCGATGTCTCCATCCCCGAAGCGCTCAAGACCCTCAACATCGACATAGCCGAGGACACTTCTCTCACGCTCGGTATCGACATCGCCGCCGAAATCAATATGCGCGATCCCGCCGGCACCAATCTCCTCGTCACCATTACGGGCAAGGACGGCAAGGTGCGCGGCACGGTTGCCTATGTCGGCTCCGAACAGGCTCTCTTCGCCGACCTTACGGGCATCCTCGGCAGGAACGCCAAAGTCATGGTGAGCGGCTTCAACCTGAACGAATTCCTGTCCGAACAGATAGACGGGCTGCTCATAACCATACGCGACGCAATCGCGGGGCTGTCCGGCAGCGCTCAGCAGTCCGCGCAGGCTGAATACGACGCGGCGGTCACCGAGCCCATTGCCAACGGCGACATCGTCAAATACTATGTGGCCTCGTCCAGCGACGACGAACCCGCGAACCTCGACACCGTCGGTCTCATTCAGGCCCTCCTCGGCGCAATCGAGGTGGATATGAACGGCGACATCTTCAATATCGAGGGTATCGGCGTCACCATTACCAAACAGATTCTCAACAGCATACTGTCCCTTGCCGGAGTGCAGGGCACCCTCCCCATAATGGGCGACATCAGACTGCAGTACGCCAACCCCGGCTTCGGCGAAACCAAGACCGTCGACATCTCGGGTCTGGCTCTCGGCGTCGACGACGGCACCGGCAACCTCAGAACCCTGCTCGACCTCGGTCTGGGGATGAGTATCCGTATGGGAACAATCGAGGATTCCGAGGCGTACGAGAACACGCTTGCCGCCATACGCGCGGGCAACGCCAATCACGAGTACGCCAATCTGCTCACTTTCGAGCAACTGCTCGACATCAACAATGTCAACATAGCCGACATCCTCGGCAATGTCGGCACCGTCAGCGTCGATATGTCGCTTGGTATCGACATCAACGCAATCGGCGGCGACTTCCTCGAATTCGGCTACGACAGCGACAGCATAGTGCTCAAACTGCTGGCGGCGTTTGCCGACGAAGAGGGCATTGACGCCAACGCAATCCTCAAACTTGCCGCGGACATCAACCTCTCCTCGCTGCTCGCAACTGACCCCGTGACGGGCGCTCTCTCGTTCAATGTCAAGGGTCTGCTCGACGCCAACCTTTACCTCGCGTTGCTCACGGGCGAGGACGCCGAACCCGCTCTCGAACTGTGGCTCAACGGCGGCGTGGTGTATCTCGTCACCGACCTTCTCGGCGGCATGAACATCAAGGTAGATCTCGCGCCTTTCCTCGCTATGGCGGACGATTCGCAGGCGGGCGGCAGTTCTTCTGCGGCTCTCACCGCGGCGGACGGCGAAGAGAACACTTCGCTCGACATCAACCTCATCCTCTCGTTGCTCGCGGGCGTGGGAGTGGGCGACACCTACATCGATGTCTACCTTGCGTCCTTCACGCTCACGCAACTGTTCGGTCTGCTCGGGCTTGATCTCGGCGGCGCCACGATAAAACTCATCGGCGAAGGCGACGGCGAAGCCAGCATCGACGGCGGCGTCAAAATCGAACTCGGCGACGGGCTCAACCTCGGTCAGGCGGGTATCGACATCTATCTCGGCATAGGTCGCAACGCCGCGATCTCCCTGTCGCTCGGCGGCTTCGGCGCGGGTATCGGCGCCAACGCCAACGCCATAATCCCCGAGGATAAGGCGAACAAGTGCGCCGAAGTCCTCGAAAATCCCTTTGTCTATCTCTACCTCGAAGCGGGTATGGACGCGTATGTCGCGGCGCAGGGTATTCCTCTCGGCGAAGACCTCGGCAACATAGTCATCGGCGAGGACATAGACATCGGATATTCCTTTGAAATAGAAGGTTATCTCGACCTCAGACCCATAGTCGCCAAACTGTTCGGCGGGGAAGTCTCCTACGCCGGCAACAAGACCCAGCTTGCAATCAAACTCAGCAAGAACGACGGCAGCGACAAGACCGTCGTCATCGGCGTCTATTACAAGGACGGCAGGGCGTATCTCGACCTGAGCGCGCTCGGCATTGCTCCCGCGTCCGTCGAAATCGACCTCATGGCGCTCATAGTCGGTCTGGCCATGGCGGATGTCGAACCTCTCGCGGGTGGTCAGGCGCTTTCCTCCGCCGACCCCGTCGAGGGCGGTAACGATGTTGTCAAAGCCGCCGTCGACCTCGCACTCAAGATAGGCTCCAAGGGCTTCAGCATCACTCTCGTGCAGGGTCTCACCGAAATCCTCGCGCAGTATGTCGCGGGCATCGAGAGCATGGAACTCGACGCGTTGCTCGCAGTCGACTGGTCGGGCGCGGAAGGCAGCGATCTGCTCGCCCTCAGCCTCGGTCTCACCGACGAAACGGGCAAGCCTCTCGCGAGCTTCGGCCTCAGCGTCGGACAGATCGGTCTCGGCATTGCCAAGGAACTCGGCGACGGCGAGGGTATGGTGCAGATGAAAGCCATTCCCGACGACGACACCCTGGCTACGATGACCTCCATAGGTTCCGTCGTCACCGAGAATTACACCGCAATCGAAACCGCGGCGGACGCGCAGGCGTACACGGGCGACCTCTTCTATTACTGGACGGGCGCCTATCTGCCGTTCACGCTGTCCAAGGCCATTGAAATCTACTACAACGGCGGCAACGGCGGCAATACGCTCTACATAGCGCAGACCGACTCCGACGGTTCGGTGTCCTATGTCGCCGCGAGCATGATTCAGGCTCAGGCCGCAAGCAAGGTTTACAAGGACGCGAACGGCACCGTCGAGTACACTCTCGCCGACGGTATCGCCCTCTATTACGCGGACGGCAACAAACTGTACTCCAGCGCGATAGGCTTCAACCTCACCCTTCCTGCCGTGCACCTCGAACTCAAAGCGGAAATCGAGATGGGCACCACCCCCGGGGAGAGCACCTGGACGATAGGCAGCTGGATAAGCAACTTCCTCGGCGAAGAGACCGACGACGCGATCAAGAGCTTCGTGTCGCAGTTGCTGGTGCAGTTCCAGCTGGTTGAAGAGACCATGGTCACGATAGGTCTCGACCTCGGCATCAATCTCAGGTTCAACCCCGAGAACATTGCGGACATCAACTACATCCTCGCTCACTCCGACCTCGCGCTCGTCGTGTCTGCGACCGACGCCGACGGTCTGACCGAAGAACTGCTGTCCCTCTATGTCATCGCCAACGAAGACACGGGCAAGAGCACTCTGTATGTCGCCACCAAGAGCGGCGGGCTCATCGACGGCCTCAAGGTCAAGGTGCCCGACATCGACCTCGGCGCCCTCGTCGGCAGCCTCACCGGCTCCGACGACACCGCTCAGGGTCAGGCGCTCTCCGCCAACGCTTATTCCAGCGCGGACGGCGACACGAGCGGAGAAGGCGATGTCCTGTCTGTATTAGAAGGACTTCTTGCCAACTGTATATATAGTATTGTTGTTAATAACAGCGGCGTGACCCTCAGCCTCGGCGCCTCTCTCGTGGCGTATGTGCTGTCTCTCATCCCCGCGACCGGCGTGCCTTCGCCCACCGACCCCGGTTTCCAGGATTTTGCCGATTCCTTCGTGCAGCTCAATCCCGCCAAGAGTTATCTCTCGCTCCTCGTCGGCGACAACGCGGGCGGTCTCGGCGGCAAATTCGCGCTGGAAGTCGGTCTCGGCATAGACCCCGTCTACTTCAGCCTCGGACTCGGCGGACTCAACATCGATTTCGCGGGTGACGAGCTGTTCGGCAACGGCATCCAGACCGAAGAGGAATTCTTTGCCGATTATACCAGCCTGTACGACATCGAAGCGCTGTCTCTCGACCTCACTGTCGACCTCAACCTCAAGCTCAAGAACACCAACGCCAACGAGGACGGCACCCTCGATGTGGGGGCGCTCCTCGACGCTCTCATCGGCGAGGCGCTGGTCACATTCGGGCTCGAAATCCCCGAGGACCTCATCCTCGGTGCCGAACTCTATGTCGGCGCCAACCTCTCCTTCAACAGTGCGGAAGACACCCAGGTTGTCCTCGAACTGCGCGACACCGCGTCGGGCGACACCGTGTTCGGCGCATATCTCGACGGCCCCACTCTCTGGGTCAGGGGCGGCGTGCTGCCCATAGGCAATTTCGTGGTCGAGAACACCGGATTTGCCCAGCTCATAGTCGACACCGTGAACGAACTGCTCGCGAGACTCAACGACGATAAGGCCGACGGCACGGCGGAAGCCATGACTGCGGCGGACGAGGCGGCGTCCGATTCCTTCGACATCTTCCTCGAACTCGCCAACGAGCGTATCGCGCTCTCGCTCACCGAGACCTTCATCGTGGCTCTCATCTCCGCGATTGCGGGCGACGGCGCTCAGACCGCCACCGACATCGCCGGTATCATCGAGAAACTCAACCTCGGCGCGGAAGTCAAGGCGGAAGTGGACTTCTCCACCTTCACCATCGACATCGGGCTTACATCCAACCTCATAGACCTCGGACTCAAGATCGTCGAGCCGCGTATCTCGCTCAGCAAGAGCGATAAGGTGACGACCGCCATAGGTTCGCTCAACCCCGACGATTTCAACAGCTATTCCACCAGCACCAAGGTGAAGGCGACCGTCGACCTCACTCTCGACATCGACCTCACCGAAGGTGATGTCTCCCTGTCCGACCTCATCGATGTCGCGCTCGGACTCGATTCCGTGCAGGCGGGTCTCAACGGCTACGACGAACTCATAACCGCAAACGACGCGGTCGCGGCGGCGGCTGCCGGCACCAAACTCTACAAGTTCGTCGACGGCGTTGCCGAAGCCTTCGTCGGCACCGAAGCCGAAATCAGGGATTACTATGCCTCCACGGGCAAGAGTCTCTATCAGGCGGGCGGCGTTGCCGCGGGCACCGGAAGGGATGTCCTCAACGCGCTGCTCAATTCTCTCGGACTCGAGCTCATCCTCTCCGAGAACATAACCACCGACATCGGTATCCACATCGAGGCTCTGCTCGACCTTACCGCGCTCGGCGACTTCAAGTCCCTCAACGAAAACGACGCCAAAGCCTTGCTCAAGAAGGGCGGTTATCTCTATCAGAAAGCCACCGACGGCTCCTATGTTGAATTTGCGGGAGACGAAGCCGAAATCACCTCCGTGTATGCGGGCGGCGGCACGCTGTACACCTTCGGCGCGCTCGTCGATTCCATTTTCGCGGGTGACTTCGCAAGCCTGTCCGGCGGGGTGTCCGTCAACTTTGAAACGCTCCTCGGCGCGCTCGAAGCCTATGTCCAGCTCCGTCTCAACAACACTTACATCGACATCTACTTCGCGGGCGGTATGCTCTATATCGACCTCACCACATTCGGCGGCTCCAAGATTGCTCTCGATGTGATGTGGCTCATCGACGCGCTGTCCGCAAGCGACGACGCGGCGGGCTCCTCCGAAGCGATGACCGCCGACGGCGAGACTCCCGTTGCCGAGAGCAACACGACCAATGTCATCCTCGGACTGGTCAACGCCATAATCAAGAGCGTGTCTCTGCAGACCGCGGTCACCGGCGTGGGCGGCAACCTCTTCAAGGGCGGGCTCAGCCTCAAGGCTATGCTCGGCAGCGAAGTGCTGTCCCTCGTGTTCAGCCAGCTCATCGGCGAGGAAGTCACCGTCGAAGACCTGCTCTTCGGCGACGACGCCAACCTCACTCTCAAACTCCAGCCGCAGGATAACGGCAACAAACTGCTCGAACTCGGTCTCCACGCGCCCACCGAGAGCGGCGTGACGGTCGACCTCGGGCTCGGTGCGGGTCTCAAGGCGAGCTTCGCCGATCCCACCGTCACCCTCATTTCCCAGAACGAAAGGGCGGAATTCACCGATGTCACGGGCATTGTCGAGAACATTCTCGCAATTGTCAACGGCACCGCCACCGACGCGCAGGGCTCGCAGTATGTGATGTTCAGCGTCATGGGCAGGGTGTACTTCGATGTCAACGGCAACGCGCAGTACGAACTCGGCGACACGGTCAACTCGCTCATAGGTTCGTTGCTCGCCGTCTACATCGAGAATCTCGTGTTCAACCTCAACATCGACGAGAGCGCCACGGCGGGTATAGGCTTCCGCCTCACCGCGGGTCTCGATGTCGCGGAACTTGCGGCAATCGATTTCAACGCCTGCAAGACAGACGGCGCGCTCGACTTCACCAAGTTCCTCAAGGCCTTCCTCACCGAGGTGCCCAGCCTCAAGATTGCCCTCGAACTCATCGAACTCGACGAGACGCTCAACTTCGCCAAGTACAGCAAGGCAGACGCCGAAGCGGGTTATGTCGAAGAGGATGATTATGTCGTCAAGGGCGGCATCTACATCCAGAACGGCAACCTGTATCTCGACGGCACCAGCGTCTTCGACGTGGCGGAGAACTACTCCTTCGTGCCCAACTTCACCAAGTTCGTTGCAGACCTCATCGAGGTGCCCGGCGAGGGCGACGGCTCCGACGACGCGGCGGAGGGCAGCGCTTTGTCCGCAAGCGTCGACGCGTACTCCTCCGCGGACACCGTGTTGCAGAGAAACGCGCTGTTGCAGGTGATTGCCTCCAGCAAGACGCTCAAGATAGTCATCACCAAGTCCATCCTCAGCGTGCTGCTCGTCACGCTTATGCCCGACCTCGGCGACATCACCGATGTCTTTGACAAACTTGATGTCTCCCTCGGTCTCGACGCGGAAGCGCCCGACGAAATCTTCATCAATCTCGGCATCGACCTCGGCAAGGGTGATTCCACTCAGAGCATAGGTCTCTCGCTCGGCGGCATAGTCGTCGAATTCGGCGAAGACGCCGACAGGAGCGTCGTGCCCGAGTACATCACCGCGCAGAAGTCGCCCGACGGCAGCACCGATGTGCCGCTCACGGCTTTCTACGATTCCATCATCCGTCTGTCGACCTCCATCGAGCTTGAACTCGGCATCACCGAGGGCACCCTCGACTTCGGCGGATTCCTCAAGGATATCCTCGGCGACCTCAGCGGTGTGGTCATCGACATGCCCGCCACCGCGAAGGGTTATTCTTCCGCGCACATCCGTCTCGACCTTGCGGTCATGCTGGATATGTACGATCCCGCTCAGTCCGAGATTTACATCGAGGTGTACAACCTCTCCAACGAAGCCGGCGCAGAGGTCAAGTGGCTCGGCGTCTACTACACCGGAATGACGCTGTACCTCGATCTGTCCTTCCTCGGATTGCCCAAGATCGCCGTGCCGCTCACTCTCATCAGCGACTACATCGACGAATATCTCGGCTTCCTGCTCGACAGCGACATCTATAACACCGTCGTCATCGACGGCAGCTCTTCCGCGGAAGGACTCACCGCCGCAGACGAGCCCGAAACAGAGTCTCTCACCCTGCAGGAGAAGACCGTCAAACTGCTCATAAGCAAGAGAACCGTCGTCCTGTCGCTCGGCAACTATATGCTGCGCTATGTCCTCAGCCTCTTCGATATCGGCGGCAAGACTCTCGAGGACCTCGTCTATGAGAATCTCGAAGGCGGTCTCGACCTGTCGATCAATTACGACGAACTGCTCAACCTCGAAATCGGCGCCTATCTCGAACTCGAAGGCGACCGCTTCGTACCCGTTACCGTCACCGCCGAGAAATACGCCGACGCAATCAACAATGCAATCGCGGACGGAGAAGAGTATTACGGACAATTCGTCCGCTACACCGCCGACGACGCGGTGAATATCGCCGACTATGCCTACACGCTTGCCGACGAGGAAGCCGGTACCTACCGTCTGCTCAGCACGTCCGACAAGAACTCCGGCAACGCCGGCAACGCCGACTTCCCCTACGTCGCGCCCGAAGACAGGTATAAGAGCGAGAAACTGTCCTCCGTGTCCGTCGGCACGGTCGTCTATCAGCGCGTCGCGGGCGACGCCCTCAACAAGGGCGTGAACGACATGCACCTCGCCCTCGATCTCGGTATCAAGAACTTCGAACTGTCCTTCATAACCGAGCGCGAACCGCTGCTCACCGGCGACGAACTCAAGTCCTATATGGACTTCAATACCGCCGAGACGGTCACCGTCAGCGAAACCATTTCGCTCGACCTGCTCTTTGCGCAGAACGCGTCCGACATCAGCCTCGTCGACCTGCTCAATTACCTCTTCGAGGGCAGCTCCGAGGAACTCGAAGCCTTCATCACCGCTGCGGGTCTCAGCGGCGGCGACCTCAACCGCGCAATCGACGTCGTGGTGGCTCTCGAATTCAGGCTCGGCGCATTCCTCAACTATCTGCGTTCGCTCGACGCGCAATTCGACCTCAGGTACGGCACTGCGCGTGACCAGCTGCTCAGCCTCGGAGAAAACGTCGACCTCATCACCTTCGTCAACGCCATCACCGCGGTCATGGGCGCAAAGAAAGTGCCCAACGCGAGCGGCTCGATTTACTACGTCGACAACAACGTCGACGACCTCGTCGGTCTCGAAGACCTGCTCGAGTTTGTCAACGCTTCCGTGAGAATAGTCACCAACGGCAAGTCGGAGGACGGCAACGACGACGGCACCAAGCACGATATCCTCGGCGTCTACTTCGTCGGCGGCGAGTTCGTCGAAGCCACCGCGGATACTCCCGACAGCGTGCAGAGGTACTCCAACTTCTTCCGCTCCGAAACGGGTATCTACGGATACGTCGACGGCACGTTCAAACTCATATCCGAAATCGAAAAAGGCGACGAGAACGGTTCGCAGGTCTATTCCGGCGACAGGTACGGATACGATGCGTCGTATATGTATCCCAACGATCGCGGCACCTACATCCGCAAGGACGCCGGTCTCTACGTCGATCTCAGCTATCTCGGTCAGCCCAGCATTTACATGGCGCTGTCCGAACTGCAGAACTTCATAGGAAGCCTCATGTCGGACAGCTCCGCGGCGTCCGAAGCGCTGACCGCCGACGACGGTTCCTCCTCCGTCTCTTCCGACGAAGAGGTCGCCCCTCCGTCCGTCAGTCTCGGTTCGTTCGCCGAGAGTCTGCCGCTGCTTTCGAGCGAGATTGCGAGTTACATCAAGGCGTTCCTGTACGGCGTCAGAATGACGAGTTCCTTCATTCAGGTGCTTCTGCAGGCAGACTACGTCAACAGCCTCCTCGGCTTGCTGATGGGCGAGAGCAGTCTCCTCCCCGAAGGGACCAACCAGCCTTACCTCACCATCTACACCGACGTCAACAACTACAACTACACTTACGCTGCCACTTATAACGCCGACGATCCCGATCAGACCATTACGGTGGTTGCCGACGCGGATCAGGTGGCGTTCGCCGACACGCGCTTCCACATTAACATCGACGACGAGAACGGTCTGTACTATGTCGATTACACGACGAACAGGCTCGAATTGCGCTCCACCATGTCCGAGAGTGAGGCGGCGGAGTATCAGGCGAAGGTCGATGCGGGAGAGAAAGGCTACAATTACTACGCCATCACTCCTATCGTCACCTACATTTACGTCGACGGCGAGTACAAACTGTTCTCCGCGGCAACCGCGGCGGATAAGCGCAAAGCTCAACGCTATACCGTGACGGACAGCGATCACGGCGTCACCGAGGCGATGATCGGCGCCTATGTGTTCTACGAGGCGGTCGAGACCGCATACGGCGTAAGATACAACGAACTCGATTACCGCGTGCGTCTCGAATACGACGAAACTACCGGTGCATATATGCCGAAGTACGACGGCAGCGAAGTGTTCTTCGTGTATCCGCTCGCCGAGCAGAACCCTCTCATCGAAGTGGGTCTCTATCTGTGGGATTACAAGGCTACGCTTTCCATCAATCTGCCCGAAACCGACGCACTTGACTACAGTTACGTGGCGGCAAGCGCGGAGGAAGTGGCGGCAGGTATCGGCCTCTACGAGAAGAGTCCCGTGTACGTGTACGAGTCCGCAAACATGATAGTGGACAGCGACGACGCGTTCATCTACTACAGGGGTAACTATCATCCCGTTTACGGCAACCTCTACGTCCGCGGCACGGCGTCCTACGACAAAGTCGAAAATCAGAACGACTACACGCTCGACGGCACCTATTACGTGGCGTGTACCGACAGCAACATCATCTACTACGTCGCTTTGAACGCCGACAACTACTATCAGCGCGTGATGTACGACGAGATATACACTCCCGTCAGCGCAACAAACGGCGGAACGTACTATGTGCGCGAAGCGCGTGACACCACGGAGATTTATCAGCCCGATATGTTCGTGGACTTCTCGGTTGCGTACAAGTTCGAGGCGACGGGCGGCGCAACGGCCACCAACGTCGACATCAGAAACCTGACGGGCATACATCCCAACTCTCTGTATCGTTACGACGAGTCGGCAGACCGGTGGGATGCGGCTGACGGCAACGTGACCGGTGCAGACCACGCCAACAACATCTACATGGGTAACGAAATCTTGCACGTCTGGGACGCCAGCTCCGACAGGTTTGTCTCCTACGCGGAGTACGGCGCGCATGCGGGCAACGTTACCTTCTACATCGCGGAGCCCATCAAGTATGTCGACTCCTCCGAGTTGTACACCATCAGCCTGACCCTCCGCGGCAGCCTGTCGATTTCGGGCATGGAGAATTACATCCCCGTCGAGGATTATGTCAAGGTGTCCGGAGGTAAGGAACTTGCCGAAGGCGCCGTCAGATACAATTACGACGAGGCGGAAGGCAAGTATGTCGAAGCCGAAGACGGCGAGTTCGTCAAGGTCAGCGGCAACGTTATGGCGCTCGGAGACATCCTCGGCGGAATCGTCGGCGATTTGTCCTCGCTGCTCATAGTCGGCGACGGCTACAAGGCCGAAATCCTCTTCGAAATCAAGGCGCAGGTGTCTCTCGAATACGGCGAGTACGGAATCCCCGGCACCGACGCCGTGAGCACCGACACGCTTTGGCTCTCCGAGGTCGACCTCGCCATAGACACATGGCTCAGACTCGAGTACGACAACGGCGACGAATATCTCAGGCACTTCGTCGGTATCTACTATGACACCGATCCCGAGACCGGTTCCACCGCTCTCTATCTCGACCTCACTTGGCTGCTCGGCTCGGGCGCGAAGTTCAAGATCGATATGTCCGCGTTCAGCCTCGAAGATCTCATTCAGAGCAAGGGCGGCATATTCGGGCTGTTCGGTCAGGGCAGCGCGGAAGGCGAAGCGTTGACTGCGGCGGGAGGCGAAGCGGGAAGCGCGGACGAAGTCGTGCTTACCGATACGGATGTCGCGTCCGTCATCCTCGGCATCTACACCAGGCGCATAGCCCTGCAGGCGAGCGCCGGTCTCGTGCGCCTGCTCATCGGCCTCATCGCACCCGATGCAAGCGACACCGTTTCCGCAATCCTGCCCAACATAGTTGCGGGTGTGGAAATCGGTATGGCTCCGTACAACCTCAACATCTCTCTCGACATCTATGACGACCGTGCCGACGCGGAGGACGCCAACGGTATCCTCAGCATAGGCATTTCGCTCAACCTGTTCGACGCCAGCGACCGCAACAACGGCACGCGACTCGACCTCGGTCCCACCGAGGACTTCCTCGAGACCAACGCCGAACTGTTGCAGAGCAATTCGTCCGATTACATCTTCTATCAGGCGATGTACACAGCGCTTCTCAACGGCGAGACCGCGCCCTCGGGCAGCACCGTCTATATCAGCGCGCCCGCGGCGCCCGGCGAAGCGGAGAAAGAGTATATCGTGAAACCCGAAGACAGCAATGACGACTATCCGGACGCGATAGAGTATGTCCGCAACGAAAAGGTGACCTATAACCTGGTCGACGAGGTGTACTACTCCTACGTGCGTGCCGACTACAACAGCCGTTACGCGCTCGTGCCGTCCGACTTCAGCGTATTCACCGGCAGCGTGTTCACCCGAGTCGATAACGGGGAAGGTAAGTTTACCTACATTCTCTACAGCGGTGCCATAAACGCCGAAGCCGACCTCTATGTGTCCGTCGGCGGCGGTAATTACAAGCGTCTGGAAGATGCGGGCTACTACTTCTATACATACGACTATGCGACGGGCGGTCCCAAGATGGTGCCTTACACCAAGGCGAATTACGGCGCCTATGTCACGAGTGTGCTGTCCGACAAGACGAAGGCGAACGCGCCCGAGTCCGTCTACAACATCTACACCGGCAGCAGCGCGGTGGGCGCGAGACTGTACGAGTATCTCGGCCCGCTTTCGGGCACGAACTTCGACGCGTACGTCGGTGACGCCGCCAACTACACCAAAGCGGTTATGGATACGTTCGGCGCGCATAAGAGCGAGTCTGTGTTCGGCGGGTTCAGCGAACTGCTCTCGCTCGATCTCAACGCGCTTCTCAACCGCGAAGAGGGCAGTGCCTTCGGAGTGGGTGACATTGCCGACCTCCTGACCGTCGAGGATATGGAACTGACGCTCTCCCTCGACCTCAACATGCAGTTCAAAGAGATCATCAACTGGACTCAGCAGATGACCGAGTTGCTTGCCGTCGACGGACAGGAGAAGGATTACTTCAAGTTCCTGCTGCAGTCCGCGACGCTCAATCAGGCAGAGTTCCTCTCCTACATAGGCGGCAAACTCGTACTCAGCGTGTATATCAAGGGCGAAAGCGTCAAGGCTGCACTCAAAGGCATGGCGGACACGGACACCATGACCATGATAAAGACCATGCTCGCGGGCGCGGAAATCTGCATTCAGCTCTACTACGATTCCAACTACAACGGCACTCCGCTCGAAGAGCCGCTTACCGTGTGGATCACTTTCGGCGAACTCTACGTCACCGACGGCGAGACCGGCGAACAGGTCATCAACCCGAATATGGGTGCGGCAAGCGTTTACATCAACGGCGGGGAATTCGCCAAGTACATCGGTCTTGCGGACAAAGAAGCGACCGCGGGTACCTCCATCGGCAATTTCTTCGACAGGGTCAAACTGACCAACATCGACATCTTCTCGCTGCTTGCGGGAGACGAGGCGTCGGGCAGTGCGGAAGGTATGACGGCGGTTGACGGTACCGTCAACGACGGCGAAGCCACCGACACGGGTCTTATTCCCTCCAACATCTGGTCGTACATCGGAATGGCACTCGGTTATGTGATGATTACCGACAACACTATCGGTATCGGACTTGCCGAAACGCTTGCCGCAAACGCGATCGAGCTGCTGGTCTCCAAGTTCACGGGTGCGGAATATCTGCCCAAACTGACGGTGACCTACGGCGTCGACTCCAGCGGCGTTGCCATCATCTTCGGCGACACCCCGTCCATCAACATCAACCTCGGTGTGCAGAGCGGCGGCAACTATTTTGCGACCGCAGATGAAATCAAACAACTGCTCACGACGGACACGCAGGCCGCAACCAACTACAACATAACCGACGCGACGTTCGAAGCAATAGTCGGCAAGCCCGTGTTGGCGGCCGACGGAAGCGGCGGCTATAGGTTTGTGGGTGCGGAAAGCGCCGAGGCGACGCACTATCTCATCGCCGACGACGACTACGCCGTGGCGGCTTACGCCTGCTCCGAATATGTGTGGCTCGGCACCCGTTACACTCTCGTCGCCGACGCCAATTCGAGCAGCGGTTACCGCTTCGATCCGGTAGCCAATCCTTACGCGGCTGCCTTTGAGCAGAATGACAACGGCTCGTATGTCAAACTCGACGCGAACGATGTCGGCGACACCGGAGCCTTCCGTACGAGGTACGAGAGCGACGGCACCGTGGTCAAATACGACACCGACGACTATGTCGCGCTCAACACCTACCTGCGCGTTACGGGCATGAGCGAGAGCGACGTGTCGGCGAAAAGAAGGTACAATCTCAATGCAGCCCTGATTAAGGGCGAATACCTGAAGCTCGGTGACTTCCGCGTGTCGATGTCGCTCGGCAACCTCGGTATCAAGGTCAATCAGGGCGCGGCGACCAATCCCGCCCCCGTGGACGAAAGTTATACCGACTTCGCGAAAGAGGGCGGCATCCGCATAAGCACGTCGGTTGACGTCAGCTTCTACGGCGCGGAGGGCGAACAGGTCGACCTCAGCAGTCTGCTTGACTTCATTATCGGGCTTATCGGCGTGCAGGGTGTCAGCAACAACGACCTGCGTCTCAACATCACGAGTGCGCTCGGTTACGAAGACAACCCCTACTTCAACGTCAAACTCGATATCTTCGTGGACGTGGCGAAACTCCTCAAAGCGTTGCTCGGCGACGGAACGAACAAAGATACGTCCGACTCTCTGCAGCTTGCACTGTCGATCAGACAGTACGAGCTCAATTCCGCCTACGATCCCGACAGCGAGAAATACGTTCTCGGCGATGTGCTTATCGGCGTGTATCTTGTCGACGATACTCTGTACATCGACTTGTCGGCGTTGCTCGGCTCGACCGCAAAAGTCAACATCTCCGAGCTCAACATCATCGATCTCATCATGGGAGCAACCGGCAACGACACCACGGCGTCCGAATCCGCGGAAGCGTTCACCGCGGGCATCAAGGATGTGCTCAACGCCACCAGCCACGATTACGCTTACCTCGGCGCGCTGGTCAATCCCGGTTACTTCTCGCTGCAACTGACGATGGCGGCCGTGGAGGCAATCCTCGGTAAGGTCTCGGAGAATATGCCCGACAAGGGTATCCCGACCTCTCTCATCGACATCGGCGACATCATCATCGAAGCGTACGGCGACAGAGCGGACGGCGATATGTTGTCCATAGGCGTCAAGTTCTCGGAAGGCTTTGCGGGGCAACTGGCTATTCAGTATCTGCATCTCGGCACGAAAGACCTCAAGTCGGTGTCCGGAATCTTGCCGACCGATCTCACTACCGAAGGCGTTTATATTAACGTGTTCAACAATGCGACCCGCGCTCTCGGCAAAGAGCTCACAATCGGCGTCAAGGCGCAGGCTGCGCTCAACATGACTTCGACCGGTCTCTCCCGTTACCCCTCCAACCCCGCAGAAAACTATGTGGTGTTGTCCAGCGCCGCAGAAGCCAAGGTCTATAACAACAGACTCTACAAGTATGAAGGTGGAGAGTATAAGGAGTGGACAATTGCCGAAGGTGCCGACAGAGATGCGGAGATAGACAAGTATTACGCCAGCGGCAAACTCTATTACAACAAGTATGACACCTCGCTCGCCGGCTGGGCGGTCGACCTCATTGTCGGTCTGCTCGGACCTTCGCTCGAAGGCACGCTCGGCACCATTGCCTCCGACATGATCAACGTGACCTTCGCTGACGACGACCTCAACCTTGTCATCGATCTCACCGCCGATATCAACATCGCGGCGATAATGAAGTACGGTCTTGCGGGCATTCTGTTCAGCGACCTCAAGCTCGATGTGAAACTTGTGGACTTCAACAGGAGTCTGCTCAAGATTTACTATCTCGGGTCGTCGCGTCTCAAGAGCAACGGCAGTTACTACACGCTGCAGCCCGACGGCAGCATATTCGCAGACTCGCTCTACATCGATGCCAGCGGCCTCGGCTTCGGACTCATCAAATTCTCGGGCTTGACCGGTCTCGTGGGCGGTAGTACCGGCGGTATGTACGATGTGCAGGGTTCGACATCTTCGGCGGCGCTTTCCGCGGCGGACGGTGACGAATCCGCTTCGAAAGACGACAACTCCGTCAACATCAGCGGTCTCGCGCTGGCAGTCAACATTGCGGACGGCTATGTCGGTATCAACCTCGGCGCAAGCCTTATCGACTTCGTGTTCGGAATGATAGGCGGGGATATCGCAAAATACATACCCGACATCCAGGAGTTGAACCTCAACCTGAGTTTCGCTGATGACGGAATACAACAAATCAGCATAAACTCCACGCTGGATAAGGCGGGCACAGGTCTGCAACTCAGCATAGGCAATTTTGAAGTCGGTCTCGGCGGCGTCATATCCGACGAAGAACTGACCGATCTTACCGATGAAGTCAAAGAAGGGTATGCCGGACTTACTTACTCCGCAAGCGCGGGCATAGGACCGCTTATCGGGTCGATACTCGAAAGTCTCGATCCCAACCTGACCATTCAGATTGACAGGAAAGGCGCTTCCACCATCGAATCCACTTACCGCACGTACTACCGTACGGCGACAAAGGTCGACAACAACTCGCATGTCCGACTCAATCTCTCCCGTGTGCCCAACGACTCGGGCGTCAACGGTCAGGATCCCGCCTACCGTCTCGTCCTCGGACTAAGTGCGACGCGTAACGACATGGACGGCATCGGCACCGCCAGCCTCAGCGTACACCTTACCTCCGGCGGCATGCTCTATGTTGACAGTGGCTCGATAATCATCGGCGGTGCGGCGATAGTCGAGTGGATTTTGTCCAACTTCGTCAACCCGATCGAGCTCAATATGCTGGTCGAGACCATAAGCAATCTCACCAAGCCGAGCGACTCGTTGCCCAGTTGGTCTGCGCCGCAGGGCGCGACCGCTGCTGCCGAAACCGCGGCCGTATCCGCAAGCGACGAAGTCGCTGCGACCACCGCTGCAACTTCGAACGTTTCGGCAGGCACCATAAACGGCTCGGGTGCGGAAAGCAGTTATTCTCCCTCTCTCAAGAACCTTATCGAGGGAATAGAAATCAACCTGTTCAACAGCAACGGTTATCAGCCGTACATAAGCACCATGACCAGCGCCCCGAGCGGTGAAGGCGGGACGAGATACATCTCGCTCAAGATCGAGTTCAACAAAGACGCATTCAACGAACTGTTGATACTCATTCACTATATGCTCGTCAACATGCTTGCGGAGGCACCCGAACTCGCCAGCATACAGACGCTGTTCATCTACAGCGATAGTGCCGCAAACGGCGAAGAGTTGTATTACAACGTCAACACGAGTTCGGCAAACGGCAATACGCTGCCGCGCAACATCTCCGCGATGCGCGCAATCCTTGCGGATACAACAAAGACCACGCAACAGAAGGTCGAGGCGATTGCTCCGTACAGCAAGTCGTTGCCTTGGTCGTTGCTCAGTTACGTGCTCGACGGCGGTTTGCTCGGCATAGATAACGGAATTGTTTCATTTGGACAGGCGTGGTCGGCACTGGGCAACCTTGCCTGCCTGATTGCCAGCATCCTGCCTTTGCCGTTCGCAAGTTATGACGACAATGCGCCCAATCCTTCCGCAAACATCTACATCGACCTGTCGCCCGAAGCATCTACTTACGGACTCTCCGACAGAGTGGTGTTGCCCGGCTTGCAGGCAATAGAGTTGATGATCAACTGCGAGAAGAACGGATACGGCTCGAATATGAGTTACTATTCGGCAACCTCGGGGCGCACCTCCAACATCGCCAACGCGACCGAAGCGATGGTGCTGTCCATCAATCCCAGAAACCTCGTCGAATCGAACACGAATTACAGCGGTACGGGTGCGCTCGGCTTCCTCGAAGCAATCAGCGCGTCCATTGACGGCGGACAGAGTCCCGTTCCCACCGAAGTCGTGATAACCGATCCCGCGACGCGTACGGGTAATATTGTCACGAGCAACGGAACGTTCAGCAACGTTGTCATCAACGGCAGTACTCTCGGCAATACGAAGTACTTCCCGCAGAATGCGACGGCCAACTATGTGAACGGTCAGAACTCCAGCGCGGGCAACCTCGGCGGTACCGGTATCATCTGGGACGCCGCCAGTGTCGATTACGTCGCTGCAACCGTCGACGCTTCGACAGGACGTCGACTTGCCGGATACATCTACGGCTACGCGCTCAACATAGTGGTGGCGGCGGTACCCGTGTACGTCGACAATACCTATGCTCTCAACAAAGTTGAGGCGTACGTCGATTACAATGGCGACGGTGCGCGTGAATTCGCGGGTGTCAAACTTGACGTCTCGAGTTTTGCGGGTACCGAATTGCCCGACCTCGTACGCTTCACCTTCGAGAACGGTAAAAAGTATATCTTCGCAACCGTGCTGAAGAACGACGCGGGTGAAGCGCTTACCGCGGTCAGAAGGGTCAGCGGAGGCTACGAACAGGTCACGTCCGGTGAAACCACGTCGTACAAGACCTATTCCGCATATAAGGCATACGCCGAAGTCTACACGGGCGACACTGCCAACACGGACGCTTACATGACCGTGGGCGGCGTGAATTACGTCAAGGTGACGCTTGACGGCGTCGAATACCTTGTGTTGAGCAACAAGGGTCAGCCCATAACGCAATACTTCCCCGTCGGCGAAATAACCTGGGGCAGTGCGGAATTCACGTGGAGCAGCTCCGAAACGATAGAAATCGAGATGTCGTATAAGTGGGGCAATTCCTCCACGGCAACCACCGATTACGTCTGCGCGGTTGTGGCAAACAACGCCACGGGTATCGCGCAGCTTACGGGTGCGTCCGACGCGCTGACGCTCAACGAGCAGGGCAACACGGTCACGGTCGACCTTGACAAATTGCTGGCAGGATTGGAAGTCGCCAAGTACAGGCAGACCATACTCGATGCGTTCAGCGAGCTCAATAATGCGCTCATCGTCAAACTCGGCGAGAACTCGTCCGCGAAACTGCACGCAGAGTGGGATCTCACCGCACTTGAAAGTGCAATCGACGCGCTGGCCGTGAAGGTCGACGGCGTAATCACCAAGTACGACTTCTACAAGGGTCTGCGCGCGGATGTTACGCTGTGGCTCGGCGGCAAGACCGTCGAAGGCGGCAAAGCGTTCTACAACAATCCCGGCGGCTTGTTCAAGGGCAGCGGCGCAGTCCACAACGACGAGAACGACGTGAATTACGCCGACGAGGGATACATCGCTCAGGCGTTCACCCTCGCCGTGGTGGTCGACAGCAATGTCGTTGACGAGGTCGTCGGCGGACTGACGTTCGTGCCGTATGACGAAGATGCGGCGACGCTGGAAGTCTCCGACTTCTACGACGATACCGTCAAGATACTCTTTGCGGACGGCACCACCCGCACCTTCACCGTGTCCGGTACCGAAGTCGGCGGACTCAACATCACGCCCGTGCGCCTCTGCGTCATAGACGGCAACGGCGAGAAGACCGTGTGGAACAACACGGGTGACAAGCCCGCCTCCTATGTCCTGTTGTCCGACCTGATGAAAGAAATCAGTTACAAGGGCTACACGGGCAAGTACGGCGACATCTATCTCGTCGGTACCATCGGCACCGATATCGTCGGCGAGCAGACGGTGTATCTGCCCGTGACGGTTCCTTCGCTGAATCCCGTCTACGGCACGCTCGGTTATATCACGACGAGTACCGCGGGTACCGAACTAGACTACGACGCCCGCTATGCGGTGGACGTCAACGGCAACTTCGTTTACAGCGAGGACGGCGGAGAGACGTACAAACTCGCCGACGGCGTGCACAGCTTCCCGTGGAACTTCCTCAGAAGCGACGGTGTTACGAAACCCTTCACCGTTTATCTCAACTGGAACGCAGCCAAGTTCTACACCGACGGCGGCTTCAACAGCGAGATTGCTCTCGGCAACCTGCTCAGCAACTATTACTACTTTGCAATCGTTCCGATTTCCGTCAAGGATACCGACGGGAACGACCTCGGACTCAGCAACGTTGCAGGAGCGGAGTATCAGACAATCAAAGTCCAGTTGTATTTCGCGGGGCGCGACATTGATCCTGTGGAGGGTAGTTCGTTGTCCGTTACGGGTCCCTTCCCGAGCAGCGGATATGTCTTCGACAAGGACAACATCCCCAGCACCACGCTTTACGACTACATCGTCGCTTCGCTCGGCACGCAGCTCGATTTCGTTTCGTCGCAGGTCGGCAATGTCACGGTTTCTATTGATTCCGTCAACTTCGGCGACTTTGCGGGCAGAATGAAGACCAATCTGCAGTCCGTAGCCTCGGAGGGCGGTTACAGCAAGACTGTCACCTACAGCTTCACGGCGACGGCTGAGAACGGAATGCAGTACAAGTTCTCCGGATCGCTCAAGATTTCGGTGCCGTCGACCAAGCCCGTGGAACCCGTGGTCAATCCCGTCCTGACGGATATTTCCGACATCAGGCTTGCCACGCTGGTCGTCGATCCGTTCGCGTATGAGTCCTTCGACGCATTCGCGGCGGCGTTCAAGGAGGCGTACGCCGACAAGACATTCACCGCGAATAACGGCGGCACGGTTGTAAACGGTACATTCGATTCGCTGTCGTTCTCCAAGGTGGGTTATGCCGACGGCAACTCCGCGCAGCTCCCGCTCGCGGGCGGCACTTACGACGATGTGAGAGTCGACTTCACAACCGCTGACGGAACCAAGTACTACGCGTTCGTGACCGTCATAATCACCAACCGCGAAGTGAGCGACTACGAATTCGTGCTGAACGGCTTCACGGACACGGTCACCCGCGCCGGCTACGGTGCGGTGGAAACCATTACCTGGGTCAATGACACGACGGGCGCGGTCGTCAGCATCACCACCAACTCGGCGGGTCTGCCCACCGAAATCAACATACTCAACCCCTTCGCCTTCAACTGGGAGACCATCTTCGGCGAGGGCAGCGGATTGCGCGTGACGCTTGCGGATACGGGCGAAGAAGTGCTGCTCAAGGTCGACAATCCCTTCGTCGACGGCATCGGCGACTTCTCGCTGACGACGGGCTACACCAACGAGGCGCTGACGCTCTCGCTCTCCAACCACGATGTCAATGTGGCGTTCAACATCACCGTCAAGTTCACCGTTTCGTCCGCGAAACTCACGATGTACAACACC
>CALVTH010000009.1 GCA_944360115.1 uncultured Clostridia bacterium
TTATGCTGAAAATCATAAACAATTTAACTTTTTTTCAAAGTGATATTGACACAGGGTGCTCGATAAAGTATCATAACTTATAGTAAATTCCAATATCACGGCGGTCGAAAGGCGACGGCTCCGACAATGTTTAGAGGGGTGAACGGCGCGTCGCATCGCTCAAAAAGGAGGATGTTATGGACAATGTCACAATGGCAAGGATCAATCTGTTCGCCGTCCTGCGCAACATCGAAGATCTTTGCGAAATGGATCCCGAATCCAAGGCTCTCATCAAAGACGAGAACCTCGGCGTGGAATTCAATGTGCCCGAGGTCGGCAGCGCCGTTCTCACTTTCAAAGACGGCAAATGCACTTTCACCAGAGGCAAAGGAAAGTCCGCTCTCAAGCTGTACTTCACCTCCCCCGAGCATTTCAACAATCTGATTGCTCCCCCCGTCGACCCCAAAACCGGCAAACCCAAGATGGTCGTCCCCATCTTCTACAATGTCTTCAAGGTGGGCTTCCTCCTCGGCACTTTCACCAAACTCGCCGAGAGACTGTCCTATTATCTGCAGCCCGCCCCCGACAAGAAAGAGGAGCTGCTCAAAGATCCCCATTACTTTGAAACCAACACCATCCTCACCGCCTACACCGCTTTCTATGCGATGAGCGAAATCGCCAACAGCGACTACATCGGCAAGGCTATCGCGAAGCGTATGCCCGACGGCGTCATCGCCTGCGAAGTCGGCGGCACCTCTCTTGCCATGAACATCACCGTCAAGGACCACCGCTTCGTCACCAACAAAGGCAAGGTGGAGGCTCCTCGCGCCACGATGAAGTTCGGCGATTTGCAGTTCGCTCACGACCTGCTCAACGGCAAGACCTCCAGCTTCACCGGTATGGGCACGGGACAATTCCAGGTCTTCGGCTTTGTCGAAATGCTCGAACAGATGGCTAAACTGCTCTCGCAGGTCAGCATCTATCTCGCCTAAGGAGGTTATTATGCAACTCAGTTACGAACCCAAGAAAATATACGATGTCACCAAGAGCCAAGAGGCGTTCAAGCGCGCTCTCAAGGTCGTCCCCGCAGGTATCTACGGTCACCTCGGTCCCTCCGAAGGCTGCATGATTCCCGTCAGCTCCTATCCCCTCTTCATGTCCAAAGCGAAGGGCGCCTATTTCTGGGACCTCGACGGCAACAGATTCATCGACTATATGTGCGCCTACGGCCCCAACTTCCTCGGTTATAACGACCCCGATGTCGACGCCGCCGCACTCGAACAGATGAAGAAGGGCAACTGCGTCACTCTCGCGTCCGAGCTGCTCATCGATTTCGCCGAAGAGATGGTCAACACCATCAACATGGCGGATTGGGCTTTCTTTGCGAAGAACGGCGGCGACGCCACTTCCTTCGCGGTCATGATTGCCCGCGCCTACACCAACCGCAAGAAGGTCGTCCTCGTCAGCGGCTACTATCATGGCGTCGCTCCCTGGATGCAGAAGCTCGGCTATGCCGGTATCACCGAAGAGGATATCGCCAACAACCTCTACATCGACTGGAACTCTCCCGACCAGTTCGAGAAACTCATCAAGAAGTACCCCGGCCAGATTGCCGCGCTCATCGCAACGCCCTACTATCATCCCACCTTCGTCGACAACCAGTTGCCCCCCGAAGGTTACTGGCAGAAGATGCGTAAACTCTGCGACGACAACGGCATCATCCTCATCTTCGACGATGTCCGCGCGGGCTTCCGTATCGACATCAAGGGCAGCGACTATCACTACGGCATCAAGTCCGACATTTCCTGCTTCTGCAAGGCAATCGCAAACGGCTACAATGTCTCCGCGGTCTGCGGCGTCGAGAAACTCAAGAACGCCACTTCCGACATTATGTACACGGGCAGCTACTGGCTCTCCGCAGTGCCTTTCGCGGCAGGTATCGCCACCATCAGAAAGGCGAAAGCCATCAATGCCGTCGAAGAAAACGCCAAGAAAGGCATCAAACTCACCGAAGGCCTCAAGGAAGTCGCCAAAGACAACGGCTTCGACCTCCGCGTGACGGGCGAACCCGCAATGTTCTATCTGCGTCTCGGCAACGACTTCCCCTCCACTATCCTGCATCAGGAATGGGTTGCGGAATGTGTCAAGCGCGGCGTGTTCTTCACCTCCCACCACAACCACTTCATCAACGCCGCTCTCACCGACGCGGATATGCAGTACACCTGGGAAGTCGCCGACGAAGCCTACAAGATTGTCAGGAAGAATCATCCCGACGCCAAGTACATCTGACAAGACAAGGAACCCCCGAAAGCAATCGGGAAATCCTCGTAAACAAAAGCCCCGCCGCAAGGCGGGGTTTTTGCACGACGGCGTCGGGCGCGTCGTCATATTATTGTCTGTTTAATCTTCTTACCGGCGGTTTAATGTTCCCTTCGTTGTCTCCCCCTTCCGTCTTTGCGGGGCGCGCGCTCCGTGCCGCGGACGGGGTCTCGCGCCGTCAGGCGGGATTGTTCCGTCCGTCGCCCTCGGTCTTTCTGCCCAGCATGACTATAAGCACGGCGATATCCGCGGGAGACACTCCCGAAATACGCGACGCCTGCCCCAGATTGAGAGGACGGATTTTGTTCAGTTTCTGTCGCGCTTCTATGCGAAGCGCGGTGACGGAGTTATAGTCGATGTCGGGCGGCAGGGTCTTTTCCTCCAGTCTGCGTTGCTCGGCGATTGCGGCTTCCTGTTTCCTGAGGTAGCCCGCGTAACGCATTTCCACCACGGCGGCGTCGAGCGCTTCGCGCGAACATACGAAAGGCAACACGCCCGCGATGTCGTCCGCCGTGACATAGGACCGCCGTGCGAGGTCGCCGACGGCCAGCCCTTTGCTGAGGTCGGCTTCCCCTCCCCTCCGCATTATGCGCGCCGCCGCTTCGCGCGGTACGGCGAGGGTCGCCGCGGCAAGGATTCTCTCTATCTCCGCGCGCTTTTTCTCCGTGCGCGCCATTCTCTCCTCGCCGGCCAGTCCCGCCGCATATCCTTTCGCGGTAAGGCGCATATCGGCGTTGTCCTGACGGAGTTTTATGCGGTGTTCCGCGCGCGCGGTCATCATTCTGTAGGGTTCTTCGGTGCCCTTGGTCACAAGGTCGTCTATCAGCACGCCTATATACGCCTCGTCGCGGGCGAGCACCAACGGCTCTCTGCCTTCGAGCGCAAGCGAAGCGTTCAGCCCCGCCATAAGCCCCTGCGCCGCCGCCTCCTCGTAACCGCTGCTGCCGTTTATCTGTCCCGCGAGATACAGCCCTCTGACGGCTTTGGTTTCGAGCGTGGGCAACAGGGCGAGCGGGTCTATGCAATCGTATTCTATGGCGTATGCGTATTTTGCAAAACGGCAACGCTCCAGCCCCGCCACCGTGCGGTACATCTTCTCCTGCACATCGTGCGGCAGCGAACTGCTCATGCCCTGAATGTACATCTCCTCGCTGTGCAATCCCTCGGGTTCGACGAAAATCTGGTGCCGCTCCTTGTCGGCAAACCGCATCACTTTGTCCTCGATCGACGGACAGTAGCGCGGTCCGACGCCGTGTATGCTCCCGTTGTACAGCGGACTGCGCGAAATGTTCTCGCGGATAATGCGGTGCGTTTCGGAGTTGGTGTAAGTCAGCCAGCACGGTTCTTCCTCGAAGGTGGAGACCTCGGACATAAAGGAAAAGCGGTCGGTGTTTTCGCCGCGCTGAATCTCCATTTTGTCGAAATCTATGGAATCGCGGTATATACGCGCGGGAGTGCCCGTCTTGAATCTGCGGACGGGAAGCCCGAGCGCGGCGAGACTGCCCGTCAGTTGCGTGGCGGGCGGGAAGCCCGACGGTCCGGACGACTTGGTGTATTCCCCTGTTATGAGTTTGCCCCTGAGATAAACGCCGGAGCATACGATGACGGCGCGGGCGGAAATTTCCTCGCCCGAAGCCAGCCGCACGCCGCGCACGACGCCGTCCTCCGCGGTTACGGCGACGGCTTCGCCCTCCTCCACCGTGAGATTGTCGGTGCGGCGCAATGTGTCGAGCATAAGCTCGGAATAAAGTTTCTTGTCTTCCTGCCCGCGAAGGGAGAATACGGCGGGTCCCTTTGCGGAATTGAGCATCTTTATCTGCAACAGCGCGCGGTCGGCATTGATTCCCATTTGCCCGCCGAGGGCGTCTATCTCGCGCACGAGATGACCTTTCGCCGTGCCGCCGATTGCGGGATTGCACGCCATATACGCCACGGTGCCGAAGGACATACAAAGCAGAAGGGTGCTGTGCCCCTTCCTAGCCGCGGCAAGAGCCGCTTCCGCTCCGGCGTGTCCCGCGCCTATCACCACGATGTCGAAATTTCTCATCACTTGCCCACGCAGAATTTGGAGAATACGCTCTCGACGACGGCTTCGCTCGCCGTGCTTCCCGTGATTTCCCCGAGCGCGTCATACGCCTCGCGGAGATTGACCAGCACGCAATCCGCCGTATTGTTTATGTCTGCAACGGCGCTTTCAAGCGCGCTTTTTGCACGATAAAGTGCCGAAAGGTGTCTTTCTGAGGTTATAACTTCGCCGCCCTGCGTTTTGCCCTCGCGGTACAGCGCGGCGATTCCGCGGCGCAATTCGTCCACGCCGACGCCCTCTTTCGCGCTGACGGCGTAGCAGCCGAACATACGCGGACAGGCGTACGATGTGAGGTCACATTTGTTGCGCACCCTGAACACGGGCACCTCGCCGAAGTCGTATTCCCGCGCGCTGTCCGAGGTGGTGTCGAGGACGAGCACGACGACATCGGCGTGCTCCGCGGCGCGAAGCGCGCGGGCTATGCCCTCGCTCTCCACCGCGTCCGCGCTGCTGCGCAGTCCCGCTGTGTCCACGAGGTTTATTCTGACGCCGTCACATTCCACGCTGCCCTCCACCGTATCGCGGGTGGTGCCCGCCACGGGAGTGACGATTGCGCGGTTGTCGCCCAGAAGAGCGTTGAAAAGAGAGGACTTGCCCGCGTTTGGCTCGCCCGCCAGCACCGCGGTTATGCCGTACTTCGCCATTCTGCCCTGCCGCGCGGTGGCAAGCAACGCGTTGACATCGTCCAGCACCGCCGTCACATTCTCGGCAAGGGGTGGCAACACCTCGTCCTCCGTCTCCTCGGGATAATCGAGGACGGCTTCCAGCCCCGCCATAATGTCCAGCAGTTTCGCCTGCACCGTGTTTATCGCGCGAGCCACCGAACCGTCCATAAGACGGTACGCCGCACGCAGTCCCGCCGCGCTCTCGGCGTTTATCATATCCGCCACGCCCTCGGCGTCGGCAAGGCTCATTCTGCCCGCGAGAAAAGCGCGCCGCGTGAATTCGCCGCGCTCCGCGAGCCTCGCTCCCCTGCGCAGACATTCGTCGAGCGCGCCGCGCATTATTCTCACACCGCCGTGCAGATAAAATTCCACGGTGTCCTCGCCCGTGTATGCTTTCTTCGCGGGGAAATAGACCGCATAGCCGCGGTCGCGGAAATCCTCGGCGACAAATTCGCCGAAGTGCATGCAAAGCGGCGACGACGCCAGCGCGTCGCGCGTGCTTTCGTCCCCTGCGGAGCAACAAACGAAAACGGCATCGGCTATCCCGAGCGCGTCCTCTCCGGACACACGGACGATGCCGATGCCACCTGCTCCCGCGGGTGTGGATACAGCCGCGATGGTATTCATAATTACCTCAAAACTTTTTCTTGCCGCCGAAACTCTTGAACTTGGGAGGTCCCGAGGGCTTCTGCTCCTGCCTGACGAAGTCGTCGGTGAAGTAGCCCGTATACACTCTGCCGTCGGGCACTTCTTCCTCTTCGGTGCGGGTGCGCTCGCGCCTGCGGTCGTCGCGGTCGCCCTTGGACGAGCGGTTGCGGCGGTCGTCCCTGCCGCCCCTTTCGTCTCTGCCGCGCCTGTCGTCTCTCCTGCCCCCGCGGGAATCCCTGCGGTCGCCCCTTCTGGGTCTGTCCTCGCGGATTTCGACGCCCTTGGGAATGATGACGACATATCTCGAAGGCTCCTCGCCCTCGGAGACGGTCTCGGCTATTTCGCTGTCCGCGAGCGCGCTGTGGATAATCCTGCGCTCGAAGGGGTTCATGGGTTCGAGAAAAACCTTGCGACGGGTGCGGTACGCTTTCTCCGCAAGTCTGCCCGCCAGCGCGACGAGAGTGTCGCGGCGTTTGTTGCGGTAGTTCTCGCAGTCGACGGTGAGTTTGCCCGCCGAAGGCTTGACCTGGTTGAGATAAGTGCGCGCAAGGAACTGAATTGCGTCGAGCACTTCGCCGCGGTAGCCTATCGCCGCGCCGCTGTCCTCTCCGTCTATTTCGATGACGATTTCGCCTTCGGCTCCGTCGACGACCTTGCCGCGGGAAGCTATCCCCATAAGCGCGAGGGTTTCGTTGACGAACGCGAGCGCGATGTCCGCGTCGGATTCCCTGACGGTGACGCGCACCTCGGCGTGCTTGAACAGACCGCCCTTCTGCAGGACTTCGACCTCGACCTTGTCTCTGTCGACGCCGAGCTCCGCAAGGGCCTTTTCGACGGCGAGCTCAACGCTGCCCGCCTTGGTTATAACGGATTTTTCCATATCACTCCTGTATCAGACCTTGATAAACCCGCCGCCCCGTTTGCGCTCCTCTCTCTTGTCGAGCAGTTTGTTTATGAGCGCGAAAATAAGCTGGAACACGATTGCGACGAGCGAACTCGTGAAAGTGTACAGCGCGAACGCCGCAGAATAGAACAGCGCGAAAACGCCTATCATGAGCGGCATGAAGATTTGCATTATCTTCATATTCGCCTGCATATTGTCGCCCTTGCCCTTAGCTGTGGGCGGGGGCGCGCCTTGCGATTTTGTGAGCAGTTTCTGGGAGAGGAAACTGAGCGCGATGGACAGCACGGGCAGAATGAGCAGACCGTTCCACTTGCTGCCGCTGCCGTACCCCATATCGTCCGCGCCGAGCACCTTGCCCATGACGAGATTGTATTCGTCTTTCATGACGCCCGTGATCTTGGACATCGCGAAGCCTTCCTGTCCCGTGACGACGAGATAGTCGGGCACGCCTTCTTCCCAGCTGTCGGGCACGAACACATTGTGAATCCAGAGGAATTTGCGCCTCTTTTGGTTTTCCTCGGAGAAATAATGTTTGTAAACGGCGGTCTGCGCTTTGTCGACGGCGGCGTTGTGCGCATTGGCTTTCTCCGCCGTGAGAGGCAGGTCCTCGTAACTTTCCAGCCCCGCCGCCTTGATTGCCTCCTCCAAGGACTTGTTCATCTCGGCGTCGTAGGTAGCGGTGTATTCGTCGTAGCATTCCTTGTAGTCGAGAGCGAACTGATAGCCGACCATCTGACGGAATCCCGCGAACAGCACTATGAAAACGATGAGCGTGACGAGAGACGGCAGGCAGGCGCCGAGCATGGAATACTTCTCTTTCTTGTAAAGAGCCATCTGCTCCTGCTGATAGCGCTGTTTGTCGTCGCCGCACTTCTCCGCGAGCGCTTCGAGCTGCGGACGCATACGCTCCATTGCTTTGGCGTTTCTGCGGGCAATCACCCTCTGCCAGATGTCAAGCGGGGAAAGGACGAGTTTGAGAATGACCGTGAACGCCACCACCGTCCAGCCGAAAACCTGCACGCTGTCGTTGAGTCCGAGCATGAGCTTGGCTATGAAATGCGTGGGTTCGGCGACGGTGTCGCCCGACACATCGAAGGTGCCGCTGTCACGGTTGCACGCCGTGAGGATGACGCAACAACACACGAGCAGCAACGCCACTGCGTAGATTGCGAGCATTCTCTTGCGTCTGTAGTCTAAACGAGCCATTTGAGTTTGCCCCGGTAGTTTTCGGGCACCGGGTCGAACCCGCCCTTGGAAAAAGGATTGCACCTGAGCACGCGCCACAAGCCCATTGCCCCGCCCGCGACTATTCCGTGTTTCTCCACCGCCTGACAGGCGTAGACGGAACAGGTGGGCGTGTACTTGCAGTTGTTGCCGATGAAAGGAGAGAGCGTGCGCTTGTAGACGGCAAGCAGAATCCTCGTGATTTTCATTCTCCCTCCGACAGTCTGCCCGCTCGGGAGAAAATCTTCTCCACCTCGGCGCACATCTCGCCGTAACCCAGTTCGACGACGGAAGGGTGCGCGACGATTACATACATACGGGAAGCGTCCAGTCTGCCTTCGACGGCGGACACCGCTTCGCGCAAAAGCCGCTTGACGCGGTTGCGAACGACTGCCTTGCCTACTTTCTTTGAGACGGAAAGCCCCACTTTGAGCCCTTCCGTCGAACGAGCCGAGAGCAACAGCAAATGCCGCGAGCCCGTCCGCTCACCGCGCTTGTACACATAGGTGAACGCCGCGCGTTTCTTGAGCCGATGCTCTCGCTTCATCTTACACCGTCAGTTGTTTTCTGCCTCTTGCGCGACGCCTCTTGAGCACCTTTCTGCCGCCCGTCGAGCGCATTCTCTCGCGAAAACCGTGAACCTTGCTTCTCTGTCTCTTTTTGGGTTGATAAGTTTGCTTCATTTCTTCCTCCGAAAGGGGCGTTGCCCCGTTAGTCTGTCATATTTTGCCTTTCCGCCGCCCCGCGCGTGTACGCACCGAGCGCGAAATACGCTGCCCTATTATAAAGAAACAATAATGATTATGTCAACTGTTTTGCCGCCCGCGCGTGCGGGCTTGAACTTCCGCCGCCGCTCACATACTCTCGGGAGCCTTGATTCCGATGAGCGAAAGGGCGCATTTCAGCGTCTTTGCCACACACTCCGTGAGCTTAAGTCGCGCGGCGGTCGCCCCCGCGTCGTCGGAGATTATGCGGTGCTCGATGTAGAAACGGTTGAACTTCTCGGCGAGGTCCACAGCGTAACGGGTGACGAAAGACGGCTCGCGCGATTTCGCCGCCGCGCGCACCGCGTCCTCGAAGGACAACAGGCACTTGACCGTCTCGTACGCTTCGTCGGAGACCAGCGCGGAATAGTCCGCCGCCGCACGCTCTCCCGCCTTGCGCAGCACGCTGGCGCAACGGGCGTAGGTGTACTGCACATACGGCGCGGTCTCTCCGTCGAAATTGAGCACCTTGTCAAAGGAGAAAACGATGTCCTTTATGCGGCTGTTCCACAGCGCGGAGAACACCACGGCGCCCACGCCGACGGCTTCGGCAATCTCGTCCTGTCCTGCGTTGTCGGGGTTCTTTTCCGCAACGATTTTCTTCGCCTTTTCGACGGCCTTGTCCAGCACCTCGGCAAGCCACACCACTCTGCCGCCTCTCGTGGACATCGCCCCGTCCTCGAGCGACACCATACCGAACGCGATGTGTTCCATATCCTTTGCGCCCGCAAAATCCATAAGTTCAAGCACCTTAAACAGCTGCTTAAAGTACAGATTCTGCTGATACGCCACGACATACAGGCACTTGTCGAAGTCGTAGGTTTTCTTGCGGTAATACGCCGCGGCGATGTCGCGCGTGGCGTAAAGCGTGGCGCCGTCGGCCTTGACAAGCAGGCAGGGAGGCATATCGTATTCGTCGAGCCTGACCACTTCCGCGCCGTCCGATTTCACCAGCAGTCCTTTCTCGCGGAGTATGTCGAGGCAGGCGTCCATTTTGTCGTTGTAGAAGCTCTCTCCCGCGTAACTGTCGAAGGTCACGCCCAGACGGTCGTATATCCTGCCGACGGCTTTCATCGTTATTTCCTTGAACGCGGCGAAATACTCGCCCGCCTCTCCGTCGCCGTCCTCGATTTTCTTGAACCACGCGCGCGCCTCGTCGTCGAGGGCGGGATTTTCCTCGGCTTCGCGGTGGTAGCGCACATACAGCGAATTGAGGAAATATTCGTCCTTGCCCTTTATTTCTTCGAGCGACGACCACTTGCGCACGGCGACGATGAGTTTGCCGAACTGCGTGCCCCAGTCGCCGAGGTGGTTTATGCCGACGGCGTTGTAGCCCAGATATTTGAAAATGCGGTAAAGCGCCGCGCCTATGACCGTGGTGGAGAGGTGCCCGATGTGGAAAGGCTTGGCTATGTTGACGGAACTGTAATCGAGACACACCGTCCTGCCCTCGCCCTCTCTCTCGCCGCGAGTGCTCTCTCCCGTCCAGCCGTCCAGCGCGGAGAGACTCCTCGCCGTATATTCGCGGTCGAAGAAAAAGTTGAGATAGCCGCCCGCTGTTTCCGTGCGCCCGACACATTCCGGCACGACGAGCGCGTCCGCTATATCCTGCGCTATCGCCGCGGGAGCCTTGCGCAGCGCGCGCGCGAACTTGAAGCACGGAAGCGCGATGTCTCCGAGTTTGCTTTCCTTGGGGATTTCCAACGCGGCGGAGATTTCCTCTTCGGCGAGCGCGCCGCCCGCCGCCGCGGCTATTGCCGCCGTAATTTCTTTTTCGAACATAACCTGCGCGGTTGCCCGCTCTCCTTACAATTACACATTGAACCTGAACAGCACGACATCGTTCTCGCGCATGACATAGTCCTTGCCTTCGCTGCGCACCTTGCCTTTCTCCTTCGCCGCCGTGAAAGACCCGCACTCCAGCAGAGTCTCGTAATCGACGATTTCGGCGCGGATGAATCCCTTCTCGAAATCGCTGTGGATTTTGCCCGCCGCCTGCGGCGCTTTGGTGCCCTTGACTATCGTCCACGCGCGAGTCTCTTTCTCGCCCGCCGTCAGATAACTTATGAGTCCGAGCAGTTTGTAGGAAGCCTTGACCAGTTTGTCAAGCCCGCTTTCCTTGAGCCCGTACTCTTCCATAAACACGGCGCGCTCCTCGTCGTCCAGCGCGCCGAGGTCCTCCTCGAGTTTGGCGCACAGCACCACGCACTCCGCACCCTCGCGCGCCGCCGCTTCGGCGACCTTCCGAGTGTAGGCGTTGCCGTTTATGCCCGCTTCGTCGGTGTTGGCGGCGTAGATGACGGGCTTGGCGGTCAGCAGAAACTGTTCGTCCACAAACGCCTTGAATTCATCGTCCATGGGCAGGGAGCGGAGCGGTTTGCCCGCCTCCAGCCACTCTTTCATTTTGGTCAGCCTGTCGACATCCTCGGCGTATTTCCTGTCCGCTTTGAGCATCGTCTGCGCCTTGCCCATTCTGCGTTCCAGCGTTTCGAGGTCGGCAAGGATGAGTTCGAGGTTTATGGTCTCCATGTCGCGGACGGGGTCGACCGTGCCGTCGACATGAATGATGTTTTCGTCGTCGAAACACCGCACCACATGCACCACGGCGTCTACCTCGCGTATGTGCGACAGGAATTTGTTGCCGAGTCCCTCTCCGCGGCTTGCCCCCTTGACAAGCCCCGCTATGTCGACGAATTCCAGCGTGGTGGGCGTGATTTTCCTGCTGTCGTAAAGGGCGGCGAGTTTGTCGAGTCTTTCGTCGGGAACGGCGACGATGCCCACATTGGGCTCTATGGTGCAAAAGGCGTAATTGGCGGCCTGCGCACCTGCCTTGGTAATAGCGTTGAAAAGCGTGCTCTTCCCCACATTGGGAAGTCCTACCACTCCGAGTTTCATATCCACCTCTCGGGCGCGCCCGCGGCGTAAGCGCGCATACTCGCCCGCGTACAGCAATATACTGGACTAATTATAAGACATCCGCGGCGATTAGTAAAGAAAACAACGCTTTTCGCCGCAAAACGGTGAATTATGAGCGTTTGGGAAGCAATAGTTCTCGGTCTGGTACAGGGCGCTACGGAATTCCTGCCAGTCTCGTCGTCAGGGCACCTCCTCTTTCTGGAAAAGGCGGGAGTGGGCACCCCCGACCTCTTCTTCAACATCTGTCTGCACCTCGGCACCCTGCTCGCCGTGGTCGTCTGCCTGCGTGCGGACATACTCTCCCTCTTCCGCCGCGACGGACGAAAGACCCTGCTCTTCCTCTTCCTGTCCTGCCTGCCGACGGGCGCGCTCGCCCTGCTCTTCATGTACTTCGCTCCCTCTCTCGTGGACGGCGCAATGCTTCCCCTCGGATTCATGACCACCACGGCGCTGCTGGTGCTCGCCCGCTGTTTCGTCGGCAAGCCCCGCTTCCTCGACGCAAAGGCAAGCCTGCTCGCGGGCGTGTTTCAGGGCGTAGCCGTGCTGCCGGGCATATCGCGCAGCGGCGCGACCGTCGCCGCCCTCAGGCTGTACGGCGTGGACAAACCCGCCGCCGCGAAATTCTCTTTCCTGATGTCGCTGCCCGTGATTGTGGCTTCCGCCCTGTACGAAGGCGGCAAAATCGCCCTCTCGGGCGAAGCGCCCGCCGTGGGAATCCTGCCCCTTGTCGCGGGGACGGCGGCGGCTTTCGTGTCGGGACTTGCGGCGATAAAATTCTTCCTCGCCCTGTTTGAGAAACGCTCGCTGACCCCCTTCGCCGTGTACACCGCCGCAATGTCAGTCGCGTCGTTTCTGCTGTTTTATCTTTGATTTTCGACAAATAAACTTTGTTTTTGCGCAATCGCCGCGCTGCAACAAAAAGTGTGAGAGTAGCGATTTTGCGTAAGAAAAAGCCCCGTCGCAAATGCGGCGGGGCCTCTGTCGTTGCGCATTTTATATGCGTTGCGGGGTTATCTGAAACGGAACACCACCACTCCGTTGCCCGCCACCTTGACCTTGGCGCGGCTGCCGTCGAGGGTGACTTCGCCCGTGATTTCGGTGATTTCGCCCGCGAATTTGCCCGCCGCCACATAATCGTCCTTGCACAGCGACGCAAGGTCGAACGAAGCGCGCTGCGCGTAGCCGCGTTTGTTGAAGAAGCACACCGCCGTCGAACCGTCGGCAAGAGGCTTCGCCAGCACATCCACCGCGCCGCGTCTGACTCTCTTCGCCTGTTTGCAAAGGGCGTCCTGGTCGATTGCGATGAGGTCGCGGTTGGTGACAATGTCGAGCACGGGCTTGGTTATTTTGCGGATGTCGTTGCCCAGCACCAGCGGAGCGCTCATCATGCACCACAGGGCGAAGTGCGCCATGTTCTGGTCGTAGGTCAGTTTGCCGTTGCCCACTTCCAGCATATCGGGGTCGTTGAAGTGCCCCGCCGAAGCGTATTTCCACAGCTTGACATTGCGGCCGTAGATAATCTTTATCCACTGCCACCACGGACGGATGTCGGGGGTGGTGCGCCACATATTGCCCGCCGTCGCGCCCCACAGCCAGGGCTTGCGGAAGCCCCATTCGCATATCGAGAACAGAATGGGTTTGACGGGTTCGCCCGTCCTTGCCGCCTGCTCTTCAGCCGCCTGAACGAGACAACGCGACATATGACGGTACTGTATCGCCGCACTGACATTCTTGTCGGTGACGGGATTGCCGAGTTCGATTGAGTTTCTGCCCGCCCTGAGTGTCACCACCGTCTGGAAACGCGCGGTGAGATTGAAAACTTTCTGCCCGGGGAAATAAATGCCGTCCGCCTCTTCGCCGTTGACCTTCACGCCGAGATATTTTTCGTAGGAGCCGTATTTCCTTATGTTGACCGTGAGGATATATTCGCCCGCTTCGTCAACGACAATGTTGTCGAACAGTATACTGCCCGCCCCCGCGTCCATGCCGGAGACATACTGACCGCCGCGCAGACGCTTGTCCTTCATACGGCGGGCGAGCCCTTGGAGTATGGCGTTGGAAACGAGATATTCCGTGGTCTTGCCGCTGCCCTTTTTCGAAACATCCACCGAGAACACGAGCGGCGCGTAGGACGGCACTTTCTTGTTGTGACAGAAATCGTATTTGAAATATTCCAGCCCCCATTTGGCTATCGTACGGGCGTCGGCGAGTTCGCGCCCGAGACTGGCGGGCAGGTCCTCGCAGGTAAGAGTGCCGTTGGAGGAATAAATGCCGACTTTGAGCCCGAGGGTGTTTATCTTTTTCACCAGTGCGGGAATACCCTCGGAGAAACGCACGAGGTCGCCCTGCCATTCGCCGTTTTCGTCGCGCATGTTGGAGTGCCAGTTGTCATCGAGGTTGACATAGGTATAACCCGCGTCGGCAAGCCCCGTCTCCTTGAGCGCGACGGCGGTGTCGTAGATGAGTTGCTGGTCGATGTTGTTGCGGAAAGTGTTCCAGCTGGACCAACCCATGAGCGGCGTCTTGCGCACGCCGTTTTCGTAGGTCGGCAACGCCTCCTCACGCGTCCGCGGCGCGCCGCCGAACATCTTGCGGATATAACAGAAAGGACACATCTTGTTGCGTTTTGCCATAATAAACTCCTCTTTTTATCAAAACCGACGGGGTGTCGGCTGCTTAATCTTCAGTTGCGCGGCGCGCGACGCGCCGCCCGGTCGGTCACTTCTCCACGAGGAAGATGTGCGCCTCGTAGGGTCTCATTCTGCCCGCCAGCGAGCCGTCGTAGGTGCCCGCCAGACGTTTTGCGCCCTTGGGGACAACCCTCTTTACGGGAGCCGCCGACACCGTCTTGCCCGACATATTCGCCGCCACGAAAAGACGCGTGCCGTCGTCGCCGATTTTCTCGTAAATGTACACCTTGCCGTTGCACTTGGCGTATTCCTTGTATTTGCCGTAAATCGCCGCTTCCTTGTACTGCTTGCGGAGCGCGATTATCTTGCGGTAATAGTTGAGCAGGGAGTTCGGGTCGGACTCTTCCGCCGCAACATTGATTTCCTTGTAGTTGGGATTGACATGGAACCACGGCGTGCCCGTCGTGAATCCCGCATTTTCTTCGGCGTTCCACTGCACGGGAGTGCGGGCGTTGTCGCGGGAGGCGTACGCGCAATTGCGGAAAATCCTCTTCGCCGAGAAAAGGTGCGTCTTTTCCATGAGGTCCTTGGCGCAGAAGGACGCCACATCGACTATGTCGCTCCAGTCTTTGAAAGGATAGTTGAGCATGCCTATCTCCTGCCCCTGATAGACAAAGTGCGTGCCCGACAGGAAGGTGTATATGGTGGCGATCGCCTTGCCGCTCTCCGTCCTCATCTTCTCGCTGCCGTAGCGGGAAATGACGCGGGGTTGGTCGTGGTTTTCCATATAGTTGGTGTTCCACGCCACGCCGTACATCTTCTTCTGCCACCTGCGGAACACCTTTTTGAGTTTACGCAGGCTGAACCCCGTCGGAAGGTAACTGATAACGAAACAGTCCGCCGACATGTGCTGGAACTGGAACATCATGTCCAGCTGCTGATCTTCGCCCTCTTTTATGTACTTGAGCGCGTTTTTGGGCGTCATCATCGGCGCTTCACCCAGCTGGAACGCGTCGTAATCCTTGAGCACCTGCCTGTACTCCAGCAGATACTTGTGTATGTTGGGACCGGGGGAATAGTGCTCCTGCCCGCACATGACGGGAACGGGGAATCCGTTTGGCAGTCCCTCGCGCTTGCTGATGTAGGTGATGACATCCTCGCGGAAACCGTCCACGCCCATATCCAGCCAGAAACGCATTATGCTTTTGACTTCCTCGCGCACGGCGGGATTGTCGTGATTGAGGTCGGGCTGCTCGACGGCGAAGAGGTGCAGATAATATTCTCCCCTCTCCTCGTTCCATTGCCACGCGGGACCGGGGAAGGTCGCCTGCCAGTTATTTGGAGGACGCTTGCCGTCTTTGCCCTTGCCGGGACGCCAGATGTAATAGTCCTTATACTTTGGGTCTCCCGCCGCCGACTTTTTGAACCATTCGTGCTGGTCGGAAGTGTGATTGATGACCAGGTCCATAACCACCTTGAGCCCGCGGGCGTGCGCGCCGGCGAGCACGGCTTTGAAATCTTCCATAGTCCCGTACTCGGGATTGATTGCGCGGTAGTCCGAAATGTCGTAACCGTAGTCCTTCTGCGGAGAAGCGTAAAGCGGCGAGAACCATATTGCGTCCACGCCGAGGCTCTTGATGTAGTCGAGTTTGCCGAGCACGCCCTTAAGGTCGCCAATGCCGTCGCCGTTTCCGTCGCAGAAACTGCGCGGCCATATCTGATATACCGAAAGCTCCCTGAACCAAGTCTTCTGCATAATTCTCTCCTCTGTCGCTCCGTTGCCGCTTCCGCGCGCCCTTGTGCGGGCGCGACCGCGCGGCGCGCGACCCATCTCACTCAATTCTAACAACTTTCCGCCGCAAGTTCAAGCCCGATATTGCCGTGAATCGGGGCAAACGGCGGTTTTGCGCAGGTTTCGCGCCGAGCGCCGCCGCAACGAATTTCCCTTCCTTTCCGCGGCGTCGTTCGCCGTTCTCCTTGCGGCTCTTCAAAATCCTGTCCACACATGGAAAAAGCACCGCAAATGCGGTGCTTTTCCGTTATCTAACCGTGTGAATTGCGGTTTGTTATTCCTCTGCGGGAGATTCGGGAGCGGCGGGTTCCGTCGTTTCGGCGGGGGTTGTCGCTTCGGTTGCGGTTTCGGAGGTTTCGCCTTCGACGGTTTCGGGCTCTTCCTCTTCGTGCGGCGTGAGCGCTATGCTGACGACCTTGGCGCTGTCGTCCTTGAGTTTCATTATGCGCACGCCCTGCGTGGCTCTGCCTATCTTGCTGATTTCGTCCGCCTGCACCCTGATGATGATACCGCCGTCGGTAATCATCATGATGTCGGTGTCGGCGGGTATGACCTTGAGTCCCGCAAGACCGCCCGTCTTTTCGTTGAACACGCCCGCCTTGACGCCTTTGCCCGCTCTGCCCTGCAGGGGGTAGTCGGCTATGCTGCTGCGTTTGCCGTATCCGTGCGAAGTGACGGTGAGGATTTCGCAATCGTCGGTGACGACGGCGAGGTCCACCATGTGCGCGCCTTCGGCAAGCCGCATACTCTTGACGCCCATTGCCGTCCTGCCCGTGGGGCGGATGTCCTTTTCGTTGAAGTGTATGCAGTATCCTTCGTCGGACGCCATGATGAGTTCGTCGTTGCCGCTGGTGAGCACGGCTTCGATGAGTTCGTCGTCGTCGACGAACTTTATGGCTATCTTGCCGTTGCGCTTTATGGACTCGAACTCCGAAAGCGGGGTCTTCTTGATGAGTCCGTTGCGCGTGGCGAGCATAAGGAAGCGACCTTCGCGCTCTTCGGGCAGCGGCAACAATGTCTGCACCTTCTCGCCCGGCACCAGCTGCAACAGGTTGATGATTGCCCTGCCCCTCGAAGTCTTGCTTGCCTCGGGGATTTCGTAGCCTTTCATCGTGAACACCTTGCCGAGGTTGGTGAAAAACATGAGGTCCTGATGAGTGTTGCTGACGAAGATGTGCTCGACAAAGTCGTCCTCTTTGGCCTTGTGGGCCGTCACGCCCATGCCGCCGCGACGCTGAGAACGGTACTCGGACACGGGAATACGCTTGATGTAGCCGCCGTGGGTCATGCTGACCGCAATGTCCTCTTTGTCGATGAGGTCGGCGATGTTGATTTCGGAATAATCGTAGCTGAGTTCGCTGCGGCGAGGAGTCGCGTAATTGTCCTTAATCTCGGTGAGTTCCTTGACGATGATTTCCTTGACGGCGTCTTCGGACGCGAGAATACGCTTGTATTCGGCGATTTCCGCACGCTTCTGCTCCAGCTCTTCGTTGATTTTCTCCACCTCGAGCCCTGTGAGGCGTTGCAGGCGCATTTCGAGGATTGCCACGGCCTGTTTCTCGCTGAGCAGGAAACGCGCCGTCAGTTTGTCTATGGCGTCCTGTCTGTCCGCGCTCTTCTTGAGCAGTTCGACCACTTCGTCGATGTTGGCGAGCGCTATGGCGAGACCGTTGAGGATGTGTTCCCTTTCCTCGGCTTTCTCGAGGTCGAAACGCGTGCGCCTGACGATGACATCTTCCTGGTGGGCGACATAATATTCGAGAATTTGTTTGAGGTTGAGAATGCGCGGTACGCCGTCAACCAGCGCGAGCAGGATGATTGAGTTGTTGACCTGCATACTCGTCTGCTTGAACAGCGTGTTGAGCACCACCTGCGGGTTGTAATCCTTCTTGACATCGATGACTATGCGCATACCCGTGCGGTCGGTCTCCTCGCTGATGTCGGAAATACCCTCCAGTCTCTTGTCCTTGACCTGGTCGGCTATGTTCTCGATGAGACGGGCCTTGTTGACCTGATACGGAATCTCCGTGACGATGATACGGCTCTTGCCGTTGGGCAGTTCCTCGATTTCCGTGCGGGAGCGGATGACCGCGCCGCCGCGACCCGTGCGGTACGCCTGACGGATTGCCGCCCTGCCCAGCACCAGACCCGCTGTGGGATAGTCGGGCGCGGGAATGTATTCCATAAGGTCGTCCACTTCCAGTTCGGGATTGTGTATGAGCGCGATGACCGCGTCGATGACTTCGCCGAGGTTGTGCGGGGGAATGGATGTCGCCATACCGACGGCTATACCGTCCGACCCGTTGACGAGCAGGTTGGGGAAACGGCTGGGCAACACCACGGGCTGCTCGCGCGTGTCGTCGAAGTTGGGATAGAAATCAACCGTGCGCTTGTCGATGTCGCGAATCATTTCGAGCGCGATTTTGGAAAGACGCGCTTCGGTGTAACGGTATGCCGCGGGAGGGTCTCCGTCGACGGAACCGAAGTTGCCGTGACCGTCCACGAGAGGACATCTTATGGAGAAGTCCTGCGCCAGACGCACCATTGCGTCGTACACGGAACTGTCGCCGTGAGGATGATATTTGCCCAGCACCTCGCCGACCACCATGGCGCTCTTGCGGTACGGCTTGTCGGGGGTGAGGTTGAGTTCGCTCATGGCGTACAGGATACGACGGTGGACGGGTTTGAGACCGTCGCGCACATCGGGTATGGCGCGCGACACATTGACCGCCATTGCGTAGGAGATGAAGGACTTCTTGAGTTCGTTCTCCACCTCGACATTGACTATCTTGCTGTCCGCAAGATGTTCGATGTATTCCTTGTCTTTGTCTTTAATGGTGCTCATATCGTCTCCTTAAACATCGAGGTCCTCGACCAGTTTGGCGTTCTCCTCGATAAAAGCGCGCCTGAGTTCGGGTTGCTCGCCCATGAGCACGGAGAACATCTCGTCCGCCGAAATGGCGTCTTCCATGGTCACGCGCAACAGGGTGCGGCTCTTGGGATCCATGGTGGTCTCCCAGAGTTGCTCGGGATTCATCTCGCCGAGACCTTTGTAGCGCTGCAGGTCGTAGCCCTTCCTGCCGTTTTCCTCGTAGAACGCGTTGAGCGCGTCGTCATCGTAGAAATACCATTCCTGCTTGCCGCGCGAAAGTTTGTAGAGCGGGGGCTGCGCGATGTACACATGACCGTTCTCGATGAGCGGGCGCATGAAACGGAAGAAGAATGTCAGCATGAGTATGCGGATGTGACTGCCGTCGACATCGGCGTCCGTCATGCAGATAATGCGGTCATAACGGAGTTTGGACTCGTCGTAATCGGTGTTTATGCCGCAACCGAAAGCCGTGATCATGGCTTTGATTTCCTCGTTTTCGAGCACCTTGTGCAAACGGGCTTTCTCGACATTGAGGATCTTGCCGCGCAGAGGAAGTATTGCCTGGAATCTGCGGTCTCTGCCCTGCTTTGCGCTGCCGCCCGCGCTGTCGCCCTCGACGAGATAAATCTCGCACGCCTTGGGGTCCTTGTCGGTGCAGTCGGCAAGTTTGCCGGGGAGCGTCGTCGACTCGAGCGCGGACTTGCGACGCGCGGTCTCTCTCGCGGCTCTCGCCGCCTCGCGCGCCCTCTGAGCCGTTATGGTCTTGAGGATGAGTTCCTTTGCCTCTCTGGGATGTTCCTCGAGATAGGTGCCGAAGCCTTCCGTCACGCTCTTTGCGACGGCGGTGCGCATGGTGCTGTTGCCGAGCTTGGTCTTGGTCTGCCCTTCGAACTGCGGCTCGGCGAGTTTGACGGAAATGACGGCGGTGAGCCCTTCGCGGACATCTTCGCCCGACAGTTTGTCGGCGTCCTTGAGTATGCCCGCCTTCTTGCCGTAATCGTTGATGACCTTTCCGAGCGCGGATTTGAAGCCCTCGAGGTGAGTGCCGCCCTCTTCGGTGTTGATGTTGTTGGCAAAAGCGAGTATGGTGTCGGTGTAGCCGTCGTTGTACTGCATGGCGACCTCTATTTCGCTGTCCACATAGGTGGCGTCGAAATAGATGACATCGTCGAATATGGTCTCCTTGTTCTTGTTGAGACTCTCGACGAATGAAACGATGCCGCCCTCATAGCAGAACACCTCGCGCCGCTCGGGAGTGACGCGTGCGTCGGCGATTTCGATGGTCAGTCCCTTGTTGAGATAGGCAAGTTCCCTGAGACGCGACTTCATAGTGTCGTAATTGAAATCCAGCGTCTCGAAGATGTCGGCATCGGGATAGAAAGTTATCGTCGTACCCGTGGTGTCGGCGTCGCCCACCACGGCAAGCGGTCTCTCCGCCACGCCGCGGTTGAAGCGTATGCGATACAGTTTGCCGCCCTGACGGACCTCGGCAATCAGCCACTCGGACAGCGCGTTGACGCAGGACACGCCCACGCCGTGCAGACCGCCGGAAATCTTGTAGCCGCCGCTGCCGAATTTGCCGCCCGCGTGCAGTTTGGTGAGCACGACTTCGACGGCGGACTTGCCTTCCTTCTCGATAATGCCGACGGGGATTCCTCTGCCGTTGTCGGTGACGCGCACGGCGCCGTCGGCAAGAATTTCGACGACGATTTTGTTGCAGTATCCCGCGAGTGCTTCGTCGATGGAGTTGTCGACGACTTCGGTGACGAGATGATGAAGCCCGCGCGCGTCCGTGGAACCGATGTACATACCGGGGCGCTTTCTGACGGGGTCCAGTCCCTCGAGCACCTGAATATCGGTCGCGTTGTAACTGTGTTTGACCTCTTCCATTTATTCCTCCTGTGTTGTGGTAGCGCGCCGTAATTGCGGAAAATCCGCAAAGGCGCGACGAGGTAGTCCTTTTTCCGCCGCCGTCGGGCGACGGCATTTTGTTCCGCTGTTACTTATCTCATAATAAGTATAAAGAATTATACCATATATGCGCGCGTGTAGCAAGCCGTTTTACGCAAAATTTGCGCCGCGGGGAGGAGTACGCGAAAAACGGCGGCGCGCTTTTACGCCCTCTGAGAAGCCCAGAGCGCAATATGTGGACATCGCCCGCCCGCGCGAGCGGAACATAGTGCGGTGCGCGCCCGACCGCACGCAGGCGGACGGGCGCAAAAATTTTTTCGCGGATAGTCTTTCGCCGCGTCCTCTCTTTAATGTTTCCCCGTGCGCGCGCTTTCCACGCGGTGCGATTCGCGCTTTTTCGACATTTATTGACAACGCTCCTTGCGTGGGCTATCTTAAAACCGATGAAAGACCTCACTCCGAAAAGAACGGCTTTGTGCGTCGCCGTGATAATTTGCCTGATTGCCGCAACGGTGCTTGCGGGAAGCGTTCCCGCCGCCCTCGCGGACGGCGGAGCGGACTCTGTTTCCGTCTCCGTGACGGAGAACGCGGGCAGGGTGTTCCTCGCATGGACGGGTGCCGAAGGCGAAGCGTGCTCCGTGCTCGTGAACGGCGCGGAGATTGCCGCGGGGCTGACGGAAACCTCTCTCGACATCACCGCCTTCGTACCGACGGGCGGGCGTTATGTCGTCGCCGTGGTCGCCGCAGGCGGCAAGCGCGGCGAAACGGTGTTCGAGCGCAGGACGGCTCTGCCCTCTCCCAACGCGCTGTACTGTGTCGACGGCGTCCTTTCGTGGCAGGGCGACTACGACGACGGCACTGTGTTTTCGGTCTCGCTCAACGGCGTGCCCGTGGGAACGACCGAGTCTCGTTCTTTCTCGGTGACCGCCTTTGTGCGCGGCGGCGACTACACCGCCGAGGTCACGGCCATTCCCGCCGACGGCGAAGAATATCTTCTGCCGTCCGCACCCGCGTATTACCGCTTTTCCGTGCCCGACTCTCCTCTGCCGCCCGCCGCGGTGAACTTCGTCGCGTCGCGCGACCGCGCCTATGTCGTATGGAGCGCGAGCGCGGAAGAATGTGACGGCTACTATGTCGAATTGCGTTCCGCGGACGGGGTGCAGATCTCCGAGACCGTGACCGCCACCGTCCTCGACATAACGGCGTATGTTTCGCAAAACAAAGACTTTATCTTCTCCGTTTGTTGTGTTAAAGGCGGTGTTCGCGGGATTGCGCGGTCGGTTGCCGTTCCCGCTACGAGCGAGGTGACGCAATGAAAAAGATGTCCCCGCGCACCGCCAGAAATCTCTCCGCCCGCACGGCGTTCTGCCTTGTCGTTCTCGTCGTCGCGGCGTTCTGTCTCGTCGCCTGTTCGGGCGACGAGGTGCAATATGTCTCGCCCGAAGGCTATGCACTCTCGGGCAAAATCACCCTCGACGGCGAAGGACTCGGCGGCGTGGAAATACTGGTCGACGGCGAAAAGACGGCTGTCTCCGACGACAACGGCGTCTTCTCTCTGACGGGGTTGTCCTACGGCGACGAAGTGGCTTTCCTTGCCGACGGTTACGCTTTCTCGCCCGCCTCATACACCGTCAAAGGCACGGTCAACGACCTCGGCGTGCGCGCCTCGGTCGTCGTCGTTCCGCCCGCGGAGGACGACCCCGAAACGCCCGACGACCCGGAAGACGAGGACGGGCAGGACGGAGACGATACGCAGGACGAAGACCCCGTCCTTGAAAAGTTGCCGTCGCCCTCGGTCACGGCAACCGTTTCGCGGGATTCCGCAGTCGCGACCGTGCTTATGGACGGCAGGGCAGCGGCTTTCACATTTTCTTTCCGCGACGGAAGCGCGGCGACCGTCGGACTGTCGGAGACCTCCTTTGTCCTCGACGGGCACACATTTGCCGTGACGCGCGGGGAATGGGACGGCAACATTCTGCTGTCCGTCGACATCTCTCCCCTGAAATGCGCGGAAGGCGCCGCCTATACCCTCGTGTTTGCGGTGTCGGCGCAAGGTTTTCTTCCCTCCGACGAGGTGCGTGCCGAAGCCGTCTTCCCGCCCGTCGCGCCCACTATCCCGACGGTGACATTCGACCTCGATTCCGCCGTTCTCAGCTGGGCGACGGAAAACGCACCCGAGGGTTGCACTTTCGCCGTATATGCCGACGGCGTGCTCGTCTGCAACACTTCCTCGACGGAGTTCGACGCGGGTGCGACCCTGCCCGCCGGCGAATACACCTTCGTCGTCGTCCTGCTTTCCGACGCAATCCCCGCCGCAGTCTCTCCGGAAGTGACGGCGGTTCTGCCATGACCCCCGCCAGCCGCGGCGACAACGCAAAAGAATAAGACAAACGCCCGCGGTCTGCGGGCGTTTGCCTCTTTAAGGGGGAAACTTTCGGATGAAAGGGTCAGTCTCAGTCTATGGCTATGCTGCGCTTGCCCTCGGGCTTCTTCTCTTCCTTCTTGGGGACGGTCACATACAGCACGCCTTTGTCGTATTTCGCCTTGATTGTGCTCTCTTCGGTGTCGCCGATATAGTAACTTCTCTGGCAGGACACGCTGCGCTCCTTGCGGACATAGCGGTGCGCCTCGCCCTTCTCTTCTTCCTTTTCCTTCTTCTCGGCGCCGATGGTCATATAGCCGTTCTCGACGGAGACGGTGATGTCCTCCTTGTCGAAACCGGGCATCTCGATTTCCATTTCGTACGCCGTGGCGGTCTCCTTGATGTCCGTCTTCATCGCGTCGAACTTCTCGTCGTAAAAAGCGGGACGGAAGAAAGAATCGAAGGCTTCGTCGATAAAGTCGAGAGGATTGTTCCTGTGGGAATAGTTTATAACATAGTTTTTCATAATTGCACGCTCCTTGTCGTTGTAGTTTCGGAGAGGCGGAAGCCCTTTGGCAATCTCGTCTTGCGATTGTTAGCACTCTCGCCGTCCGACTGCTAATATTGTAGCACGGGCTTTGCCGCTGTCAATAGTTTTTGCAAAAAATTTTTTGATTTTTTCGGAAAATTTTTCCTGCCCCTTCCGTAACCCGCCCCGCACCCGCCGAATATATTGCATTATGTCGACTCAAAACGGAACCAAAAACAGATATTTCGGCACGGACGGCATACGCGGCGTCTACGGCGAGAGCCTCACGGACAGCATAGCCCTGCTTGTGGGCGGAAGCCTCGGGCTGTCGTCTAAAGGCGGCACGGTGGTGGTCGGCCGCGACAACAGACTCAGCGGCGAAAGTCTCGCCCGCGCGCTCGCCGAGGGCGTGCTTGCGGCGGGCGGCAATGTGCTGGACCTCGGAGTGGTCACCACTCCCTGCGTGGCGTATCTCACGGCGGAAAAAGGCGCGTTCGCGGGCGCGATGATTTCGGCTTCGCACAACCCGCCCGCGTACAACGGCATAAAAATTTTCGCCGCCGACGGCAGAAAACTGCCCGCCGACCGCGAAGCGGAAATCGAAACCCGCATCGCCGAGGCTTCCCTCACCTGCGCAAAAACGCGCGGCAAAATGCTGTCGTCGCGCGGCGCGACGGAACTTTACGCCGACAAGGTGAAATCGGCGGGCAGACTGGACGGACTGAAAATCGTGCTGGACTGCGCAAACGGCGCGGCGGCGGCATACGCGCCCCGAATATTCGCGGATATGGGCGCGGAAGTCGTCGCTCTCAACACCTCTTCCGACGGCAACCTCATCAACGACGGGTGCGGGGCGTTGCACCCCGAAGTCGTCGCCGCCGAAGTGGTGCGGCAGGGCGCGGATATGGGATTTTCCTTCGACGGCGACGCCGACCGCGTCATCGCCGCCGACGAAAAGGGCAACATCGTCGACGGCGACAAGATAATATATATCCTCGCCCGAATGTTGAAAGCCCGCGGCGAACTGCCTTTCTCGACGGTGGTCGGCACCCTGCACACCAATATGGGCGCCGAAGCCGCCCTCGCCGAAGAGGGCATATCTCTCGTGCGCACGGACATAGGCGACCACAATGTCGTGGCGCGTATGTGCGCCGACGGCTACACTCTGGGCGGCGAGCAGTCGGGACACATCATCATCGGCAAATACCTCGACACGGGCGACGGCGTGCTCGCGGGAGCGGTGCTTGCGCGGACGGCGCTCGACGCGGGCAAACCCCTGTCGCAACTTGCCGACTTCGCCATTTATCCGCAGGTCAATGTGAACATTCGCACGGCGCGCAAGGACGAAATAGCGCGTTCTCCCCTGCTCGCCGATTATGCCGAAGCCGTCAGGGGTATGCTTGCCGACAGCGGGCGCATAATGCTGCGCGGCAGCGGCACCGAAAACAAACTCCGCATTATGGCGGAAAGCCGCGACCCATTCCTTGCCGCATACGCCGCCCGCTCAATCGAGATGTTTATACGCACGAATTTCACTCTTTAAGTGTCTGTTATGCATAATCTGACAGGCAACAAAAACGCGCGTCCGTCGGGTGCGCGTCCTCTTTTCCGTTCTTTTTGCGTTCCTTTCCTCTCGGATTGCTTCCGTACCGCGGCACGGCTTTTCCCGCGCCCCGTCCGGCGCGTTTCCGCCCGCCGGCCGCTCAGACCAGCGTTTTGAGATAGTCCCTCATCTTGTCGCCGAAGCGGCGCAGTCCCATTTCCACATTTGCCTGCACATAGCCGAACTTGTCGCCGATGTCGTACCGCGTGCCCTCGAAAACGCAGGCGTACACCCCGTCGGGAATGAGCAGTCCCACGGCGTGGGTGAGATACTTCTCTCCCCTGAATTGCGGAGCGCGCTCGATTGCGGGATAGATGTCGGGCGTGAGAATGTACCTGCCCAGACTGCTGAGCGTGGACGGCAGGTTGGCGGCGTCGGCGGGCTTTTCGATTATGTCCAGCACGCGGGTGAGATTGCCTTCCGTCTCGCCCTTTTCGATGACGGCGTATTTCACGGCCTCCTCGGGTGCTCTTTCCTGCACTCCGAGTATGGTCTTGCCCGTCTTTTCATACGCCTCGGCAAGCTGCGCCACGCAGGGCTTGCCGCCGTCGTTGACGATGACATCGTCGCCGTACATCACGGCGAAAGGCTCGTCTCCCGTGAATTCCCTGGCAAGCATGACGGCGTTTGCCGTGCCGCCCGCCCGCTCCTGCACGGCAAAGGAAAATTTCACCTTGCCGATGAGTTCGTTGAGCTCGCGCTCGGCGACGCATTCCGCTTCGCCCGCGCCGAAATAATGCCTGATGATGTCCTTCTCGGGGCTGATTATCAAAAGTATTTCTTCGATGCCGCTGTCCGCCGCTTCCTTGGCTATGTAATGCAAAGCGGGCTTGTCGATGACGGCGAGCATTTCCTTGGGGACGGCTTTAGTGACGGGCAGGAATCTCGTGCCGTGTCCCGCTGCGGGTATGACTGCCTTTCTTATCCGTGTCATAGCGTCCTCCTTATCGTCTAATTACATTTTATACATTGCCGCCGCATTTTGCAATAACGCGCCGCGCAAAAGGCTGTCACTATTTTCCGTTATATGCGCATAATAATAACAAATTGCCCCGCCGCGGTTGTCGGCGCGGGCGGCGGGAGATATAATCAAACGGTATGAAAAAATGCCTCATCGTCATCAACAGCCTGTGCGGTCGCTCCTCGAAAGTGGACGAGGAACGGCTCGCCGCGCGGTTCGGCGGAGCCTATTCTCCCACCGTCCTTCACATCACCGACGAGAAAGACGAATGGAGCGCCGACGGCTTTGATCTCGTGGTGGCGGCGGGCGGCGACGGCACATTTTCGCACGCGCTGGTCAACTGCTCGGCGGCGGGCGTGCCGCTGATATATTACGGCGCGGGCACTTTCAACGAATGTGCAAAGAGCAAGGGCGCGCGCCGCGGCAAAAAAAACGAAGCCGAATTCGTCCCGCTCGGGAAGCTCGCCAATCTTTCGGGCAAGCCTTTCGGATATGTCGCGGCGGCAGGCTCTTTCACCCCTCTCGGCTACACTTCGTCGCCCGCCCGCAAAAAGAAACTGGGCGTCTTTGCCTACATTCTCAACATACTGCGCGAATACAAGGTGTACGACATCCCCGCGACAATCACGGCGGACGGCAAGGATTACCGGGGCAGATACACCCTCATTATGGCAATAGATTCCGAGCGTTGCTTCGGTTTCCGTTTCAACCGTCTTTACCGCGCCGACGACAAAGCGGTGCATCTGCTGCTTATAAAAAGCCCCGGCAAAGATTCCTTCGTCAACAGGGTGCGCATCTTCTTCCCTCTTTTCCGCGCTTTCTTCGTGGGCTTCGGCAAGGAAAAGGAGGGCAAAGCGCTGGTGTTCAGGCGCGCCGAAAATCTTTCCGTCACCCTCGGCGGCAACGAAACATTCAACATCGACGGCGACGCCGCGCCAATGAGCGGCACCTTTACCGTCAGCGTCGAAACGCCCAAAAGCGAAGTTTACATCGGCGATTTGTCGGTATTAAAATAGTGTTTTGCGTTTTACGCGCAACATCGCGCGACATAAAGAACCTTTCGCGGCATAGCGGCAGACCGCGCTCCCGCAACGGAAAAACGGACGCCGAAGCGTCCGTTTCCGCAAATGTCATACGCCTGAGAGCGTTTTATTTTTTCTTCCTTTTTTCTTCTTGCCGCGGGTCGGCTCTTCGATGACGATGGGCGCGGACTCCTCTTCGGCTTCGTCGTCCTCGATTATTTCCGCTTCGAGATAGACCTTTTCGTCCTCGGCGGGCGCGGTTTCCTCCACGGGGGCTTCCTCTACGGTCTCTTCGACGGTCTCTTCGGGTTTATCCTCCGCGGGCGCGCCGTCCTCCGCGACCTCCGCGACCTCTGCGACGGGCGCCGTCTCTTCGGCGGGCGCGGCCGCTTCTTCCTCTTTTGCGGGAGCAACGGGTGCGGCGGGGGGCTCCTTTTCTGCCGTCACGGGAGCCGCGGGTGCCGCGCTCTCGGCGGTGCGGGCAATCTTCGCCCATTCGTCGAAGGCGAGATACTTCGCCGCCGCTTCGTCGAGCACCACCGTCACATCGGGGTGCGAACGCAACGCCGCCGCGGGACAAGAGGTGTCGTCCCTGCCCTGCAACATATTGTAGATTGCTTCGGCTTTGCCTTCGCCGCTTGCCAGCATAAGTATCTTCTTCGCCGACAGAATCTCTTTTATGCCCATTGTGAGCGCGTAGGACGGCACTGCCGCGGGACTGCCGAAGCCCTCGGCGTTATCCGAGCGGGTCTTTGCCGTAAGCAACGCTATATGGGTGGTGGTGTCGTATTTGGTGTAAGGCTCGTTGAAGGCAATGTGCCCGTTTGCGCCTATGCCGAGTATCTGGATGTCGGCGGGATGTTCGGCAACGAACTTCGCATATCTGACGCACTCCGCTTCGAGGTCTTCCGCCATGCCGTTCGGGATATTGGTGTTGGCGGGGTCGATGTCGATTTTGGAGAAAAGATTGTCCTTCATGAAGCGGGCAAAACTGTTTTTGTCCTTGGCTTCGACGCCGACATATTCGTCGAGATTGATTGCGGTCACTCTTTTGTAGCTGGTACCGTTCTTTGCGTGGTCCGCCGCCATTTTCTCGTAAAGAGGAAGCGGAGTCCTGCCCGTGGCGAACCCTATGACCGCGTCGGGCTTGGCTTTCAGCACGCACTTGATTTCGTAAAACGCTCTTTCGCCGAGTTCGGCGGCACTTTTGACAATAGCAAAACGCATAATACACCTCTTGTAAAGTTTATCACATAGGGCGGGCAAATACAACAAAATTTTGTATTCGGGAGGATGTCGCCCGCGGGCACGCGCTCCGCGCGACGCTTTTTCGGGCGGTTATGCGTTTGCAAAGCCTCCCGCAACGGCTCCGTTTTGCGTTCGTTTTGATTAAAACCCGCGCTTTTAGGGAGGTGTTGCGCTTGTGCCGCCGGGCATATTGTGGTATCATAACCGGCGTTAATTCATCTTTCGGAGGACAGCCCGCATTGAAATCGCACAATTTCGTTTCCTTCGTCAAATCTCTCCGTCTGTCGGACTTTTTCATGCTCGCCGTGGCGGGCGTGGTCAACGCCGCAGGCGTCACCCTTCTGCTCGCTCCCGTAGGTCTCTACGACGGCGGTTTTTCGGGAACCTCGATGCTTCTCGGCACCGTAACGCCGCTCGCGATGAGCGCTTATCTGCTCATATTCAACGTTCCTTTCTTCCTCTTCGGCCTGAAACGGCTCGGCGCTTCGTTCATCGTTCATTCGCTGTTCGCCGTGGGAATGTACGCCCTCTTTTCCTACCTGTTTCAATCGGTTTTCGACATCGACTTTTCCGACGGCTCGCCCCTAGTCGGCGCGGATATGCTGCTTTGCGCCCTGTTCGGCGGCGTCGTTTCGGGCATAGGCAGCGGTATGACCATACGCTTCGGCGGCGCAATCGACGGCGTCGAAGTCCTGGCAGTCGTCTTCGCGAAACGCATCGGCATAACCGTCGGCTCGTTCGTCATGTCGTTCAATGTCGTGGTTTATGTCGTCGCCGGCATAGTCACCAAGGACTGGATCGCTCCGCTCTATTCCATTATCGCCTACACCGTGGGACTCAAAGCGGTGGACTTCGTCATCGACGGCTTCGACAAAGCCAAATCCGCATTCATCATCACCGACCGTCACAGCGAAGTGGCGGAAGCCCTTTCCAAAGAATTCGGCAGAGGCGTCACCGCAATAGACGCCGAAGGCTACTATTCCCGCACCCCCAAAACGGTGCTCTACTGCGTCGTCAACCGCTTTGAAGTCGGCAAACTCAAATCCCTCGTCACCGACATCGACCCCGGCGCTTTCCTCGTCATAAACGATGTCACGGACTCGCTGGGCAGCAGCCTGCGTTACGAAAGCCGTATCCGCAGAAAAATAAACAAAGTCATAGCGGAGAAAGAAGCCGAAAAGGCGCTCCACTCCGCTCCCGCGCCGCCCCGCGACGACATCCCCGCACGCCCCTCGGACGATGTTCATTCGGTCGCCTGCCCCGCCGACACGCTGCAATCCGACATCGCCGCTACCCGCGACGATACCGACGAACAACAGCCGTAAAACCCGCCAACTCCGCCGCAATACTGCGCCGCAATACTTCCCCTCCGTATTGCCGTTTGCGCAATACGACACCGTTCATACAACTTTTCCGCGCCGCTTTCGGCGCGGTTTTGTTTGCCGCTCAAATCGCCGCGGTACGACGAATTATACGCCCCGCCGCCTCGCCGCGCACGGTCGCCGCACGCGACTGCTCGCGCTCCCTCCGCACGGCGCCTTTCCCCCTCGAAAGAGATCCCCGCCACTCCCGCGCAGACGGAACTCACAAACATACGGCATAAGCGACAACGCAGACTTATTCCGCCGCAGTCTTCAAAGCCAGCTTCGAGCACTCAAACAATCCAACTCGCTTTACACCGAAACGTCAACATACCGAACCGCATACACGCCGATATACCACCGCAACGCACAAAGAGAAGCAATCCTTTCGCACATATATAGCTTATTGTCTATATATTCGTTTTTTTTCGATTAGGTTTCGCATTATCACGCCCGCACCGGCGCAAAAGTCCGCAAAAGCCGTCAAAACCGCCTGCCTTTGCTCCGAAAATCCGCAAGCGTTGCCCGCAGAACAATGCGGAAAACCGCAACTCTCCCCTCATACATCCAGTCATCGGCGGCAAAATCGCAACCGTATTTGTCTGTGTAGCCACTCCGCTCTCGAACTTATCTACAATCTCACGCCGCATTCGCTCATGCCCGCCACATTCCGCCGCGCCACACCTGCCGCTTTCCGCATTTCTGCCCACTCTCACAATCGCTACCGACAATAAAACCGACCTTTTTTGCACAAAAACCGCTCCCCTCTCGCCAAACAACACCCGCAACAACATTCTCGTCACCGCATTGCCGCCCCGCAAATACCCTTTTCACACTACCCCACTTGAACAAAAAAGCGCACCGATAAACAAACACAATCAACGCGCAACCGGCAAATACATAACGAAACAGCAGTCAAAGCACCCCAAAAGCAGCCGAAATCAGTTAATATTTCTGCGAAACGCACACAAAATCTCTGCACAAACCAAACACAACCGCGTCCAGCTCCGCAACAACGCGCGCCCCGAGCCTTCAAATGTATAGCGAAGAAACACCGCCAACCTTAGCAAACCGTCCTCACGCCCGCTAAACGACCATCTTTTTCCCAACTTCCGCTTGACATTCACCCAGGCAAACCACATCCGCACCCCGTTTTGCCCGCCTAATACCGACAATCGCACGCCGCAAACGCCACAGATTCACGCCGAAGAACGCCATTTTCGCCGCAAATCTTTTCAAAAACACAGAAAAATCAACCCGATCGTCTCGATTTTACCCGCTTCTGCCGCCTCAAAACGCAACCGCAAACGGCCTCAAATCCGGCATTCACAGCCACACAGTCGACAACTGTGAAACATCGCCGATTATTCTGGAAATTTTGTGTAACATCCGACGACGAAAAATTTATATGAAAGACACAAAATTTTTCTGTAAAATATTTTAGGAGCAAAACCAAAACTCAGCGAAATCGCCTGAAAATAAGCGACACCTCACCGCTTTTCACCCCGTAAAACCCCACTGTTTAGTGGATTTTTGCCCATTTTCAAAATCCCGCGCGTTTCACGTGAAACTCGGCAGTGCGGAAAAATGTTTCACATGAAACTTATAAACAATCGTTAATTTTTAGGACATTTTTCCTGTCGCCTGCCTTTTATCCGCACTCTCGCCACGCTCGTCGCCGCGCACACAACCCGCCACAGCCCCACGCAATCGCCGCCGAGTCGCAGCGCGGCATTTTTCGTCACAACGCCTGCGCCTCGTGCGACAACCATTTCCAAGCGTTTGCAACCCGCAGGCTTAGCCCGGCACAACAAAACATTCTCGCAGCTCAACAACGACTGCTCCGCCACATTCCCTGAAATCAGTCGCTTTTTACGCGTTTCACGTGAAACATCTGTATTTTTAACGAGCCGACAACCTCACATTTGCTATACGGGTTTGAGAATCAAGGGTATGTCTTGCTTTGTTGTGATGCTTTACCACAGCAGGCACACGCGGCTGCCAATCTCATTCCTCACAGCATTGCCGAGCAAAAACAGCAGACGGCAAAGGCGGCGTATGTCGGCCCAAGCAAACGCCGTTGCATCTCAGTCTTGCTCGCCAACTTTAGGCATTATGCTGGTTTATATTGAAAAATCGCCCGCTTTTTCGGTTTTGACAAATTTTTGCAGGATTTTCCACCTTTTGACTGCGCTTTCGCGCGATTTAACCCGTCATGTTCGGGCGCGACGGGCATGAAAAACAGGGCATAGAACAACATCGCGGGCGCAAGGAACCGAGATGAGTGATCGATGATGATTTTGACAATTATGCGCCATGGCAGCAACGCGCAAAGAGAGAAACGCACGCCGCCGTCAGGCAACATAACGGGCACGAGCGGGCGCGGACAAGTATGGCTCCAGCCAAAAGCGGCAGCAAATAGAAGCAACCGAGAGCAGCGGGTCGATGGGGGCAAACAAGAGGGCGAACGGGTCGAGGAAGGGGGAAATGAGGTGAAAACACACGGCAAACGACGAAGAAGTAGCGTCACGGCAAACGGACACGCGCGCGATACTAAGGGCGTGGCAACAAATGAGCAGTGCGACAAGCGAGTGGGAGACATATGGTAAGACGGCATATAAACAGCAAACAAGGATAAGGATGATGCGCAAATCTCGGCAAAAGACCGGGTGACATCAGAAAGCGGAGGACAAACTACAAAGAGGTGGGGATATTGAGGAAATGGGCAAGCGCGTGGAGACGGATTGACGGGCGCGAGCGGCACAGCAGAGAGACAAACGGCGAATGTGGCAGTATGTCGGAGAAACAAACAGGCAAGCCGATGTAGTGGATGAGCCGGCGATGTAGGGGAGAAAATGGGACGGCCTCGACGCGGGGAACGGGCGATTGACAATCGGGAGGATGTGGCAACGAGATGGGAAACCTCTGGGCAATGAGAGTGGGCTCTGGCAACGGGAGGGGGATGTCTCTGGCAACGGAAAGAAAGCCCTTTGCCAACGGAAATGAGAGAGTGAGCAGAGGGGAGCAGGAGGGGATAATCGAACTATTGATGAAATGAGGAAGTTTTTGACAAAATACAACGAAACTGCAGACAAAGGGCTATTCGGTGTGGCGCAAAGGTGTCAAAACGAAAAAGTAACAGGCGGGGCGCGCAACGGGGAAACGGAGAGAATTGTGCAATTCTGGTTCATCGGGTAGCGACGGGATCAATGACTTTTTGTCGGAGAGTGGGCAAGCGGGGTCTGTTGTGCTATAATACCATTGCCTATAACGAATCTTTGTCGTCGGAGACGGATATGACAGAAAAAGAAAAAATGATTGCGGGGTTGCTTTACAATCCTCTGGACAAACAACTTATGAGAGACAGGCTCAGAGCCCGTATGCTTGCGGACAAATTCAATCGCACGCGCGCGTACAGTTTTCTGAAACGCCGACGCATTATAGCTGCGCTGTTTCCCTGCGGGGGCGAAGGGGCTTATTTCGAGCCGAGCATCAGGGTGGAATACGGATACAACACGACATTCGGCAAAAATTTCTTTATGAATTTCGACTGTCAGCTGCTGGATGTGGCTCCGATAAAAATCGGTGACGATGTCATGTTCGGGCCGCGGGTGACGGTTGCGACGCCTTGCCACCCTTTGGTTGCCGACGAACGCATTGCGCACCTGTATGAGGACGGCGAACATGACTGGGAATACGCAAAGCCCGTGGAAATCGGCAACAATGTGTGGATTGCTTCGGGCGTCACGATATGCGGAGGAGTCAAAATCGGAGACGGCTCCGTCATTGCCGCGGGGAGCGTGGTGGTGCACGACATACCCGCAGGCGTTCTCGCCGCCGGAGTGCCTTGCAAGCCCGTGCGCCCCATTACGGACGAGGACAGATTGTTTGCACAACAAAATATCAATCCGCCCGTAAAATAACGCTCGCGCTCATTCACACCAGAACTTGACGCGTTTTAACGCGATTGAGACCGCTTGTTGCGGTTTGATAAGGATAGACTGTTCAAATGTAATTCGGTCATATTCCGAGTTGTTTCGGAGTATGACCTTTTAATTGCTTTTCTTTCCACAAAAACCGCGTGTTCAAATCGCGCGCATTTCGTTGAGCCACGGCTTTATTCGTCATTTTTGCTCAATCTGATCCTACATCGCAATCCGTCTATATATTTATTGTTTTCGATTTTATTGAGTGGGCTGATGTATTGCGACACAACGGTTTTCGGCCGAGGAAAAACATATCTGTTCAAGTCGCATACAATTCCACATCTTTCGTGCAGACGGCATCCGCGCTGTCTTAATCGCCTTAACAGCTTACCGCCTTTACTTCGGCTCGCAAAAAGATAAGGACGGTCTTTGCGACCGTCCTTTATTCTGTTCGTTTTGATTTGATCTGTCGTTTCGTTTCGGCGGCGCCGTCCGTCTTGAGGACTAAACTGCCACCGTCGGAGACTTGTTTTACAACGGAATTTCCTGTCCGCTTCGGGGCGGTTGTTTTTTGACCGCCTGACCGACGGAGTCGTTTCCCGTCGTCTGCCGAATTTCAGACCGCACGCGGTTTTTTGCGGATTGCTTGATTGCGGTTGCGGGTTGTTTGTGCCGAAAGAATTTTTCGGGTTATCTGCGGGTCAACCGTCTTTCGCCGCGAACCGCCGGCGGCTTCGGGTTGGGGCGCACGCCCGAAAGCGCGCGCAGCACATAGGGCAGGAGCTCTTCATATTTGGTCAGCCCTTTTTCGAGCACCTCGGCAAAAGACACCGTCGCGTTTTCGTCGGCGCCGTCGGAAACGACTTTGAGCGAAAAAACGGGAATGCCGTTGCGCTCGGCGGCGAGACATATTCCCGCGAGTTCCATTTCGCAGATGTCCGCGCCAAAAGCGTCGCGGAGATATTTTTTCGTCTCGGAATCGGCGACGAATTTGTCTCCGCTCGCGACGGTTACCGTGCGCAACGGAGAGGGCAGAATTCTTTGCACAAGTTCGATTATTTCCTTGCCCGTTTCGAAGAAAATACCGTCGCGTTTGTCGTATTTCCCGACGGGTTCGTCGTTTACCGCGCTGATGTCGAACTGGTGGTGCACTGTGCGTTCCGCAATCACCGTTTCTCCGACGGGAATGTTTTTGTTGAGCGAACCCACAAATCCGAAGTTCAGCACGGCTTCTATGTCGAACAGGTCGACCAACATCTGCACGGCAAGCGCGGCGCGGATTTCGCCTATGCCGCAATTCGCAAGATAAACCGTGTGCCCTTCGGCTTCTATCTGTATCACCCTGACTCCCGCGATATAATCCTCGGCGACAATTCCGCCGAGTTTGTTCATCACGGGCAATGTCTCCTCCGCCATGGCGGTTATTATTCCGATTCGCATATTTCCTCCTGACAACGAAATTTTATCACCTCGCCCGCCACCGCGCAACCCGAAAACCTTTTTCGCGCGGACGGGTTTTGTCGACATCTCGAATGTTTTGCGCGAAATCGCCGTTTTTGTGTTGATTTATGTCTCATAAACCTTCGTTTTTGCTTTTTGTGTCGCCGTTTTTGCCGTCAATATTGTTTGCGGTTTTTTGCTCAGTCCTTGCGCAACGCGCGCGTTTTTGTTATCATTGCACTATGAAGTTCAATTGGAAGCGTACATTCCTGTGCTCTTTGGCTTTCGGGTGGATTTCCCTTTTCTGGGGAGCATACGACGCTATCCTTCAAACAATGGATTACGGCGTGTTCGGGCTCAACGAAGTCTGGCACGGCGTTATTATTGCAATGGACAACATTCTGGGGTTGATTCTCCTTCCTCTTTTCGGCAGACTTTCCGACAACGCTCACTCGAAATTCGGCAACCGCAAACCATTCGTCGTCATCGGAACGGTGTTTTCAATGGTGGGTTTTGCCGGCGTGTGCGTGTTTGCGTCGCTGGGCAAGGATTATTTCGTGCCGTACATAATCTGCCTTATGATTACGCTGGCGGCAATGGCGGCGTACCGCAGCCCCGCGCTGTCGATTGTGCCCGACCTCAACCCAGACAAGTTCCGTAATATAGCAAACGCTGTAAGCAATGTCGTCTCCGTCATTCTCACCGTGTTGGCACAGCTTTACTATTATGTGTTCATGATGTTTGACGGCTACTATGCCATAGGCGCGGCGATTATCGTCACCACCGCGGTGATGCTTGCGTGGTTCTGCTTCTCCGTAAAAGAAAACAAGTTCAAACTCGACGCCGCAATGGAAAACGAAGAGGCGGAGAGACGGGAACAACTTGAAGAAGAGCAGCGCAAACAAAACAGCGCGCTTTTATCATCGGAAGAAATCACGGCGGAAGAGGAAGCCTCCACCACGGCAACCGCGGCGCTCGAAATGGAATCCGTCGAGCAGGACACCTTTCTTCTACTTCCCAACATCGATTTCGCGCTTTCCCCCGGGTTTTTCAAAAGCCAGCCGGACGAAACGGATACAAAGAAAAAGCGGAAAAAATTCCGCGGCGGACTCGGCTTCAACAGAATATGTATTCTTGCCGTCGTCTTCTGTTTCTATATGGCGTATAACGCGCTTGCTTCCAACTTCACGACATACGCGCAATACATACTCGGCTTCAAGCAGAACGAAGCAATCATTCCGCTTATCCTTGCGCAGGTTGCGGCAATGGCAGCGTTCCCGCTCGCCAGCATACTGGCAAGCAAAATCGGCAGAAAAATCACGATGTTGATCGGTTTCGCCATTATGACCGCCGCTTTCGGAGCAAGTTTCCCGTTCACGACGCCGTCTCCCATGTTGTATGTTCTGTTCATTATCCTGGGTATCAGCTTCGGCCTTGTGATGATAAACATCTATCCATTCTTCCTCGAGACCACGAAATCCGACCGTATCGGTTCGGATACGGGCATTTTCGCAACCTCGATGACTCTTGCCATGGCGGTCACTCCCATTCTGTCGGGCGCTCTTATTTCGGTTGCCGACCCCTGGTTCGGCGGCTTGGAAAACGCAGGTTTCAGGATGTTGTTCCCGTACAGTATGGTTTTCCTGGTTTTCGCTTTCATCATCACGGCGGTTATTAAATCGTCGCACATCCCTGGCAAAAAGGACACAGTCGCACAATGACACCATCGGACCTTTCCGTATTGTCGGATTTTCTGAAACCTTCGGGCATAACGCTTTCCGCCGAACAAACGGAAAAACTCTGTTTTTTTTATTCGCTCGTGACGGAAACAGGAAAATCCTTCAATCTCACCTCGATAACCGACGAATCCTCGTTTGTATCCCGTCATTTTGCCGACTCTCTTGCCGCCGTCGGTCTGTTTGACAGCGGAGCCGAAGTGTGTGATGTCGGTACGGGCGCCGGGTTTCCCGCAGTCCCTCTTGCGATTGCGCGTCCCGATGTGTCGTTCACCGCACTCGATTCGACGGAAAAGAAAACCATGTTTGTGACTGCCGCCGCAAAACGACTCGGGCTTGTCAATCTCACGGTCAGAACGGGCAGGGCAGAGGATTTTTGCTCGCTTTACGGAAAATTCGATTTCGTGTGCGCACGCGCGGTAACGGCGCTTTCTCCGCTTGTCGAACTTTGTTTCCCGTTGTTGAAAACGGGCGGTTGCCTTGTTGCGTACAAAACGCCCTCAGAAAAACCGTCAGCCTGCGCAAACGCCCTTTTCGTCCTGCACGGCAGACCGGAAAAGGAAATCCATTACACACTTCCCGACGGCTCTTCTCGCGTGTTGTATGTGCTGAAAAAACTGTCTCCCACTCCGAAAGGTTATCCTAGAAAATGGGCGCAGATTAAAACCAAACCGCTGTGACGGCGGTTTTTGTTTTTCCTTGCTTTTTTCACAACACCGTTTTCGGATGTTTTTTGTGACGACTAAACCCTATAACACAACGGTTTTTCAATAGTGTTTTTTCAAAATCGTATGTTTATATTGTTATAATGAAAAATAAAACCTCCTGTTTGGCGGTTTTATCTTTTTTTGCTTTTGTTTTTTGAGATTAATCTGCCTGCGCGCCGACTTGTTGTTTTGCGCGCCGTTTGCTTCGCTGTTTGCCGTCACAGTTTCTCGTTCATCTTGAGTATCTGGACGAGAGCGTGAATCCTGTCGATGTCGTCTTCGCTGAAATAGTCGATGATTATTCTGCCTTTCTTGTCGTTGCCGAGCAGTTTGACTTTGGTCGCAAATATGCGTTTCATGTCGCTGACCATTTCTTTCAACTCGACGGAGACTTCTCTTTCTTTTCTGGGTCCGCCAGGGATTGCTTTTCTGGTGAAATACAACCTCACGCGGTTTTCTATTTCACGGACGGTGAGTTTGTTGTCGCAAGCCTGTTTTGCAAGCGTAATGAGATAATCCTTGTCGTCGATGGAAATGAGTGCGCGGGCGTGTCCGGGGGACAAGTCGCCGTTTCTGACCATATCCGCCACTTCCGCTGGCAACTGGAGAAGTCGCAATGTGTTGGTGACATACGGACGGGATTTGCCTATCCTCTGCGCCACATCTTCCTGCGTCAGCCCGTGATTGTCCATGAGTTCTTTCATCCCCTCGGCGGCTTCGATAGCGTTGAGGTCCTCACGGTGCAGGTTTTCGATGAGGGATATTTCCTGAATTTGCTGGTCAGTGAATTCGCGCACTATGGCGGGCACCGTCTTAAGCCCCGCCATAAGCGCTGCACGGAATCTTCGTTCGCCCGCTATTATGAGATAACGGTCGCCGTTCTTGACGAGCAGAAGTGGCTGCAACACGCCGTAAGAGGCAATGGAAGTCGCCATTTCCTTAAGGGTCTCTTCTTTGAAGGTTTTACGCGGCTGATTGGGGTTGCGGTCTATAAGAGTGATTTCTATTTCTTCCGCGGGCACTCCGCTGGTATCCACTCTGACATTTTCCTCGTTGTCGGTGAAAAGCGCGCTGAGCCCTTTTCCTCCCAGTCCTCCTTTCGCTGCCATAAACTACCTCACTTTATCTTTTCGATAAACTCGTCGGCGAGCGCCGAATACGCCCGCGCACCGACGCATTTGTTGTCGTATATGTTTATCGGTTTGCCGTAACTCGGCGCTTCGGCAAGCCGCACATTTCTAGGAATTTTCGTGGAAAAGACTTTGTCCGCAAACAACTTGTCTATTTCATCGAGCACTCCTTTTGTCAGTTTAGCCCTTCCGTCGTACATGGTGACGACCACGCCCGCAACCTCGATTTTTTTGTTGAGGTATTTCTTTACGAGTTTTATGGTGTTCATCATCTGCGACATCCCTTCAAGCGCGAAATATTCGCACTGCAACGGGATTATCACACCGTCGCACGCCGCAAGCGCATTGACGGTGAGCAACCCGAGCGACGGCGGACAGTCGAGAAAGATATAGTCGTACCTTCTCTTTGCGTCCTCGAGTTTTTCGGCAAGCATCTTTTCCCTGCCTATGACAACCTGCGCAAGTTCGATTTCCGCTCCCGCCAGTTCCTGGGACGACGGGACGAGAAAAAGATTGCCGACATCGGTTTCCGTCACGCAATCCTCCGTCTCGTTGTCACCGCAGAGCAGAGTATAGGTGGATGTCTTTATCTTTTTGTCGTAGACTCCGAGCGAACTCGATGCGTTTCCCTGCGGGTCGGCGTCCACAACCAACACTCTCTTTCCTTTTTCGGCAAGAAACGCGGCAAGATTGACGCAAGTCGTGGTTTTTCCCACACCGCCTTTCTGGTTTGAAAACGCAATCACTTTCGCCATAGAATGAGTATATATCAAAGGCGAAAAAATTTCAAGATAAATGACGGACGGCGGGATCGGTTTCGGGACAATGTGGACAACTTTCGGCAATGTTGCCCGATTGTTGACAACCGGCGCGCGTTATCCACAGGGGATTTTCGCGAATTTTACTATATCTTGTTTATTTGAGACAATGTCAATTCTACTTGTAGTGTTTGCGGAATTTTTTCCACTTGTCAACAAGGCTTAATTATGGTACTATTATTAAAAATAATATTACATTAAAGAAGGCGCCGTATGAAAGTCATCTGCCAAGGTTCGGAACTCAGCGACGCGCTCGCAAAAGTGACGCGCGCACTACCCGTGAAAAGAACAACTCCCATTCTGGACGGAGTCAAACTGTCCGCCTACGGCGATACGCTCACTCTGTTTGCCACCGACGCGGAACTGTCCATCGAAAAGAAAATCAACGCCGAGGTTCTGCTCGAGGGCGAATTTGTCGTTCCCGGCAAACTTTTTGCCGAATATGCAAAAAAACTTGAAGGCGAGACGCTCGAACTTTCCGTGCCCGACGGAAAAAAACTCGTCATCAGATACCTTGACAGCGTGCTCAACATAAACGGAAACAGCACCGACGAATATCCCGTCTTCAAGGATGTCTCCAAAGAGAAATCTTTCATAATTCTGAAGAAAGACCTCAAAGACCTCATCAACAAGATTATTTTCTGCGTCGCGACGGAAGACACCCGTCCCGCACTCAAAGGGTGCTGCCTGACCGTCAAAGACAACACTCTCGAAGGTGTGTCGTCCGACGGATTCCGCCTTGCTCTTTCCAAAAAGACGGTCAAGTGCAACGGTATCGAGGAGAGCATAGTCGTGCCGGCGAAGAGCCTGCTTGAACTCGGCAAACTCATGGACGACGAAGAGGAAAGCGTCTCCGTATATGTCGAAAAGAATAATATAATGGTCGACCTTTTCCACACGAAACTCGTGTCCCGACTCATCGCCGAGACATATATGAGTTACGAGAAGATTATTCAGGTCGATGTGCAGACAGAAGTGTCGCTTGACAAAAAACTGTTCGAAAGCGCAATGGAACGCGTGTCCATAATCAGCAGGGGCGCCAAAAACGGCAATGTCAATTTCGAAATAAGAGAGGACAGCATAACTCTCGGAGCGGAGAGCAGCGACGGCGTCATCAGTGAAAAAGTGCCCGCGTCGATGAAGGGCAAGGATCTCAACACCGGTTTCAACAGCAAGTATATCGTCGAATGTCTGAAAACCGTCGACGACGAATATCTCACATTCAATTTCTCCAGTTCGACCGCACCGCTTATAGTGCGCGGCTCCACTCCGGGCTGGCTGCACCTGATACTGCCGCTCAGGGTCATCAACTGAAAGAAGCGCGGGGCACACCCCGCGTTTTCAATTCAGTAAGAAAATACAAACAACAAAACCGAGCAAAAACAAAACCGATAAGACGGATTGATAAAAAGGATAAACCAAAACTCCGCAAAAAAACAAAAAAAACATTGCGGTGAAAAATGTAGAATAACAAAAGAACCGATTAGATAACGGAAAACGACAAGGAGAGAGAAAATGAGCCAATCCTGTTCCAACAAAAGAGAATGTCCTTGCACATATCCCTGCGGCAGACACGGCAAATGTTGCGAGTGTGTGGCGTATCACAACCGTTACGGCGAATTGCCCGCATGCTTTTTCAGCAAATCCGCGGAAGCGACATACGACAGAAGTCTGGAAAAACTATGTGCCGACCGTGGTGGAAAATTTGTAAAATAAGCGGTTAGAATGCGGAAAAACGGGATTCGTGCGGAATCTTGCGGTATTAAGCAATTCTCAAACACAATCGCGAGAAGAAACACCGCTCCGGAAAAAAAAAACCGAAAACAATTCAGAAAAACATCTTTCTACACGGAAAGAAAAACATTCGGACAAAAACCGTGGCGTGAACATCGGAGAAAACCGAAAGGAAGAATAACGAGAGAAAAAAAACACCGCTGAGGTGTTTTTTTGTTTGCCGTTTTCGACAGTCTGTTTTACGAAAATCGGTTGACATTTTTGTGTGCGAAATACGACCGAAAGAAAACGGCGGTAAACCCCGTTATCTGTTGAGGAGTATGTTGCGAAGGTCGGCAACCACGATTTTCAGACGGGTGTTCGTCTTCATTTCTTCGGTGATTTTGTCGCGGGCGTGAATGACCGTGGTGTGGTCTCTGCCGCCGAATATCTGACCCACCGAGACCAACGGCATTGAGAGCAGGTCTATGATGAGATAGATTGCAATCATGCGCGGCTCGACGATATTCTTGGTCTTTTTCTTTCCGAAGATGTCGGCGGGCGAAATTTTGTAGTACTGACACACGGCGGAAACGATGTCGTTTGCGTCGAGCACGCCTTTCTTGTCCTCTATGAATTTACTCAGGGCTTCCGCCGCAAGTTCCTTCGTGATAATCGGCTTGTTGTTCAGCGAACTGAAGAAGAAAATGCTCGTCAGCAGACCTTCCATTTCACGGATGTTGGGAGGGGAGTTCTCGGCAATGAAAAGCGCGACTTCGTCGGACAGATTGAAATTGCGACGGGAAGCCTTGGCTTTCAGTATTGCGATACGGGTCTCCATGTCCGGCGGTTGAATATCGACGGAAAGTCCCCACGAGAAACGGGTGCGCAGTCTTTCTTCGAGCGTGGACAAATCCTTTGGCGCGTGGTCGGAAGTGATGATGATTTGTTTGTTAGTCTGATACAGGTCGTTGAAGATGTGGAAAAAAGCTTCCTGAGTGGCTTCCTTGCCGCTGAGGAATTGTATGTCGTCGATCATCAGAACATCGCAGGAACGGTATTTTTCGCGGAAACGGTTGTTCTCGTCGTTGCTCTTGCTGCGAATTGCGCTGATGAGTTCGTTGACGACGGTCTCTGAATTGGCGTAGACGACCTTGGTTTTCGGAGAATGTTTGAAAAGATAGTTGCCTATTGCCTGCAAAAGGTGGGTTTTGCCGAGACCGACGCCGCTGTAAATGAAGAGAGGATTGTATTTCCCGCCGGGATTTTCCGCGACGGTCTTTGCGGCGGCAAGCGCAAACTGGTTGGATTTGCCCTCCACAAACTCGTCGAAAGTGTATTCTTCGCGGAAGGGGGAAGGTCTCGATTTTTCCTTTTTCGCCGTGCCGTCGACGACGAGACCGACTTCGGGAATGGAGTCGCTCTGTTTTTCGAGATACTCGGACTCTTTGTCCTTGACTATGATTTCGACATTGGTGATGAAAGAGTTGAGTGAAGAGACAACATCCTTTATAAGGTCGAGATAACGGGTGTCTATGGTCTTCTTGGAAGTGGTGGAAGCGGTGGACAAAACGAATGTGTTTCCAACAAAACACACCGGTTCCAACTTCTCAATCCACACCTCGTAACTGATAGCCTGCATGGATTTCTGGAGCTCGTTTTTCACATCGTCCCAAAAATTCTCTTTCCTGATCATAGTGCAATCAATTATAATAAAACGACTTGATTTTTTCAAGAGGAAAAGGCAAAATAAAACCGAACCGCGATATGGCGTATACACGGCAGAATATCGGCACAAGTATATGAGAATAAAATCCCTTTATCTTGAAAATTTCAGAAATTATTCAAGGCAGACTTTCGGGTTTTCCGAGGGGTTGAATGTTATATGCGGCGAAAACGGCGCGGGCAAAACCAACGCGCTGGAAAGTATATTCGTGCTGTCGCTTTTCCGTTCTCCGCGCACGGCAAAGGAAAAGGAACTTGTGTGTTTCGACCGTGACCACGCAAGGGTGAAAGCCGTCGTCGAAAAGAAATTCGGCTCGGGAACGATAGACCTTTTCATAGACGCGACGGGCAAGAAAAAAGCGCTCGTCGGAGGCTTGCCCGTAAAGCGCGCTGCGGAACTCGTCGGCGTGCTCGGAACGGTGCTTTTTTCGCCCGACGAAATGCGACTTGTCAAAGAGACTCCCGCCGAACGCAGACGCTTTCTCGACATCGGGCTTTCGCAGCAGCAGCGGGCGTATTTTGTGGCGCTTATGCGCTATAACAAGGTTTTAAAACAAAAAAACAACTTCTTAAAAGAGTGTTTCGGAGATTTGCACGCCGACGATATGCTCTCCGTGTGGGACGCTCAGCTTGCCGAATACGGCGCCGTCATAGTCGCCCGTCGCAAGAGGTATGTCGGCGCGCTGGACAAGGAAGCCGCCGCTGTACACGCGCGTCTCAGCGACGACAGGGAGAAACTGTCGCTGGGGTATGAGTGTGCCGCGACGGGGGAGAGTGAGGACGAGATAAGAGAAGAATTGCTCGTCGCGCTAGAAAAAAGCCGCGACAAGGACAAGAAACTCGGATTCTGTACGGTCGGGCCGCACCGCGACGACATTTCCATTTCCATAAACGGACTCGACGGCAGAAAGTTCGCTTCGCAGGGGCAACAGCGCTCCGTCGCGCTTGCCATGAAACTTGCCGAAGCCGAGATGTACAAAAAGGAAAAGGGCGAATATCCCGTGTTGCTTCTAGACGATGTCCTGAGCGAGCTTGACGCCGGCAGGCAAAAAAAACTCGTCGAACTCACGGCGGGTATGCAGACCATTCTCACATGCACGGAATTTTCTCTGCCCGTGCCCGCAAAAAAATTCCTGGTCAGGAACGGTACGGTCGCGGAGGAGGGCAGATAATGGGTCACACGCTTCTCCACGCGCTGGAAGACAGCCTTATCGTGTTTGCCGTTCTCGTGCCCATAAACATAATAATAGCCCTGCTCGAACCCAGGCTGGCGGGCAGAATCAGACTCAAAGGCGCGCTCGCGCCCCTCGTCGGTGTCACCGTGGGATTGTTCCCGCAATGCGGATTCAGCGTCGTCGCGACCGACCTTTACAAAAAGAGACATATAACCGTCGGCACT